>NZ_CP108518.1:0-301071 GCF_035989885.1 Streptomyces sp. NBC_01232
GCGGTAACGGCGGGGTGGTCCCGGTTGTTCGGGGACTGCGGGTCCGCGGTGGCTGGCTGGCAACGGAGGGAGGGTCTGCCGCGGGGTTCTTCGGCTTAATTATAGCAGGTCAGAAGGGATTTTGATGGGCTGTCAGGTTGTCTGTAACGGTGTCTCAGGACCGGGTGTCGGGGTGTGGCCCCTGCGGGGCCGAGGTCGTGTCGGTCGCGCTGCGCGCTCTCTCTCAGTAGCAGTATGCACACGGGCCGGCGGAGTGTCCACCCCGCCGGCCCCTCCCCGACACGCTACAGAACGTAACAACGACCCCGGACCAGCATCAGCGAGTGGTCTACACCAGAAAGATCGCCAACAAAAGGGAAACCATCAATTCCCGACCCACCAAACCGACCCAACGTCAAATACCAAAACCGAAACACCCCCTGACCGAATACCAAAAACACAACCCCTCAACCCCCCACCAAAACCGCCCACATACCAAAAGCTCAAACGGGTGAATTGGGGGCTGCGAACCCCTCGAAGTAAGCAGAGTTCCGAGGCGTGGAGGCTATACGGTTCCTATTCTCGGACCTGACTCTGGATGGTGTCGCACACGGCAGAACCTGGGGTCAGGGCCGGTTCTCTGCTGCCCGCTCGGGCTGCTGCGAGGGCCTCCTGAATCGTCGGCGTGCCAGCTTTAGAGCGCCCGCCATAGCAACTACGACGGCTGCTTCACCACACACGATAAGAACCACGGTGTAAGCGGCGGCCGTGGGGTGGGAGTGTGCGGTGATCAAGCTTGCGGTGAGGGTCACCGCAAGCGCTCCGCTGTACTTCGTCTGCGCGACGTACGCGCGCTGGTGTCCGTCTCCGAGCCCGTTCGGGGGGCAGCGCTGGACGGCGGTGCCGACGCCTACGAGCAGCAGTGCTCCCGTCAGGCTGGGGGTGGGGAAGGTTTCGGGGTGGGACAGGCCGATGGACAGCCACAGCAGGCCGCCGCCCGTGGCGAAGAAGCCGATGGTCCTGGCCGGCATCCGCAGGCGGGTCGGGAAGGACCGCGGGAAGACGGTGAGCGCGGCAAGCGGCACGGCGAGCAGGAGCAGGGCGGCTGCCGTCCATGCCTCGTAGTCGAAGACCTGCTGCAGGGCGATGGTGCAGTAGAGCCATGCGGTGTACTGCACGGCGCCGCTCACCCATGCCCCGAGCAGCGTTGTCCCGCGGATCCAGTTGGGAGGTGGCGGGATCTCTGTTCTGCGGAGCCGGCGGGAGGCCTTGGCCAGCATGGTCAGCGCGAGAGCCGCGAGGGCCACGACGGAGGGCGACCACCAGCCGTGGGCGGCCGTGAGGCCGATGGCCCAGGCAAAGGCGGTGTGTGCGCCGGCGACCAGCGCCAGCACGACGAAGTCCGCTGCTCCGAGCTCGTCCCACAGCGGCGCGGACCTGAAGTCGGGCAGGAAGGGCAGAGTGATGAGCAGGAGGAGAGCAAAGGCGGCCAGGACCTGGAACGCGATGCGCCATTCCCAGGTGGAGAGGAGCAGTCCCGATGCGGTGACGGCGATCGCGCTGCCGACCGCCACGGCCCACGTGGTCGCCTTGTCGTGTACGGAGTACCAGAACCGGGTGGCGAGCACGACGCCGGCGGCGGAGGCGCACAGTCCCTCGCCCGCGCCTTGCAGCACGCAGCCGGTCATGAGCTGGAGTGCGGACCAGTCCGCTGCGGGGGGCTGGGTGACCCAGGTGTCGTATCCCAGGGTCCAGGAGGCGATCAGCGATCCGATCGCGAGGAGGATCAGTCCCGGCAGCAGGATCAGTCGGGGGCCGTACCGCAGGGCGGCGGGGCGTCCCGCCCAGCCGGTGAGTGCCGCCGCCAGCAGGTTGCAGGTGATCATCGAGGCTGCGACGCCGAGTGTCGAGGACAGGTCGTAGCGGACCGCGGGGACGGCGAGGACGACGGTGACGGCGGTGTACGCGCACAACGCCATGACTACGACGGCGATCACGATCCAGGCCGGTGAAGGGGGGCGGAGGCGGGCCTGGGCCTGGGTGCGGCGGGAGGGCCGGGGCCGGGTGGGTGTCCGCTCCTCGGGAGGGTTCCGTTTGGTGTGCTGTGGGTGCTGCTGCGGCCCCGTGGTGGCGTCTTCGGCTGCTGTGGTGTGCCGGTTAACGAGGTGGGCGTACTCGGGAGTAAATCCGGGGTCTGGCTGCGTTTCCGGGGCGGAAACGGCCTGCTGCCCTTCGAGGAGCCGGCGGTTCTGCTCCTGTAGCACCCCGACTTCGACCAGGAGCAGTCGTGCCTGCTCCTGCTGCTGGGCGAGTTCCGCTTCCACCTGGCGGGTGTAGTCCTGGGCGTGGCGCAGGTTCTCGTCCCGCTCGGCGACATCGTCTTGGAGGGTCCGTTCGGCGCTTTCAGCGTTCTGCGCGCGGTCCAGTGCCTGCCTCAGCTGGTCAGTGAGGTCGACTGCCTGCTCTTCCAGTGCGCTCAGGCGTTCCTCGGAGACGTGATGTGCGTCTTGCTGTTCCTCGCGCACACGGGCGAGTTCTTCCTTCAGCTGGGCGAGCCGGACGGCCGGAGAGCCGTTGGCGAGGTTGGCGCGCTCGCACAGCTCATCCAGCTCCGCCCAGTCGGTGACGGGCAGGTGCGGCTGCTGTGCTTCGAGGAAGGCGCGTATGGCAAGGAGCGTCTTGCGGGAGGCCGTTCGTTCCCCGTTCAGGTACCGGGTGAGCGTCCCCGGGGAGATGTGCAGAGCGGCGGCCACCTTCTTCTGTGTCCCGCCGGCCGCCCGGTAGCCGTGCACGGCCTTGCGTAAGGCGTTCGCGTAGGCGGCCGCCGGTGTCACCTCGGGCGCCGGGGCCTCCTGCGGTACGGCCGTCGGCGTCAGCTCGGGTTCGTCCATCGCCTGTCTTTCAGCCGGCAAGCACTGTCCCCTAACAGCGCAGTTGCCCGATTGTCGTGCATGCGGTGACAGCGCGGGAACACCCCGCCCGGGACGGCCTGATGTTGCCGGTTGACCGGAAACAGCCCGTTGTCACTCCTGCAAGATCCGCTTCCGCCCAAGTGTGGAGACACCGCGCTTCACACCTGGCCGCGGCCCGTCCGCAGGCCTTTACGGGAGGGAACCCTCATGTCCGCCAACGACTCACAGCCCCAGCCCTCGGGCCCGTCCCGGCAGCCGTCGCCCCAAGGGCCGGCCCCGGACCCGCTCCAGACGCTGCTTCTGGCCCTCGTCGTCGTCCTGGTCCTGGGCGCCACCGGCTACCTGTGCGTGGCCCACCCTTCGCTGACCGCCCCGATCGCGGCGGTCGGCGGAGTCGGCGCGGCCCTCGCCACCGCGATCGGCGTCGTGGTCACCAACCGCAGGCACTGACCCGGATGCTCCCGGACGCCGGACGCCGGGGCGGGCGGGGCGCGTCAGCCCCGCCCGCCCCGGCGACGGTCAGGCGCCGATACCGACGGCAGGGACGTAGGCATGGGCGGCGTAGGTGGGCCCGCGCCTATCGCCTACGGCGCGGTTCTGGAGGGGGATAGGCGGTTGGCGCAGCCTGCGGGGTGCCACGCCGGAACGCTTCACGGCGTTGCCGTGCTCGGCCCAGGCGCCTCGTACGTCGCCGTGCTCAAGCTGGCAGTACCTCGCCTCTCACGACGCCAACGGGGTTGCGCCCAGGAGGCCGAGGGCGACCAGAGCCGGCAGGCTCGTACGTCTGACCGACGTGTGCGAGAGGCAAGTTCACCCCTCTGTGGACTCTGGTCCAGGTTTGCCTCGTCCTCGTGAAGGGCTCTGGTCGAATGGTGTTCGCAGTGAAACCCCACAGCGACAACGCCCGACTCGCTGCCTTGCAGGAACGGACTTTTGGCACCCGGTAGGTGATTTGCGCGCATCACACCTTTTCTGAATGTGCGGATGCTGCTAAGAAACCGCAGTTCAGACGTCTTGCGAGCCGCTGCACCGCTTCGACGGGCGCGTAGAGGCTGGCGTGCCCGACCTCACGAAACCCTGGTCGCATCAGCGTCCAGGGCGGTATCCGGCCTGCCCTGCTGGAGATCTTTGGCGGGATCAAACAGGGCAGGCCACGGCGCCTCGGGGAGGCCCTTCATGAACGTACACATCGCACCGCTCACCGCGGCCATCTTTGTGACGAGTGCCGTGGTGGCGTACCTGGTCTACAAGGCGACCGCCAAGGCCCGAGGTCAGGCGCCCGGAACCGGGGGCGACGTGGTCGGCTCCATAGGCTCCGGCGCCGCGGTCTTCGCCGTCCTCATGATCCTGTTCACCGGCGGCACCGACGAGCAGGACGCCATCCCGTCGGCTCCGCCTGCCAGCCGGTCTGCTCCCCAGCCCTTCCCGGCCTCCCATCAACCGTCCGACTCCCTCGTTGGACATGGGACAACAGTCCCGCTGGAGTCCGCCACAACCTCAGCGGCGTAATGCGCGCAACGCCCACGCATGAGGGTGCCCCCGGCCTGCTTGGCCGGGGGCACCCTCATGCGGCAGCAGCACCGCGAGTCAGGCGCCGATGCCGACGGAGGAGACGTAGGCGTAGGCGGCGTAGTCGGAGTCGAGGTCGGTGATGACGTCGTCCCAGATCTCGTCGACCATGGCCTCGTTGCGGGCGGCCCAGGCGTGGACGAGGTCGGGCCAGATGTACCGGACGGTGATGGAGCGATCGCTGAGGGGGCGGCTGTACTTGGAATCGACGTGACTCTGGTCGACCGGATAGATCTCCATCCGGCGACCGCGGCCGTCGTTGTCGAGGTGCCGGGCCAGCCAGCCGGAGCGGATCAGGTTCTCCCGCCGGCGCCACCAGTACGCCGCGTCGATCCGCTCCCTGGACGCCGGAGAAGGCACGGCCTTGCCACGCGCCCAGGAGCGCAGGGAGCGGGTGCTGACGCCCTGTTCGGCGAGGGCTTCGCGGCCGGCGGGGCTGTCGAGATACCGCAGGCGGGCAGCCAGGCCGCGCCGGGACGTGACGGGCGAGGTGATACCCGAGGAGTGCACGATCCGGTTGAGCTCCAGGATCAGGGCCTCCCCGCCCTTCATCCCGCGGGCGTCATGCCTCTGCCATTCGCCCCAGCGGGACCACAGGTCCTCGGAACCCGCCATCAGCGCTTACCCCCCAGCGTGTAAGTCTGCTTTTCCTTCACCTGGTTCAGGTCCCGGCCCTCGGCGAAAACTGTCCGCCAATCGCCGATGACGTGAAGTTCGTCGGTGCCGGAGATTTCCACGACCTGCAATCCGGCCTTATGGATTTTGTTGGCTTTCATCCACAGATTCGCGAATGCTTTCGCGCGCATGATGTGCATCCAGTCCGGGCGCCGCATATCACGGTTCGCGGTGGATTCGCCCAGGGTGGAGACCAGCTTAGAATACATGGATTTCACATAGTTGACGGTCAGTTCGTCGCCCTCAGCGAGAGCGGTTTTCCGGACTTCCGCCAGGGCGCGGCGGAGTTTTTCCAGCAGGACTTCGGTGCCGCCGGAGACGAGGGAGCGGTGAATGGTCGGGGCGTCGGCGAGGTCGTCGCGGGCGCAGTCGAGGAGGAGGCGGAGGGTGGATTCGGTGACCCACAACTCGCCCGGCTCCATCCGGTTGCCGAGCGGGTTGGGCAGGTCGGTGTGCTCCCACTCGGCCGGGGTGATGAGGTGGACCCCGGATTTTTTGCGGTCGTGGACGCCGCTGGTGTCCTCCTTGAGTTGGCCGATCGGGAGCCAGCACTTGAAGGCCGACAGGTAGGCGGCGTTCATATCCAGGGCCGTCACCTCGAAGGTCTCACCCTTCTTGGCCGCCTGGAAGACATGGGGGTTGCGCCACTTCGGACGGCCCTCCCAGATCTCATCCGCACCCTTCTGCGAGCGCTTGCGCAGCACGTCGGCGGTCGGCGGGAACTCGGAATGCTCGTACCGGCCCCCGACCCGCGATTCCTTGAACAGCTTCATGACGTCGGGGATCGCGGACTTGGTCAGCGCGGCCTGGGCGGCCTCCACGTCACCCTCGCACTCCTGCAGAGCGGCGTGGACGTTGCCGGCAATCTGGTCGGTCAGCGTCCCGGACGCGTACGTACGCGGCCCCCGCACCACCGCCGGACCCGCCTTGGCCGGCCTCTCCTTGACCGGCTCCGGCGCAGGTTCGGCCTCCGGCGCCGGCTCCGTCGCGACGAGCTCCGCCGTGGCTTCCGGCGCGGGGGCTGGAGGGGCGGCGGGGAGCTGCTGCGGCACGGGGGCCGGTGCGGGTGCTACCGGGGCCGCCGCCGGGCCCGGGGTTGCGGCGGCGATGGCTGCCGCGCACTCCTCAGCGCTCAGGTGCTGCGGGAACCCGTCAACCTCCTCGCTGCACGGCTGCCCGCACAACACGCACAGCAGCATGTGCGCAGCGGTCAGCGGGGAGGGCGCCTGCGGGGGCTGGGCCGGGAGCTGCACGGCCGCGAGGGGGAGTTGCGCGGCCGGGGCGGTGGGCGGGGCGGGGACGCCGGAGGGGCGCAGTGCGGGGGTCGAGCCGTGGAGTACGCCGACTGCGTGGGTGGGGCCGGCGAGGAGGTCCAGGACGTGGAGACCGAAATGCGCGGCCAGGCCGTCGACGTCCTCCAGCGACCAGTGCTGCCGGCCGGCCTGCTTGCGGGAGATCTGTGCCTGCGAGAGACCGAGGCCGTCGGCGAGAACGTTCTGCCGCTCACCGGTACGCGTCATCAACGCAGCGACCGTCAGCCTGAGGAGCTCTTCCGTACCCATCACCATGATGCGACCCTAGCCCATTTCATGCGGATACCGCATGGCGCATACGTAAATCGATGCCGCGGCTTGGGTGGAGAGGGGAGTTGCTCTCAAGTGCCGTTCCCGGGACGGTGACGCGGTGGATGTACCGCCCCACGGCACTGACGCTGCACTTCATGAACGCCCCACACAGCGGCGCCCTGGAGTGAGGCCGTTCAGATGCCCCCGAGCCGGCGGCATGCCGCCTCGACCAGGGCGCTGCCGGAATACCCGAGGGGGTTCGTCAGGACGGCGTCGATGACGTGGGCGGTGATCTGGGCGAAGGCGCGGAAGTTGCCCCGTGCGCAGCGTTCGTCGGCTCGGGCGATGTGCTGTGGCGGCACCCTGCCCCAGAGCGGGTGGAAGGCGGGCAGGACGGCCTGGGCCTGAGCGGGGGTGAGCGGCGGGATGTGCTGGCGGGTCAGGATGCGGGAGGCGAGCTCTGGTATCCGCTGGAGGGCTTGGGTGCTTCCGGTTCCGGCCAGGATGAGGGTGGTGGGTGCGCCGGGGTCGGCTGCCAGGCGGCAGAGGTATTCCAGGGCGGGCGGGGACAGCCGTTGGATGTCGTCGCACACCAGCACGTGCGGGCTGCGCAGCGCGGTGGCCAGGGCCTGGTCGGTGGTGTTGCGCCGGTTGTCGGAGCGCACCTTGAGTGCGAGTGCTCCGGCGATCGCGTGGCGTAGCTGGGCGATCGTGGCGCCCACGGGTATCGGGACCCGGCGCACGTCCGGGCCGGGCGGCAGTCGGGCGAGGGCGTACTGCAGGGCGATGGTCTTGCCGGTCCCCGGGGCGCCGTCGATGTTCATCACGCCGCCAGCGGCCACGACGTGCCGCAGGGCGGAGGCGGTCTGTTCCAGGGCGTCGGTGACCACCACGTCCGCTTCGGGGATCAGCGTGTCCACGCCCGCCGCAGCGCAGTCGGGGCCAGCCACGAAGGGATGGTCGCCCTCGCAGGGGCAACGGCGGGCCCGGTACAGAGGCGTGGACAGGTCCGCGGCAGGGCGGGGACCCGGCTTCCGGCCGCGCCTCAGATCGTGTTCGGCTGCCACCAGAGTGTCCATCCGGGCCCACACCGTCTCGTCCCAGGCGGGGGCCTTCAACAACCATCCCGCGCGGGCGGGCGGGGTCCGGGGCGGGGGTTCGTCGCGTGCCTGCCACAGCCAGCGTGTCACCGTCTTCACCGGAACCCGGGCAAGGTGCGCCGCGGCGTGACGGTGCGGGCCCAGCAGCCGGCCTGCCTCGTCGATCGCGAGGAGGCGCTCCACCAACACCGCATGGGACAACATGCCGTCCCGGATCACCTGCGTCATCCGTCAGCCCCTCATCGGACGGAGGAAGCCGGCGCCGTCGTGGCGGCCAGGTGTCGGGAGCGTGCGGACTCTCGCACGGTGCCCGCAGTGTTCGGTCGATGGGCTGTTGGGTGCGGCCGCCGTGCCGGCGGTCATCCCAGGCGGCTGAAGGCCCACCGCAGAACCTCCCTGTCGACCTGTGCGCGCCCCGTGCGGGCCAGGGCAGTGCGCAGATGGGCGGTCAGTCTCGCCCAGTTGCGGAAGTTGCCGTGGGCGGCGTGTTCGTCGGCGAAGGTGATGTCGGCGGGGTCGGTGTCCTGCCAGATGGGGTGGAAGAGAGGGACGACCTCCAGGACCTCGTTCGGGGTGAGGCGGGTGAAGTGCTGCCAGATGAAGATCCGGGAGGACAGCATCGGCTCGCGGTGCAGCACGGTGTGGCAGCCCTCGCCGCCGACGAAGATGATCGCGAGTTGTGTGGCGGGTTCGTCCCACAGGTAGCGGAAGTATTCGAATGCCTCCCCGCTGAGCCACTGGGCCTCGTCGACCAGGAAGGTGCGGGGGTGTTCGGCCAGTGCGGTCTTGAGCAGGCGGTCGAATTCGCTGGGGTGGCGTGGTGGTTCGCCGGGCAGGCCGAGCGCGGTGAACAGTTCGTAGCGCACCGCGCGGGCGGTGGGCCGGGCACGGAAGGTGATCTTGTGGATGTCCTCGCCGGGTTCGAGTTCGCGCAGGCAGGTGTTGACGGCGAGGGTCTTGCCGAAGCCTGCGCCGCCGTGGATGCACATCATGGCGCGGGCGGCGACGGTGTCGCCGATGTTCTCCCGGGCAGTGAGCAGGGCGCGGGTGGCGACCACGCAGGCGTCCGGGAGGTCGGCGTACTGGTAGGTCGGGACGGTCACCGTGGTTCTCCCTCGCCGGTGGTGTCGGCGCCGGCGGCAGTGCCGGGGCTGTGGGCGTCGGCAGTGCCTGGACGGGGCTGCTCGTCGGCGGTCGGCCCACTCGCAGGGGCGGGGCGGGTGCGGGCGGCGAGGGAAGGCGGGGTGCGCCAGCCGGCGGGCGGCGCGGCTGGCGGGATCAGGTCCGGCAACGCCAGCCGCGACAGATCCGCCGTCTTCTCCTCGGCAAGTTCCCGGCCCGCTTCCTGTGAGGTGAGAGTGTTCAACCGCTCAGGGCGGGCCGGCCGGGCCTGGGCGGCGTAGCGGTCCTGCTGCGCAGCTCTCAAGTCCTGGCGCAGCCGGCGGGTGCGGGCCGCCCGCGCGGTACGCACCGCGCTGATCTGCTCCGGCGTCGCAGCGTCGGCCGGCTCGGCGGGGCCCAGGTAGCGGCCGGTGGATGCGTCGAACACCTCGATGCGGTGATCGTGGTGCGGCATGAACCGTACGCGCACCCGCTCACCGGCCAGGCCCGTCATCCACGCCGCCACGTAGTCGCGGTTCCTGAAACGGACGCCCTTGGTGGAGAGCACCCGGACGCGGCCGTCGTCCTCCAGGGTGAACGTCCACAACTCGTCCGCGCCGATCTCGCGCAGCGGCGTCGGATCCGCCTCCCACACCTGGAGCGGGGACCGGCCCTTCAACGGTCCCGGGTGGTGGGAGGTGTTCCACCAGGCCACCCAGTCCAACAGGCGGGCGGTGAAGTCCTCGAAGTCCAGGAGCACCTCGTCCGTCGGCCGCGTCCGGCGCCGGCCCGGACGCGGCTGGCGTACGTAGCCGGGCAGCGCGGCCAGGAACATCGACTCCACGGCCCGGTTCAAGCCCTCCACGGTGCCCTTGAGGTGCGGGGTGTACGGGGGCAGGTCCTCCACCTCCACGGCCAGGGCGTCGAACGCGGCGGTCACCGTCCTCGACAGGAAGTCCTTGCCCCGGTCCACGCGTACCTTCTCCGGGAGTCCGCCCTGCGGCCCGAACGGCTCCTCGCGCACCACGGCCGCCCGGAGCGCGGCCAGGACCGACTCCCGCGACGGATGCCCCGGGGTGACCGCCACACCCATGATCGTGTTCGACGCGCAGTCCACGAACCAGGTGACCCACGGCCGGCGCGCAGCGCCCTCTACATCGACCAGGACCGGGGCCTGGACGTGATCGGCCTCCCACACCTGGTTCCGCCATCCCCGCGGCCGGGCCAGGAACACATCATGCTTGCGGGCCTCACGCTCACCACCGGCAAGCCCCGCCCGCTCCCCCGCAGTCAAATCACGACGCAGCGCACGACGCAATGTGGTCAACGACGGCGCAGTCCCAGCAGGCGGCTGCCGGGCAGCACGGCCGGCAAGTTCCCGGTGCACAGCCGCCACGTTCCCGCCCCACAGGGCCAGCAACGCCCGGACCTCAGCGGTAACGGTGAAACGGTCCGCCCGCGCCGCGCGCACGCCGGGCAGGCGTACAGCACCATCGGCGTGAACAGGCTCCGCGAGCCACCGCCACACCGTCCGCTCCGACACCCCCAACGCCCCCGCAGCCAACCGGACATGCCCCGAAGTCAGCGAACCGGTCTCACGCAGCTCCAGCAACCGGCCGACCGCCGCCCCACGCACTCCCCCACGCACCGCATCAGGCAAACCATCCCGCTCCCCCACCCTCCACTCCCGCCGCCGAGCCCGCCCCCCTGCACCAGGCCAAGCCTCACCCTGGACCACCCCACAGGAATCAGAAACACCGTTTCCACGGCAGCAAACCACCCGGGGGTGTGCCAGCCCATGACAGTGACAGCCACACCCGACACCACCTACATGTCAGCGACGCCCACCTCAACCACTCACACCACCAGCACAAACACCCCTGACTGACGACCCATCACTGACACCACCCCCACTGACACAAAACCGGCGCATCGCACAGGGAAGGCGACGTCCGGCGCGCCCCGGAGCGCCTCGACCACGGTCAAGCTCGGGTGCGTTTATCAGGCGTCCAGCACAGTAACGTCGGGTTTCGTGCCGAGACCGGCGAGAAGAACGATCTTGGGAGTAGCGCGTGAAGCAACCCGCCTCCCCTGTACTTCGTGCTGGAGCGTCCTCATCGTTGCATCGGACCATTTGGGCTTGGACGTGGCCAGGACGAGCCCGCCTACTCCAAGGGCAACGCAGCCCTCAATGAGCTTGCATGCCTCGCGCTTCTGCTCCTTGGGACTGCCCCCAAGGGCATCCCCGCTCTTTGCTTCTCCGAGCCACACCTGGTCCAACGTGGCGAGGGCGAAGTCAATCTCCACGAACGGGCTGCCGCTTCGGAGGACCTCGAACTCCTCGCACACCAGCGCTGGGCGGGCCCAGTGCTGGGTTCGAAGGAACTGGGTCGCCAGCAGGGGTACGTCTCCGTCGTTCTCGACGAGTTCACGTACCGCCGGGTGCAGTTCGTAGTACCAGCTCGGCTCAGGGAGCGGCGATTTCCACCGTCCCTGGATCAGGCTGTTCTCACCACCGCATCGCCGGCACGAATAGGCTTGAGTGATCTCAGCGAGCGGGTAGAACTCATAGATCGGGCAGGGGCAGCAGCCCAGGACGAGCCCACGCCGGACGACGCCCTGACTCGCCCATCTGTCCAGGTCGGCGCGCCTTGCGTGCTCATTCCAGTCCGTCTTCTTGTACGCAGCAATCGCATCCCACGACAGCACGAGCCCCGACTTCAGGTTCCACGCACTGCCCGATGGCAGCTCCCAGTCCGCCTTCTTCGACGTGAACGCACGAAGCACCGGCCACCCAGGGCTGGAGGCAAGCTGTTCCAGGTCGGTGCGTGAACCTAGCAGCCTCTCTGCGATGGCGGCCCGCTTCCCAGCCGCACTGGGGCGGATCGCTATGGCCTGGGCCGCGGCAGCGTGCTGCAGCACCTTCACGATAGACGGCCAGGACAGCCTGGGAGCCGCTAGGGCCTGTTGTGAAAGTGCTGGTCACAGCCATTCGTTGATGGCTGCGACCAGCACTGTCGCTTCGTAGCGAACAGCGAGTTTGTCGTACCTGGTGGCGACGGCCCGGTGGCGCTTGAGGCGGTTGATCCCGCACTCGACCGCGTGCCGCTGCTTGTAGTCGTCCTTGTCGAACTTCGGCGGACGGCCGCCTCTCGAACCGCGTCCCAGCCGGTTGCGGACCCGGTCCGCGGGCACCGGAATGGTTGCCTTGATTCCGCGTCTGCGCAGGTAGGAGCGGTTGCTGCGGGAGTCGTAAGCCTTGTCGGCCCGCACCCGGTCCGGGCGCTTGCGCGGCCTGCCCAGGCCGAGCCGGGGCACCCGGATCGCCTCCAAGACCGGTTCGAACTGCGGGAAGTCACCCCGCTGCCCGGCCGTGATCACCACGGACAAGGGCTTCTGCCCCTGCTCGACGGCAAGGTGGATCTTGGTGGTCAGCCCGCCGCGGGAACGTCCGAGGCCATGGTCTGCCGGCTCAACGAAGACTCCGCCGGGCGGCTCCTTCTGAAGGTCCCCCTTTTCGCCGCCCCGGCGGCGTGCTGGTGGGCCCGGCAGACGGTGGAGTCGACATTGACGTCCCAGGTGATCAGGCCGTTCGCATCCGCCTCGGCCTGAAGCCGGGTGAGGATCCTGGCCCAGGTTCCGTCTCGCTGCCAGCGTCGGAACAGGTCGTAGACCCGATCCCACGGCCCATATCGCTCGGGCACGTCCCGCCACGGAGCGCCGGTCCGGGTCCGCCACCGTATGCCGTCTATCAACTGCCGCCGCGTCCACACCTGCGGACGCCCCGGCTTGATGCCCTGCGGCAGCAGCGGCTCAAGCCGGGCCCACTGGTTGTTAGTCAGATCTCCACGTCCCACAAGACGTGATCATGAACGAACAAGATCCACTTTCGCAACAGACCCTAGGCCACGAGGTACTGAGCGGCTCAGGATCCCGGGCACCGGTGTCCCCGTCACCGGCCGCATCGTGACAGCCGGTCACCTCCCGGGCTCGGGAAACAGGTCATGTACTGACCTGAAAGCGTGTCACCGGCCACCCTCCCCGGAGTTTCGCGCAGTGGGCCACTGCGCACGCCGAGACATTCCGGAGCCTCGGCTCCGAGTAGGACACCGGACCGGGTGTCGGGCGTTCGCCAGCACCAACGAGACCGAGTGGCAACCCACAGCAGCATCCTGGGCAGCGGCGGAGCGTCAGTGTCGGGTTGCGGTCGTGACGGCGGCGGGGTGGTCGGTGTCGCCGTGCCAGGTGGGCCAGCCGAGCAGCCGGGGCCGTTCGGTGACCCAGGTGTGGGTGTCGGTGCCGATCTCGACGTCGATGAGATTCTCCAGCAGGGCCCGGTAGCGTTCGACCAGGTCTCGGTTGGCGGGGTCGGCGGCCAGGTTCTGCATTTCGGCGGGGTCCTGCTCGCGGTCGTAGAGGACGACGTCGTTCTCGGCCAGCAGGGCTTGCGTGGTGGACGGACGGTTGGGGTTCAGGGGGGAGAAGTAGCGGCCGATGGTGTAGCGCTGGTCGGAGTAGCCGCGCAGGAAGCCCCGCTTGTTCCAGTCGGGGCGCAGGTCGCCGGAGGCGATGCGCTTGGGTGCCTCGGGGTCGGCGAACTCGAACCAGAACGAGGCGTCCAGCGTCGTGATCGACTCCACCGCGTTGAGGATGCCTTCGCGCACCGGGTGTCCGTGGAGCACGGGCATCAGTGACCGGCCCTTCAGGGCCGGGTGGCGGGTGGCCGTCTGTGCGGCGTCGAGCCCGGCGATCTCCAGCAGGGTGGGGGCGATGTCGACGGAGGACGCGAGCGCTTCGGTGCGGGCTCCGCCGGCCACGTCGGGGTGCGCGATCATGAACGGGACGTGGAAGTTCTCGTCGTAGATGAGGTTGCCCTTCTGGCGCAGGCCGTGGGAGCCCGCCATCTCACCATGGTCCGAGGTGAAGACGACGACCGTACGGTCCGCCTGCCCGAGGCCTCCAGTGCGTCCAGGACGAACTCGACGCTGCGGTCCACGTCACGGATGGCGTTGAGGTAGAAGTTCACGCCGTCGTACCAGTGCTGGTTGTTGGCGACTGGTTTGAAGACCGTGTTTATTACCTTGGCGTACTCCGCCACCGCCGGTGCCTCGCCGGAGAGGTCGTCGCGCAGGCTGGTGGGGAGGTCGAACTCCCAGCGCCGCTGGTATACGGGGATGTTCGCCGCTGCCCGGGTCACCACGGCGTGGGAGAGCCCGAAGGGGAGCTGGACCTGGGAACGGCCGCCGTAGTCGAAGCTCATGATGTCGTGCGGGTTCACGAAGTTGACGGCCATGAACCACGGCTGGTCCTGGCTCACGACCGGCGCCCTGCTGCGCAGCCAGCGCACGGCCTGGCCCGCGATCACCGGGTCGAGTTTCAGGCCCGCCCAGGCGCCGCCGTCGATGTCGCCCCAGTCGTTGAACTCGCTGAACCCGTAGGGCTCCAGTGCGTCCGTCGTGGGTCCGGGGTTGTCCGCGGTGATGTAGCAGTTCGACAGGTGCCACTTGCCCTGGTAGGTCGTGTAGCCGACCGCAGCATCGTGCCGAGCGTGCCCAGCTCGGGGTTGAGCGGGCGGATGTACGGCATGTTGTCGTTGTCGTAGATCTCGGTGAGCGGCAGGTGCTGCCCCGTGTAGATGACCGATCGCGCGGAGCTGCACTGCGCCGACGCGGTGTAGTAGCGCTCGAAGGTGGTTCCCCGGGCCGCGATGCGCTCCCGGGCGGGCAGGGAGAACCCGGGCGGCCGGGGCAGGGAGGCGCGCTCCTCGTCGGTGACGATCAGCAGGATGTTGGGGCGCTCGGTCATGACCTGCCCTTCGCTCGCCGCACGCCGCACGCCGCACGCCGCACGCCGGCGGGTGGATCGGGCGGTTGGAGACCGCCCTCGCGCGCGGTTGGGTACGGATGCCTCCGAATCTGGGGTGGGAGGCCGGCCGGGGCCGCGCAGGACCCGGCCGAACGCGGCCGGACGAGTGATCGCAAACGTCCGCGGCCGGCGGGTTCGGGCAGGCTCCCGTCCATGAAGGCGGGGTGCCGCCCGCGCAGCTGGTGGGTGACCGGGTCCGGTCGCCGAGATCCGGTGCACGACCGGCCGGCAGATCTGCCCCGGGGGGCCTGGCCACGTCCCCCTCGGTGACGCGGCGCCGCCCGGTGTGCCGGTCCGGATGTCCTGCCCCGTAGACGGCTCAGCCCTGGCCCCGGCGCCGGGACAGGCGGCCGGCTCCGGTGCCAGGGCTCTGCGGCGGGTTCAGGGGCGGGGTTCAGGGGCGCCCGTCCGTGACCACGACCAGCCTCAGCCGGGCCCCTCCGTCCCTGCCCACGGGACCACCGTAGGGGCCCGGTCAAGGCAAGCCGAAATGCCGTGGAACCCACCTGCGTGGCGTGGAATGATCTTCGGCGACTGCTGACAAAAGGGAAGGCTGACAACGTGTACGTACCGTCATCTGCACGAGCTCTCAATGATGACGAGCGTGAGCTCGTGGAGCTGGCACGCCGCACCATAGACGCGCATACCGACGCCGGGCCCGACGAAGACGGGATCCACACGATGGGTGCCGCGGTCATGGCCGCCGACTACCGGATGTTCGCTGGCGTGAACCTCTACCACTTCACCGGCGGACCCTGTGCCGAACTCGTGGCTCTGGGAGCCGCACGAGCCCAGGGCGCCCGCCAGATGCGCTGCATCGTTGCCGTGGGAAACCACGGGCGCGGTGTCATCGGCCCGTGCGGGCGCGATCGGCAGGTCTTCGTGGACTACTACCCCACCATGCGCGTCATCGTGCCCACGCCCGCGGGCCCCAGGTCCGTTCTCGCCGCCGACTTGATGCCGCTGACTCAGCGATGGACCCCGGAAGGCATGAACGGTCTCGACCCGTCGCTCTACCAAGATCCCGAGACGGCCGGTCCCCCGATCATCCGGTTCAACCCCCGCTACCTTGGAGACGTCCGTTCTGGCGCCAAGACCAAGACCATCCGCTTCCGGGACCCGGCCCAGCTCGGGCCGGCACGGCTGGTGTTCGAAAGCGACCCCGAAGTCGTCCTGCCGGCCGAGGTGACCGGCATCAGGCACTGCCTGGTCAGCGACCTCACCGACCAGGACGCCCAAGCCGGGGGGCTGACAACCGCAACCGAACTCCGGGAAGGCCTCAAGGGCCACTACCCGGATCTGGCGGGAACCGACGAAGTCGACGTCATCACCTTCCAGATCAACGACAAGACAGGCGCCTCCTAGGTTCTGTCTCTTTGGTCAGTGTCGGGTCCAGATGAGGATGCCGGCGAGGTGGAGTGCGGCCTGGTAGGCGATGGCGAGTTTGTCGGTTCGCGTGGCCAGGCCGCGCCATTGCTTGAGGCGGTTGATGCAGCGTTCGACGGTGTTTCGTTGCTTGTAGGCCTCGCGGTCGAAGCCGGGCGGGCGGCCTCCGTGACGGCCTCGCCGTTGGCGGTGGCCGATCTGGTCGGACGGCTGCGGGATGACCGCGCGGATTCCCCGGCGCCGCAGATGGGCCCGGATCGCGCGTGAGGAGTAGGCGCGGTCGGCCAGGACGACCGCGGGCCTGGTTCGGGGCCTGCCCGGACCGGTGCGGGGCACGCGGATACGGTCCATCACCGTCTCGAAGGCAGGTGCGTCACCGGCCTGGCCTGCCGTGACGGTGAAGGCCAAGGGGCGGGCCCGGCCGTCGGCCGCCAGGTGGACTTTGGTGCTCAGGCCTCCGCGGGAGCGTCCGAGTGCGTGATCGGCCGGCTCCCGGCGTCCCGCCGCCCCTTTTTGAGTGCTCCGGCGGCGTGCTGGTGCGCTCGGACGACGGTCGAATCGACGGAGACGGTCCAGTCGATGTCGTCGGCGGCGTCCGCCGCGGCCAGGACCGAGGCCAGGATCCGTTCCCAGGTTCCATCGACGGCCCATCTGACCAGCCGTTTGTGAGCGGTCTGGAACGACCCGAGCTCGTCGGGCAGGTCCCGCCAGGGCGAGTTGGTGCGGTACTTCCACGCGATGGCTTCCAGGGTGCGCCGGTGGTCGGCCCACCGCCGTCCACGGACCGGATCGGCCGGCATCAGCGGCTCGATCCGGTCCCACATCGCATCAGTGATCACTAATCGGACAGACACATCCGATCAACTGACCAATCCATCAAAGAGACACGCGCTAGACCGCGGAGGCACCAGCGACGACCGGGCTGCAAGGTGACGACGAGCGGGTCTCCTCCGACACCCGCACCAAACGGCCCGAGCTTCCTTCGCTCTCTTGCGGACCCTCGTCCTCGCCCAGCCGTCATGACCGTCACGAAATGTCCGCCACGGCCTTGGAAACGGCCAGGGACGCTCCGCTAGTCGCATCACTCGCTCCGGTGTTCAGCGAAGTGGGGAGTTTCAAGAAGCGTGGCCCGGGGCGTCGGCTTGGGTTTCCTGCTCGTGGAGTGTGCGGGACGTGTCGAGACGTCGAGACGGAAGGTATCCGGCTCCGGGTGGCCCATGCGCCGGTGTCGGCCGATGTCGGACAGGAGCCGGGTCCCGCGCCGGATCGTCGCTGCCTGGGGCAAAGGGATGTCGTCGGCCACAAGTCGTTGGACGGTGGCGAGGGAAGGCGGGGTTTTGCGGGGGACAACGACGGCGCAGGCGATCTCATGGCCGTCGGCGTCGGGTACGCCGACGATGGCGGCTTCGGCGACCTGCGGGTGGTTGGCCGGTTCTCCTTCCACCACGTACGAGACGTTCACCGATCCCTGTCTCTGCGCTGCCATCGTCTACCGTCTCACTTTGGGCGGCACGATCACCGCAATCGGCACCGACTCCTACCCGCTCGCCTCCACCCGGGCGCGAGCCGAGGAACCCGCCAAGGCCGACTGACCGCCCGGGGCGCTACTCGACGGTCAAACTGGGGCTCGAGTTCACCTTCGATCCGGAGAAGTTCACCGACGCCGCCGGTGACGCGGTCGGCGACACCGCCGGCGATTTCAAGGACTGGCTGCTCGACTGATGCACGTTTCCGTGGAAGGAGGGCCCGAGATGCCCACGACACTGCCGGTGCCGATCGAATTCCGCCTGCCGGAGGGCTGGCTCGTCGCTGCCCCTCCGGACGGGGGCGCCTCGGACGTGGCGTTCGCCGCGGTGCATCCGCAGGCGGACGCCGGGTTCAACGCCAACATCACCATCGACGGCGGATTCCTGAAGGACTCGGTGACGCTCGTCGAGGTCGCCGACGCCTCGGCGGAGCGCCTGCGCGAGGTTGCAGAGCCGGTCGTGGTGGTCCACCGCCACGAGGTCGGCTCCGCCGACGCACCTGCTCTGACCCAGCGGCTGAGCTTCTCGGCCGTCGCCGGCGACGCCCGCCGGAACCTCGTCCAGCCCCAGGTCTATCTGGCCGTCCTGGACACCGAGGACCCGCACAGGCGGGCAATGATCCGGCTGGCTCTGACCGCCACCGAGGCCCAGCACGACAGCGTCCTGGGCGAGTTCCAGGACTTCGTGCGCACGGTGCGCTCGGACTCCAGGGCGGGGGTCTGACGATGGGCCGCCTCTGGGACAAGTGGACCGGCACCAAGTACCCCGACAGCGGTGTCGCCTCCGTGCCCGCCATGGAGCTCCGGGAAGCACTGCTCGCGCTCAACAGCCGGAACGTACCGTTCATCGTGCGCCATGCCCTGCCCAAGGAGAAGGCCGACCTGGTGGCGGAGTGCAAGATCCCGAAGGCGAAGCTGACGCTCAAGACCCGCATGCGCCTGGTGCCGGCGAAGTGCGAGGTGCTCGTCCTGGAGGAGCGGTGGGAGCCGTCGCACGACTCCGGTCAGCAGTACGGCCGTGGGGGCTTCAAGGTGTACCGGCAGTGGGAGTACCGGCGTGGTGCCGACGGCCGTCGGCACAAGGTCGAGACGCTGCGCTTCGACACACGGGATGTGAGGGATCCACTGCGCACCATGGTCCTCAACGCGGGATGGACCTGGCGCGGAGTGCTGTTCCGGTACTGACCGGCCGGTCCGGCCGTGTCATAGCCCTTGTCCACCGTGGAACCGGTCCTCCCAGGGTTCCAGGACCGCGGCCTCGCCTCTGGGTTCACCCTGCTCGGGACCCGGTTCGCGTACCCGCCGGGTCGACAGGCAGGGCACTCCAGCACGCGGTGGGCCGTGTCGCCCGGCTTTCCGGGTCGTGCGTCTGGTGGTCGCGGCGGGGCGGGGCGTACAGGAAATCGACCACTCCACGCCCCCGCCGCACAACTTGAGGATCAAGGCAGGGCCTGCTCCGGGCTCGGATCATGTGGGGGCGTGAGCGCGCTGCCGCGTCGGCGGGGTCAGTTGGGCAGCTGTACGTTCCAGGTGCGGTTGCCCGCCGCGTGGTGGTTGACCTGCACGGCCTCCTCCGGGTTCGCCGCGTCGAAGGCGGACGTGACGCGGTGCACCATCTCGTCGCTCTCCCAGAACGGCTCGGCCTTGGTGAAGCGTCCGCCCTGCTTCTTGCGGACCTTCCAGCGGAACCGGACGGTGTAGTCGACGAGGAAGTAGCCGGCCGACATGCGTGTGGTGGTGGAGAAGCCGGGGTTGTCGACGAAGGTGATCCGGTCGGCAGCGTTGATGATGTTGCCGTCCTCATCGTTGTACGGGGGGCGGAAGGGGCCGTCCACGCCCCAGGCGCGGCGGGGGGCCTTCTTGGGCTGGTAGTTCACCGACGTCGGAACGATCTGGCGGCTTTCGTCGGAGACCTCCTGCCAGAAGTCGTACGCGTCTGCCGCGGGCGTCTGCATCCCGTCCGCGCGGCGCAGCGTTGCCGTCTGTTCGAAGCCGATGTTGTTGTTGCCGTTCAGCGACTGCTCCTCGTCTCCGTCGTAGCGGGAGGTGAAGACAAGGGTCGGATTGCCGATCTCTTCCTCGGCCCTCTGTTCCTTGCCCTTCACCGAGGGTGTCGCGCCGGCCTTGCCGCTGCGGGTGGCCCGGGTGGCCGCTCCTGCCTCGGTCTTCTGCTGGTTGGCCGGGGGGCTGTCGCCGCGCTCGACGACCTCGTCCTGGGTGCGCTTTTTGCCGCGCGTACCGGGAGCGGCGTGCGGCACCTTGGACCCGGCCGGGCCCTGCGCGATCATCTGCCCGAGTGTCGCGTTGCCCACCGAGCGCTGCATGGCCGCGGCCATGGCCGGATTGACCGGTCGGAGTCCCGGCGCGACCTGCTGGCCCCTGTCTGGATCCGGTGCGCGTCGGTTCGCCTTGGTCGCGGCTTCGGCCTCTTCCCGGTCCTTGCGCAATGGCACGGCGCCCACTCCCCGCGGTTAGACAGTCTACCCAAAGGACGCTACTGGTATGGCCAGGGGCACAGGAGAGGCACAACGCCACTGCTGGGGGCAGCATGAATGCCCGCGAGGGACAACCGACCGGGATGAGACAGGAGCACGTCGCCTTCTGCCCCACCGGCAAGTCCATCCGGCTCGGCGGCACGTGACTCGGCATGGCGAAGGGCCTGCGCCCGTCGAGGCGGCGGCCCTTCGACAACCCTGTCCTCGTTCGCTCTACGGGGCGGTGAACTCCACGTCGGGGCGGCCGCAGCCGGCCCGCGATGCCGAGCAGCCGGTCGTGCTCCGCTTCGTCGGCCGCGAGGCCCCGGCGGAGCCTGGTCGCGGTCCACTCGGCGCCGTACCGGCACAGCGCGACCGCGGACGGCGCCGGCCACACCCCGCGACCAACCGCCCCGGACCGGAAGGTGGCGGCCGGGCAGAACGCGGGCACGGGGACGTGATCACGCGGGGGTGCTTGTGGAAAGCAGGGAACCGTCTGGCCGGCCTGTACCGGCTGGTCGAGCGCATCGGCCGGGGCGGCATGGGCGAGGTCTGGCAGGGCCTGGACGAGGAACTCCAGCGCCCCGTAGCGGTGAAGGTCCTGCGCGAGGACGTCGACAGCACCCAGGCCGTGGCCCGCTTCCGCCGGGAAGCCACCATCGGGGCGAGGCTGCGGCACGCCGGGATCACCACGGTGCATGACGTCGGGCGTGATGTCGGCCGGCTGTTCCTGGTGAGGGAGTTCCTGGAGGGCCACGACCTGGCCGAGCTGCTGGCCCGGTGCGCGAGCGGGGCGAGGTCGGCGCACGGTGAGGCCGCGGCTTGCGCAGGTCCGCGATGGGGCGGGCACTCCATCGGCGAGAGTCGATCCCGGCCAATCGACCGGAGCGCGCCCGGTCACCGGGCGAAGAGCACGGCCCCGCTCGCGCCGGCCTGCCGCCGCCCCGGACCGATACGGGACGACCCTCAGGCCTCCAGATACCGCAGCACCGCGAGGATCCGTGGGCTATGGCCCTCGGTCCCGCGCAGCTCCAGCTTGTCGAAGACCGAGTTGAGGTGCTTCTCCACCGCGCTCAGCGAAAGGTGCAGCCGCCGCGCGATGGCCGTGTTCGTGCACCCCTCCGCGAGCACCTGGAGCACCTCCCGCTCGCGCGGGGTCAGCCGGGCCAGCGGATCGGCGTGCGCGCTGCGCACCACCAGCTGCCGTACGACCTCCGGGTCGATCGCCGCGCCGCCCGCGTGGATCCGCTCCAGCGCGTCGAGGAACTCCTCGACCTGCGCCACCCGATCCTTCAGCAGATAGCCGACCCGCTCCGCGCCGGCCGCGAGCAGCCGGGCCGCGTAGCTCCGCTCGACGTGCTGGGAGAGGACCAGGACGCCGGTCCCGGGCAGCCGTTCGCGGATCTCGACGGCCGCCCGTAGCCCCTCGTCGGTGTGGGTCGGCGGCATCCGGATGTCCACGACGGCCACGTCGGGGCGGAGCCTCTCCGTCTCGGCGACCAGCGTCACCGCGTCGCCGAACGCCCCGACGACCTCGTGCCCCTCTTCCACCAGGAGTCGGGCCAGGCCCTCCCGCAGCAGGGTCGAGTCCTCGGCCAGGATCACACGCACGGCAGCTCCGCGACGATGGTGGTGGGGCCCCCGAGGGGGCTGTCGATCCGCAGGACGCCGTCGAGCGCGCAGACCCGTCCGCGCAGCCCGGTCAGGCCGCTGCCCGCCGGATCCGCGCCGCCCCGGCCGTCGTCCTCGATCCGCACGGTGAGCGGGCCGCCGGGCGGCCCCGCGACCCGCACCGAGACGGCCGAGGCGGCGGAGTGCTTGGCCGCGTTGGTGACGGCCTCGGAGACGACGAAGTACGCGGCTGTCACCACCGGGCGTGGGAGCGGCGCCGCCACCTCGTACGCGATCCGCAGCGGCAGCCCGCACCGCTGCGCCACCCCGCCGAGCGCCTCCTCCAGGCCGAGGCTGTCCAGCGCCGACGGGTACACCCGCCAGGCCACCTCGCGCAGTTCGGCCAGCACCTCCTGGGCCTCCCGGTGCGCCTGGCCCAGCAGCTGCGCCGCCCGCTCCGGATCCCGCCCACCGCCCCGGCGTGCCCGCCCGATGAGCATCGCGAGCGCCACGAGCCGCTGCTGCACCCCGTCGTGGAGGTCGCGCTCGATCCGCCGCCGCTCCACATCCACGGCCCGCACGACGGCGGCCCTGCTGACCGAGAGCTCGTCGATCCGGCGCCGCAGCAGCTCCCGCTCGGACGGCCCGAAGCACTCCCGGGCCAGCCGGGCGTCGAGCGCGGTCAGCGCGAACAGTCCCTGGAGGCCGAGGAACAGCAGGACGCCCCCGAGGACGAGCTGCGTCAGCAGCTCCGCGGTCCCGATGGTCCCGCGCACCACCCCGCCTGCCAGCAGTCCCGCAAGCACCAGGCCAAAGCCGAGCAGCGCCAGGACGACCCCGCACATGAGCCCCGACCAGGACCGGACCGCCAGGTGGCGGACCACGCCCTCGCCCCCGTACGTCTCAGGGAACCGGTCGCCGAAGAAGCAGGTCCGCCGCCTGCGCTCCACCTCCACGAGCCGCCGGGCGCCGGAGCCGTAGACCCCGAGGGCGTACGGCCGCGTTCGCGGCCACAGCAGGAAGGCGCCGAGCGGCACCCCGGCGAGCAGCAGGTACAGCAGGCCGGCCGGCGCCGTCAGGCATCCGGCGAGCACCCCCACCGTCCGCCGGACCGCCGACCGCGTTCTCGCGCCGCCCCGTTCGCCCCCGCTCACGCCCTCACCCTATGCGCGCCGGTGGCGGGCGGCCGCCCCGCGGGCCCGGAGCCGTACCGTCAGCCAGGTCGCGCCGGCCGCGAGGACCAGGACGACGACGGCCTTGGAGGCCACGCCCACGTACGACTCGACCAGTTCCCAACGGTCTCCGAGGGCGTAGCCGGCGAAGACCAGGACGCTGTTCCAGGCCAGGCTGCCCACGGTGGTGAGCAGGAGGAAGAGCGGGACCGGCATCCGCTCCACCCCGGCCGGCACCGAGATCAGGCTGCGGAAGATCGGCACCATCCGGCCCAGGAGCACCGCCTTCGCGCCGTGCCGCCGGAACCACGCCTCGGTCCGCTCCAGGTCCGAGACCTTCACCAGCGGCAGCCGCGCCCACAGCGCGTGCATCCGCTCCCGGCCGAAGAGCGCCCCGATCCCGTACAGGGCCAGCGCGCCCACCACCGAACCCAGCGTCGTCCAGAACAGGGCGGAGGCGAGGCTCAGCACGCCCTGCCCGGCGGCGAAGCCGGTCAGCGGCAGGATCACCTCGCTCGGCAGCGGCGGGAACAGATTCTCCAGGGCGATGGCGAGGCCCGCGCCCGGCCCGCCGAGCGTGTCGACGAGGCCGGCCGCCCAGCCGGCGATGCCGCCGGCCGGCTCCTGGGCGAGAGTGGTCGAGAACGGCGTCATGAGCGCTCCAGGTCTCAGGGGAAGGTCCCCCGGCGGACCCGCCGGACGACCCTCCCCAACCTAGGAAGCGCAGCTCGCGGCCGGTATGCGCGTTCCCGCCCGGCGCCCCTGCGGAAAACCGCAGGGGCGCGACGGGGCGCCGCGAGCTGTCGGCCTGCCGGCGTGGACATCGCGTGGCGGTCGGCTGTTGTGGCCGACCGGAGCCCAGGCAGACCTCCGACGCCGCTGTGCGGCCCGGAGCCCGGCCATCGTGAACGGTTCATGCGCCTGACCGCAGGATCCGCGCGCGAGCTGCGCGCAGCGCAGGCCGCCGCCCGCGTGCCACTCCAGCACCGGGGTGACCTCGCCCCCGTGCTCGGGGCACCACAGGGCAGGAGCCCGGCGTGAGCGCGCCCTGCTCCCACCGGGAGGCGTACTCCCGCGTCAGGGCAGTCCCGTACCGGGCGTTGACCTGATCGGACAACCTGTCCTGTGACCCGATCAGCGGCGGCCGGTGGCCAGGATGACGAGGAACTGGCCGCCGCCCGCCTGGATGTCGGCGGTCACCGGCATTCCCGGTACCAGTCGGGAGAACCGGTCCACCAGCCAATCCGCCGCCTCTTGGGCGTCCTTCCTGGTCGGGCAACGGCCCACCATCTCGCGGCCACCCTTGCGCTCCAGCCTCTCGGCGACGGCGATCAGCGGTGCGGGTTCGACTACATACAGGCGCTCCGGCCAGGCGATGACCACCTTGACCGCACCCTTGCGGGTGTTGCACCCGCGGTGCGCGAGCCGCTCGGCCACCTTGGCCTTCCGGTCGGCGGTCCGGCTGTCGACGCTGGGCCCCCGCGGGTCGTTCACCGACTCATCGGGGTCGACCGGTTCGTCACACACCCAGCACCGCCAGCCGTCGCGCTCGGCCACATCATCAAGGAGACTCATCCGAGCAAACTAGCCTGCCCGGCCGCCACCCGCGCACCAGGACCCTGGCACGGCCTCAACACCGGCCGGCCCCGCCGACCGCTCACCCGGCGGCCTCAGCCGGCCCGGCCCCTCCTTGTACGGAAACGGGGGGCGGTCGGCTACCAGCTCTGCCACGTCGGGGCGGGGTAGCGGGGTGCACGCCGCTTGCGGGCTTCGAGCCCGAGAAACGCGGCTCCCGAGGCGAGGGTCGCGAGGAACGACACCAACATGGCCAGCGGCAGCAGGACGTTGGCGGGTTCCCCCAGTCCGAGCCACAGCGCCGCCGCACCCATCGCCAGGACCACCAGCAACAAGACCCTCACGGTGAGCGGCAGCTTGCCGCTCACCGCGACGAAGACATACCCGACGAGCAGACCCGGCGCGACGGCCACTATCAGGCCCAGGAACAAGAAAACGAGCAAGGCGATGATCATGTCGTGCCGACCTCCGGATCTCATGGCCAACTCGTGCCGAAGGCAGACGGATTCACGTCAGCCGCCGGTCCGGAAGGCCCTTCCGGAGCTCATGCTGTCAGATTTTCTGAACACGTTCAACGCGGCTCGTGGACGGCGTCCCCGAAGCCGCGGATCCGGGCGCTCTCGCCGGCCTTCGGCCGCTCGGCGTCCACCGGCGGCGGGGTGGTCACAGGACAATCCCCCGCCGACGGAGGCGGCCGGACCACCACGAACGCAGGGACGGCTCCACGTTCGTCGCGTATCGCACGACCAGTTCCGGACCATGCCCGCAGGCTTGGACGCGCGCCCGCCGGGCGCGAGATTCCCCAAAGGGGGCCCGCCGCCCGCGGCCTCGCCCCTCGGGGCGAGGAAGTCTTCCCCGCCCCAAGGGGCCCGCGGGCCGACGCCTGACGCCGTGGTGTGACCGGGATACGCGCCAGAGGGGCAACGGGATGATCTTGAAGCCCTGAGCCCGGCCCCCGTATTCCAGAGGGACACCCACGCTGTTCCGCCAGCGGCAGAACACCGGACGGACCGGACTCGATGATCACTACGGTCCAGTCTCATGACGACGATTACGACGCGCACGGTCGAGTACCCGGCGGACGGTTTGACGATGACCGGTCACCTCGCGCTCCCGGCCGGTGTCGACCGCCGGCCCGCGGTGCTGCTCGGACCAGAGGGCACGGGGCTCAGCGACGTCGAGCGCCGCCGGGCCGATGCTCTCGCCGAGCTGGGATACGTAGCACTGGCCTTCGATCTTCACGGCGGGCGCTATTTGGGCGACCCCGAGGAGATGCTGGCCCGTTGCCTGCCGCTGCTCGCTGATCCCGACCGGATGCGGGGCATCGGCCATGCGGCGCTCGACGTGCTGCGCACCGAACCGCGGACCGACCCCGACCGGATAGCCGCCGTCGGTTACGGCACCGGGGGCGCCATCGGGCTGGAACTCGGGCGCGGCGGCGTCAGCCTGCGCGCGATCGGGACAGTCAACGCGCTGACCACGGGCCGGCCCGGCGAGGCGGCGCGCATCCGCTGCCCGGTGTGGGCCGGGGTCGGGTCGGAAGACCCGATCATGCCGCCCGCGCAACGGGACGCGTTCACCGCCGAGATGCAGGCCGCGGGCATCGACTGGCGCCTCACGGTCTACGGCGGCGCCCTGCACGCCTTCCACCACCCGCCGGTCGGCCACCCCACGGTCCCCGGCGTCGGCCACCACCCACAGCACGCACAACGAGCCTGGCGCGACGTCGTCGGCCTGCTCGCCGAATGCCTGCCCGTGACGGAGGATCTGGGGGCATGACCCAGGCAGACAGTCTGGTGCCAGGCATGGTCCGCGTCGGGCACCGACAGGGCGCGCGGTCAGGGCTGGTCCGGGCCTCGCCCCGACCCGGCGGCGGGGGG
Source organism: Streptomyces sp. NBC_01232 (assembly GCF_035989885.1). Classification (GTDB taxonomy): domain Bacteria; phylum Actinomycetota; class Actinomycetes; order Streptomycetales; family Streptomycetaceae; genus Streptomyces. The sequence goes on from NZ_CP108518.1 coordinate 26,390, forward strand.
GGTCCGGGCGGAGCGGTTTCCCAGCCGGTGCCCTTCTGCCGCTCGCAGGCCAAGGCCCAGGCCAGCACCAGCGTCCTGCTGAATTCAACCGGCCCGCGTGTTGGCCGGCTCAGAAATCACCGCAGCAGGCTTCACCATGACGGCCACCCAGCGGTCAGTGGGCAACTCCGAACCGTATCCGCGACAGGCCCTCGCCCCCGGAGACGTCCGTCCAGTCCTCCAGCCATTCCCTGGCCTTGGCCGGGTCCGTAGTCATGGGGCACAGGGTCCACGGGGCGGTCGGTGCGCGGGCCGCGAAAGGACCTCCAGGCGTCGGCGGCGCTCAACGTAGGGCAGGGGCAGCAGCTCGGTGCCGTCGATCGCGCCTTCCCTTCCGGACCCTGTCGGCCGAGCCGGCGGCGATCCCCGGGCCGCCCGGCGGGCCGTACACTCGGCCCATGGGTCGCACACGTTCCTCGAGGCAGTGCCTGCAGCAGGCCGCCTTCGGGATGCGCCCGGCCGCCGGGGTTGCGGCCCTCGTCGACCCGGCCGGCACGGCCCTCGCCGTGGCGCCCAAGACGCGCCGTACGGCCCTGCACGGCCACGGCTAGCGCTTCGCGCCTGCGCCCTCCCCCGCTCCACATCACCACAGCAGCTTCCCGGCATGCCGCCGGCGCTGCCGCCTGGCTACGGCCGCACGCCCGGGCCCGAGCCCCCTCGAAGGGATCATTGTGAAGCTGAGCGCATTGCTGGCCGGGCAGGAGCACCACGTTCTCCAGGGTGATCCGGACACAACGCTGATCACCGCGGGAACCACCTTCGACGCCGACCGGGTGATGCCGGGCTCGCTCTTCATCGCCGTACCCGGGCACCGGGAAGGCGGCCCCGGCGCCGTCTCGCCCGCGCTGGCCCGGGGCGCCGCCGCCGTGCTCGTCGACGGCCGTGAACCCGACCTGCCGGCCGCGGCATGGCCCCCAGGCACCTGTACCGTCCGGGTACCCGACACGCGTACGGCCGCCGCGGTGGTGAGCTCCCGCTACTTCGGCGAGCCCGGGCGGCACATGGACATGGTGGCGATCACCGGCACCAACGGGAAGACCTCCATCTCGTACATGGTCGAGTCCGTTCTGCGGATCGCCGAGGGCTCCAGCGTGGGGGTGATCGGAACCGCCGGAAGCAGGATCGGCGACGAGCCGATCCCCATGCCGCCATCGGTGCTGACCACACCGGAATCTCCCGACCTGCAGTACCTGCTGGGGTACATGCGCGACCGCGGGGCCGCCGGCGTGGTGCTGGAAGCCACCTCGATGGCACTGCTGACGCACCGGGTCGACCGGACGTTCATCGACGTCGGGGTCTTCACCAACCTCACGCAGGACCATCTGGACGACCACGGGACGATGGCGAACTACCGGGACGCCAAGCTGCGGCTCTTCCAGGGCCTGTGCCGGCGTGCGGTGGTCAATGCCGACGACCCGGTGGGCGCGGGCATCGTGTCGATGATGCCGGGGGCGGTGACCACGTACGCCCTGGACCGTCCGGCCGACTACCGGGCCACCGACCTCGTGGTGACTGCCTCGGGCACGCGGTTCACCCTCCATCACGACGGACGCGCCTACCCGGCCTCGATTCCCGTCCCCGGCCGCTTCTCGGTGGCCAATGCGCTGGCCACCGTGGCGGCCTGCCACGTGCTGGGGCACGAGCTGGGCGCCCTGGTCGACGCGCTCGACCGCATGCCGCCGGTCCCGGGCCGGCTGGAACGCTTCCGGACCCCGCTGGGCACGTCGGTGATCGTGGACTATGCCCACTCGCCGGACTCCCTGGACAAGGTCCTCACCACCATCAGGGGTTTCGCCCGCGCCCGGGTGATCACGGTCTTCGGCTGCGGCGGGGACCGCGACACCTCCAAGCGGGTCGAGATGGGCCGGATCGCCGGGACCCATTCCGACCTCTGCGTCCTGACCTCGGACAACCCCCGCAACGAGGACCCCGAGGCCATCCTGGACCAGGTGGCCCCCGGCCTCACGGCGACCGGCACCCCCTTCCGGCGCTATGCCGACCGCCGCCGGGCGATCGCCTTCGCCCTGTCCGAGGCGGGCCCCGACGACACGGTCCTGATCGCCGGCAAGGGCAGCGAACCGCACCAGATCGTCGGCGAAAAGCTGCTCCCCTTCAGCGACATGGCCACGGTGCGCGAGCTGGCCCAGATCTAAGGGGCCGACCTCCAGCCCTGCGCGTGGAGACGTTCGAATCCCTCGAGGAGGAGGTCCAGCGCGAATTCGAACTCGAACCCGTCGTCGCAGCCCGTGCCGATGACGGAACCCCGGTCGTGGGCCACCGACCGGGCCAGTTCGGTGACGTGGGGGTAGCGCCGGGCCATCTCCTCGTACGCGGCCGCCTGCGCCCGCTCGTCCTGCGGTGCGGTGCTCGCCGGGTCGTCGAACAGCTCCTCGGTGAAGCCCAGCACCCGGCTGCCGAGGGCGTGCATCACGTGGTGGGTGAGGTCGAGGGAGAAGCCGCCGGCCCGGAACATCGCGATCACGGAGTCCAGGTAGGCGAGTACGGCCGGGGTCGGGCCGGTGCGTGAACGGATCACCTGGGCCGCCCAGGTATGGGCGAGGAGGGCGCCGCGCGCGCCGAGGATCCGCCCGCGGACCGCGCTCTTCCAGTCGGATCCGGGGGCCCGGCCCCCGATCCCGGCGACGACGACCTCCACCATGCCGTCCAGCAACTCCTCCTTGTTGGCCACGTGCTTGTAGAGCGCCATCGGTACGACGCCCAGCTCCTGGGCGAGCCGGCGCATGCTCAGCGCCTCGATGCCGGAGCCGTCGGCGAAGGCGACGGCGGCGCGCAGCACCCGGTCCCGGCTCAAGGGGATCCGGCGTGGTTCCTGCGGCTGCTCGGGCATGTGGGCTTCTCCCTCGATCCGTTCCCGGGACGGCGGCGCGGGTGCATCCCGCCTTGACGAGTGTACGGCGTACACCTAGGGTGAGCGGCAACTGCAAGGTGTACGCCGTACACCTTTTGAGGGGGGTCTGTTCCGCATGAGCTCAACCAGGAGAACCGCGGTCGTCGCGGGAGTGCTGTTCCTCGTCACCGAGGTCGCCGCGATCGGTGGCCTCGCGCTCTACCGCCCCGTCCTGCACGACGCCGGGTACGTCATAGGTCCCGGCGCCGACACCCGCGTGTTCCTGGGGGCGTTGTGCGAATTCGTACTCGTCCTGGCGGTCACGGGCACCGGGGCCGTGCTGTATCCCGTCCTGCGGAAACGGAACGGAGGGGCCGCCGTCGGCTACGTCTGCGGCCGCCTGCTGGAGGCCGCCGTCATCGTCATGGGCATCATCGGCGTGCTGTCGGTCGTGACCCTCAGGAGGCAGGCCGAGGGCGCGGCGGGCGCCGACGACGCTTCCCTGGTCACGGTCGGCCGTGCTCTGGTGGCCTTTCACGACTGGACGTTCCTGTTCGGGCCGAACTTCGTGCTGGGCGCCAACACCCTGGTGCTGGCGGCCCTGATGTACAGCGCGCGGCTCGTGCCGCGGTACATCGCGGTCCTCGGGCTGGTCGGCGGGGCGATGATCTGCGCCTCGGCGACGGCCGTGCTGTTCGGGATCTACGAGCAGGTCTCGGTGGCGGGGTCGCTGGCCGCCCTGCCCGTGTTCGCCTGGGAGGTGACCCTGGCCGTCCGGCTGCTCCGCAAGGGCTTCGACGAAGGCGCCGACGAACGCGCCGACACTTTCGCCGACGCACGCGTTGGCGAAGGTGCCCGCGTCGGGTGACCGCTCTCAGGACATCCGGGCCACGTTCCACAGCGGCAGGCTCCGGAACGCCGGCGAGAACCGCACCGACGGCTGCGACACCCGCCGCGAGGACCTGATCACCGAAGCCGTCGAACCGCCGGTGGTCGGCCCGCGGTGCACACTGACCGGGCGCGGCCGGTGGTCGTACTACGACGAGCTGACGTCACCTCCGCCACCGCGCCGGACATCGACCACATGGCGCCCCTGGCCGAAGCGCAGGACTCGAAGTAGGCGGAGTCGGGCTGGCCGCATCATTCCGCCGCTTCCGCAGGCCGCGCGGTGCGGTCTGAGAACGGGGGTGTCACTCGCCCAGGTGAGGGGGTGGGGTTCTGGACCTGGGTGGAGTATCCGGCGCCCGATGTTGCATGAGGTGCAACCGTCGGAGGTGTGGGGTGGGTGTGGCAGATGTGCCGGGTGCGATCCGGCTGGTCCGTGCAGGCAACGTCCGTGCGCTGGACCCGGAGCCCGCCATGTTCGACGCCATGCTGCGCGGGTGGCAGGACCAGCAGCGGAGCCGGCTGCTGGCAACGAAGACGCTCGCGGATCGCGTGAGCCCGGTACGTCGGTTCGGCGAGTTCACGGGCACGTATCCGCAGACTGGACGCCGGAGGACGTCGAGGCGTACTTCTGCGCCGAGCCTCGCTCCTACCAGGTAAAAGGGGTCTGCGACCGATGCGCGGTGCGCGACCGTCTTGGCACGCTGTTCTCCACCGTCCCGGACGACGGCTGCGGTGCGTACGCGCACATGCGGGCAGCTCTGATCGAGTGCCCTGAACCCGGCACCGTCCTGAACTGGCTACACAACTCCCGCTCCGCGCGTCTGCTCGCCGACCTCATAGCCACGGGCCGGCCGCTCACCCACCTCGACCTTGACGCCACGGCGGGGGACGGCCGGGCCGCCCCGCGAACCGTCGACTACCTGCGCGTCCGGGGCCGCCACCGTCATCGGCCGCCGTCTGGCCGCCCACCACATCCCCGATCGGCCCGCCCGCGCCACCGCCCTCGTCGCCCTGGCCCAGGACCTGCCCCCAGCGGTCCTCGGGCCGATGCTCGGCCTCCACCCCGTCACCGCCGCCCACTGGCGACGACGCGCCTGCACCGACTGGACCGGCTTACCTCGAAGCCCGTCCGACCGCCCCGCCGCGCTGACCACCGGTCGAAGCCGCGCCGTACGGCCGGTTTGGGAGGTGTCGCTTGCGGCTACCCCGAGGGAAGCCGCATTTTTTGAGCATGTTCAAATATGCTGAGGTGCGGCCACAGGCCGGACATCCAATCTCTGGGGAGAGGTCTGCGGACATGCGTGGATGGCGGGCGACGGTTCTTGCGGTGACTGGGGTAGTTCTCACAGCGTCCTGCGGGTACGGCGCGGCCATCCACGCGGCGGACATTCCGCAGGAGCAGCTGGTAGGGACGTGGACCAGCCCAGCAGGGACGTCCCTGACCTTCTCGGAGGAACACACCTTCACTGGAACGGGATTCGACAAGGTCAAAGCGATGGCTGACTGCGCCCACCCCGAGAACCTGTCCAACGGCCGATGGGCCTTCTACGCCAGCCCCGAAGGCGACGGCCTCAACATCCCCGACGCGACCGCCACACACGGCAATGATCTTCGACTGTCCTTCACCGAGGATCCGACGTGCACGGTTTGGGTCTACCTCTACGGGGACTTCGGCGATACAGAGGATCCCAGCATGTGCCCTACAGAGGACCCGGACGCGGGGTGTCCTCCTGACGGCTACATGAAGCGGAGCGAGGCCGGCACTCGCTCCTGACACCCATCGAAACCGGGGCACTCGCGCTCCTGCAGGGCCACAACCGCACCAACAGGCAGGCCGGCCCGAACCCCTCAACCACCGGGACCAGACAGGGATACCGCGCGATTCGAATGACGCTCCCCGTCGGCTGGAGCCTCCGCCTGGACGCCAACACGGTGTGAGGCGTACGCGAACGACCAGCAGCAGGCCGGCAGTCTCGTCGCCGTGACCGCCCGTTCGAACCGGCAGAAGGCAGATGGTCCCGCATCCGCTTGCCGGGCAGCTCGCGAGGAGACGTCGGCCGGGTGGGTCAGGGAGTTCCACGCAGGGTCCGGCCACGCCTGGTCCCTTCAGCGCTCTGGTGGCGCGTGAGTTCTGGCGATCAATGCCGCAGGGGCATACTTGCCGGCTCCTTTCGCTCCCTTCATCCTGTGGGACTGCTCTTCCGGAGACCGCGGCGAGAGAGGACGGTGCAGGGCTCTTCCCCGCGGTCAGCGTGAGCCGACATGCCGCGCATGGCTCAATGAGCCGCTCCGGCCCTATCCCGGGGCACGGTGTGCCGAGGCGGTGACCGGCGTGGGCGGGTACGTACGAGGTGGCGAGGCGGGCCATGGACGAGGCGAGCGTGGACCGGTCGGAGGGTTTCGGTGAGCGGCTGCTCGGCCTGCTGCTGGACCGGGCGCCGCATCTGCCGCCGCAGCTGATCGCCCCTCTGATCGCTGAGGAGGTGGGCAGGTTCGGAGGCCGCGACGTCTCCATCCTGCTCCAGGACTACGCGCAGGAACTGCTGGTGCCGCTTCCGGGCAGGAAGCTGCACGTCAGCCAGCCCCAGCCGGTGATCGACTCTCCGGCTGGCCGGGCCTTCCTGCGCGGGGAGGTTGTCGAGGTGCCGCAAGCCCGCGGCGGCGTTCGGATGTACCTGCCGCTGCTGGACGGCAGTGACACGGTGGGCGTGATGGTCCTCACCCTGGACGATGTCGGCGAGGACGACCGGCGGCTGCTGCGCTGGCTCGCCGGTCTGGTCGCTGATCTGCTGGTCACCAAGAACGCCTACACCGACCAGTTCTTCCTGGCCCGGCGCCGGGAGCCGATGAGCGTGTCCGCGGAGATCCAGTGGGGCCTGCTGCCGCCGCTGACGATGACCGTGCCTCAGGTCGCGGTGGCCGGCATGCTGGAGCCCGCCTACCGCGTCGCCGGTGACAGCTTCGACTACGCCCTCAACGACAACATCCTGCATGTGGCCGTGATCGACGCGATGGGCCATGGCCTGAACGCCGCCGTGATGGCGACCGTCGCGATCGGCGCCTACCGGCATGCCCGGCGCGTGTTCGTCAGCCTGGCCGAGAAGTACACCTACATGGACGACGCGGTCTCCGGGCAGTTCGGCCCCGACCACTTCGTCACCGCCCAGCTGATGCACCTGAACATCACCACCGGCGAGCTGGAGCTCGTCAACGCGGGCCACCCCGCGCCCCTGCTCATCCGCGACGGCAAGGTCCTGCGGCAGCTGGACAGCGCGACGACGCTGCCCGTCGGATTCGGCGGCGAGGAGCCCCGGATCACAGAGCACACCCTCCAGCAGGGCGACCGCGTGCTCTGCTACACCGACGGAATCATCGAAGAACACGTCGCCGGCGGGGAGCAGTTCGGGGAGGAACGCCTCATCCGCTGCGTCAACCGACTCGGGGAAAGGCCGTCGGAGGGGATGCGGGCAGATCTGCGCCGGCTCTCCCACGCCCTGAAGAGCGCACGAGGCGGACACACCAGCGACGACGCCACCCTCTTCATGATCGAATGGCGCGGGGGCGCCGCCGGCCACCTCGCGGTTCTCGACTGAACGCCCCCTCCCGGAGCCGCCCGCCCTCGCAGCGAACCGGCACGGGCAAGCGGGCCCCCGGGAGCGATACCGGCGCTCATCTCCCCATGGCCACCGCCACCACCGGCATCCGCCTTCGGTGCCGCAGCTCGGCCAGCAGTGCGGGGCCGCCGCCCGGTGAGGCGACGGCCCGTGCGGCCCCGTCACGCAGGATCCCCGGCATGGTGCGGGGGACCCGACGGGTGACGAGGGGTTAGGTCGTCTCTTTCGGATCTTGCCGGGCCCGCGTCGCCCGGCACCGCACCTCGCCGCGTTGTCGGAGCACCGCAGTACGTCCAGTACAACGGCACTCCTCCGCCTTGCGATGCACGGCACCGGACGACGCGGGCCGACCGACAAGATCCAAAAGAGACGACCTAGCGGCGGCGGCCCCAGGTTTCGCTGTCGACGGTGCGGCCGCGGTCGTCGCGCAGGGTGGCGGTGTCGGAGCGGTTGTCCCAGACGTAGTCGCGGCGGTCCTGGAAGAGGTCGGTGCGGGTGGTGTTGGTGATCTCCACCCACTCGCCGTTCAGGGAACGGTTGGAGCGGTCGTCGCGTCCGGGGCTGTCGGCCTGGACCCGGCTGATCTCCACCCGCGGCCGCTGCTGGTGGTGACGGTCATCACCGTCCGCGGCAGCCGCCGGGAGCGCCGCGGCCGAGACGATCGCGTCGGCCGCCAGGACGATGGCGGCGATGCGGCGTACGGAGGAAGAAGCAGAAGACATGGGTGACGCTCCCTCAAGAACAGTGCCCCACAAGCGAAAAAGGGTGCGCCGGCCTTCGGCGAGGAGCCGGCGGGTGGTGGGGTGGTCGCCGCGCAGGGCTGCCGTGTGGGCCTTGCCGAACACCGCGTTCAGGAGACCGAGGGACGGCTGGTTGCCGCTGAGGGCGATGGCCCGGTCGGCGAAGACGTCGGCGATCGGCAGGGCGGTGCCTTCGTGGCCGAGGGCGATCGCGGCGCGGCCCCGGACCCCAACCGCGACCGCGACCGCGACCGCGACGTCGGTCAGGCCGGTGACGAAGTCGGCCCTCGGCGCCCGGGACAGTCCTCGGTGACCGAGTGGTCCCGCGGGTCCCGCCGCGGCGGAACCAGAACTTGGTATGGACCTGACAAATGGGGTCGGCTAGCGTAGCGCCCGACACTCTCTGAGAGCGCTCTCAAGCGTTCAATCCCCCACACCAGGAGGTCTCGTGAAACACACCACCCCCTTACGCGCCGCCGTCGCCGCCCTGCTCCTGACCGTCGGCCTGGGCGCCGCCCACGCCGGCGCGGCGAGCGCCGCCCCGCTTCCGGAGGCCGCCGCGGCATCGTCCGCCGCAGCGCCGTCCACCTCGGCCGGACTGCTCGACGCGATGCGCCGGGACCTCGGGCTCACCGCTTCCCAGGCCGAGGAACGGCTGAGCGCAGAAAAGGCCGCCGCGGCCGTGGAGAAGGCCGCACGGCAGGCTGCGGGTGGTGCGTACGGCGGCTCGTGGTACGAGCCTTCCACCGGCCGGCTCGTCGTCGCGGTGACCGACCGCGCGAAGGAGTCCGAGGCGCGGGCACTGGGCGCCGACACCCGCCTCGTCCGGCACAGCGCCGCCGCGCTGGACCGCGCCAAAGCGCGCCTGGACACGCTGCGCGCCCCCACCGGGGTGGCCGGCTGGCACGTCGACCCGCGGACCAACAGCGTCGTCGTCACGGTCGTACGTACCGAGCGGGAAACCCCCGCCGTACGGGCGTTCGTCGACCGGGCCCGGGCCGGCGGCCCCGTCACCGTCGCCGAGACGGCGCAGGCGCCCCGTACCTACGCCGCGGGCACCGTCGGCGGCGACCCGTACTACACCGGCAACGTCCGCTGTTCGATCGGCTTCTCCGTGTACGGCGGCTTCGTGACGGCTGGGCACTGCGGGCAGGCGGGGGCCGCCGTGCGCGGCTGGGACGGGTCCGCGATGGGCACCTTCCGGGGATCCTCGTTCCCCGGCAACGACTACGCGTACGTCGGCATCCACAACGGCTGGTGGACCGTACCGGTGGTGCTCGGCTGGGGCACCATCCCGGACCAGCTGGTACGCGGCTCCGCCGAGGCACCTGTGGGCGCCTCGATCTGCCGGTCGGGGTCCACGACACACTGGCACTGCGGCACCGTCCTCGCCAAGAACGAGACCGTCAACTACAGCCAGGGCGCCGTCCACCAGATGACGAAGACCAGCGTGTGCGCCGAGGGAGGCGACTCCGGCGGCTCGTTCCTCAGCGGGGACCAGGCCCAGGGCGTCACCTCCGGCGGCTGGGGCAACTGCTCGTCCGGCGGCCAGACGTGGTTCCAGCCGATCAACGAGATCCTCGGCCGCTACGGCCTGACCCTGCACACCGCCTGACGCTGGACACGCCTGGCCCTGCGCACGCCTGAGGTCGGCGCGGCACCAGGTCCTTCCGGGCGCGAGCACCCCACCCGGAAGGGCCTGGCGCCCGGCTTCCCGTACGGGGCCGGCGGCGCTGCTCGTCGACCTGTCCGGTGTGCCGCGGACCGATGCCGGGCACCGGCGCATGGACGAGGAACCGTCGGCCGGGGCCGGGTGCGTGGCCGGGAGCACGCGGTCCGGACGCCCGCACGGAGTACCCGCGTCGGCCGTCCGGCCGGCGATCACGTGAGGCTCCGATTCACACCTCTCTGCATCAAGCCAGCCTTAAGAGATCGTTAAGCCGAAGGCCACAAGAGAAAACCCCAGGTCAGAGGCGTGCGAGGAGTGTCGCCTGACGTTGCCATGACAGTTACCCCTCCGTAATACTCACTGCCTCGGGTGACATTGCGTCACGTTTGAGAGCGCTCTCGTACCCCTCCTGTCACTCTTCACCGCTCGCCCGGCCCGCCCCCCTTCTCCTCCCCCGTTCAGACAAGGAACCATGCCCATGGCTGCTGCTCATCGCGCACGTCGCCGCTCTCTCGGCGGAGTGGTGCTCCTCGTGACCACCGCCCTGGTCGCGGCGGTGCTCATGTCCTTCACCCGTTCGATGGCCCCGCCCGCGGGTGCCGCAGTTGTCGCGCAGACCTGGTCGGACGAGTTCGACGGCGCGGCCGGCCGCGCTCCTGACGCCGCCAAGTGGACGCTCGAGACCGGCGGTTCGGGCTTCGGCAACCACGAGCTGCAGTACTACACCACCAGCACCTCGAACGCCGCGCTCGACGGCCAGGGCAACCTCGTCATCACCGCGCGGAAGAACACCGACGCCGGCCTCGGCTGCTGGTACGGGCAGTGCCAATACACCTCGGCCCGGCTGAACACCGCCAAAACCTTCACCCAGGCGTACGGCCGCTTCGAGGCCCGCATCAAAATCCCGCGCGGCCAGGGCATCTGGCCCGCCTTCTGGATGCTCGGCAACGACCTCGGCAGCGTGGGCTGGCCGGGCAGCGGCGAGATCGACATCATGGAGAACATCGGCCGCGAACCCAGCACCGTGCACGGTACGGTGCACGGCCCCGGCTACTCCGGAGCGGGCGGCCTCGGCGCCGCGTACAACCTGCCCGGCGGCCGCGCCTTCGCCGACGACTTCCACGTGTTCGCCGTCGACTGGAGCCCGAACTCCCTCGTCTGGTCGGTGGACGGCACCACGTACAAGACCCTCACGCCGGCCGACACCGGCGGCAACAAGTGGGTCTTCGACCACCCGTTCTTCATCATCCTCAACCTGGCGGTCGGTGGGGACTGGCCCGGCAGCCCGGACGCCTCCACGTCCTTCCCGCAGACGATGACCGTCGACTACGTCCGCGCCTCCTCCGCCGGCGCCCCCTCCGCACGCCCGATCCGTGGCATCGGCGGCATGTGCGTCGACGTCGCCGGCGGCTCCGACGCCGACCGCACCCCCATCCAGCTGCACGACTGCACCGGCAGCGCGGCCCAGCAGTGGACCATCGGCGGCGACGGCACCGTCCGCGCCCTCGGCAAGTGCCTGGACGTCGCGGGCGGCTCCACCGCCGACGGCGCCGTCGTCCAGCTCTACACCTGCAACGGCACCAACGCCCAGAAGTGGACGTACACCGCCGCCCGTGACCTCACCAACACCGGTGCGGGCAAGTGCCTGGACGCCAAGGGCAACTCCTCCGCCGACGGCACCCGGTTGCAGACCTGGACCTGCACCGGCGCCGCCAACCAGAAGTGGACGGTCGGCTGACCCACCAGCCCCGCCGCCCTCCCCTCTCCCCCGTCCCTGCGTCCGACCGCTCCCCCGCCCGACCTGAAGAAGAACGGACCCCCACCGTGACGGCTCGCCACCAGCGAACCCTGCCCCGTAGAAAACTCCTCGCCGTGACGGCGGGCCTGGCCCTGGCCGTGCCCGCCGCGGCAGCCTGGCTCGAGATGAGCGCCAACGCGTCCACCACCGCCACGCTCCCCCTGGACCTGGTGAACACCACCGGCAACAACACGGTGTACGCCTATGTGCTCGGCCGTGACCCCGCGGCCGGCGGCACCTGGGCCTTTGTCCAGGCCAACGGCTCCAGCCTGTACCACCCGCCGGCCCCGGCCAACGATCAGACCCCGCTCGGGGCCGACTGTGCCATCCCGCTCAACGCGTCCGGCGCCGGAGCGCGGAGGGTGACGCTGCCGCGCCTGGACAGCGGCCGTATCTACTTCTCCGTCGGCACGAAGCTCACCTTCCTGGTGAACCGCGGCGGCGGTCTGGCCCTGCCGTCGGTGAGCAACCCCACCGACCCCAACGCGAACATCGCTCACGACTTCTGCGAGTTCACCTTCAACAGCGACCAGTTGTACGCCAACATCACGTTCGTCGACATGGTCTCGCTGCCGATCGCCTTCCAACTGGAGACCGGGCAGGGCACCCAGACGGTGCGCGGGCTGCCCGCCGACGGACTGTCCCGGGTCGCCGCAGCGCTGCGGGCCCAGTCCGCCGCCGACGGCAGCGACTGGAGCCGGCTGATCGTCACCGCGGGCGGCCGCGACGTGCGCGTACTCAGTCCCAACCTGGCGATCCGCGGCAACAGCGACTTGTTCCGCGGCTACTTCGACGGCTACGTGGACGAGGTGTGGAACAAGTACCGCTCCACCGACCTGCGCATCGACACCCAGTTCACCTGGGGAACCGTCACCGGCCGGGTGAACGGCGACCTCCTCGCCTTCCCCGGGGTCGGCAGCTTCGCCAAGCCGTCCACCCTTTCGATCTTCTCCTGCAGCGACGCGCCCTTCACCACGGGCAACGACCTGATGGGCAATATCAGCGCACGGCTCGCCGCCGCCTTCAACCGCACCACCCTGCTGGACAACCCCCACCAGCCGACCGCGGAGAAGCCCGCCGCCTTCTACACCCGGCCGCGCACCAACCACTACTCCCGCATCCTGCACAACACCACCCCCGACCATCTCGGGTACGCCTTCCCCTACGACGACGTGCACCCGGACGGAGTCGACTTCGAGGGCAAGGTGCAGTCCGGCACCCCCGGCCGCTGGACCATCACGGTCGGCGGTGTGGCCAGCGGCGGCACACCGGCCCCGACGCCGACCGCCACCGCCACCGCCCCGGGCGGCGGGGTCAGCGCCTTCACCACCATCCAGGCCGAAGCGTTCAATGCCCAGTCCGGAGCACAGGTCGAGGCCTGCTCCGACGGCGGCGGCGGATCCGCCGTCGGCCATCTGTCCAACGGCGACTGGCTCAAGTTCTCGGCCGTCGCCTTCGGCTCCACCGGCGCCACCCGCTTCGACGCCCGAGTCGCTTCCGGGGCCGCCGGCGGAGTCAGCGGCCTGGTCCAGGTCCGCCTCGACAGCCCCACAGCCACCCCGGTCGGCGGCTTCGCCGTCGCCAATACCGGCGGATGGCAGGCCTGGCGCACCGTCCCCGCCGACATCCGCCGCACCACCGGAACCCACGACGTCTATCTGACCTTCGACAGCGGCCAGCCCTCCGACTTCGTCAACGTCAACTGGTTCTCCTTCGCCTAGGGTTCCTCACCGGGCGCGGTCTCCTCGGAGCCGGCCCCACGAGCGTCGGCCGCAGGCCTCCCGGACAGGACGGGGCGACCTGAGGAACACCGGTGCCGTCAGCCGAGCAGGGGGAAGGACGCGGGTCGAGCGGGTGTGGGCGGCCGAGCAGCCCGCGCAACTGGTCGAAGCGCAGGAACATGCCCGCGGTGACCCGCGCCCGACGTCGGCCGTTGGCCGTTGGCCGCGCCCTCGGTACCGGGGCGCCAGTCGATCCAGTAGGTGACGGCGTCCCGGTCGACCGGTCCGGGGGCCGGGGTGTGCAGGGCCACGAGGCCGCGCCGGCAGTCCATGAGGCAGTGGAAGAGCAGGTCCGGACGGCCCAGCCCGTACAGCCGGTGGGCTGCCAAGAGTCCTCGTCCTCCAGCGGGGCCACGACGGCCGCGAGGGCCCGGTGGGCGGCGTGCAGAGCGCGGACCGGTTCGGCCCGGACGGGTTCTGGGGGCGGGTCCTGGTCCTGAGTCGGGCGACCGCATGGCAGCCGCCGCCTCCGTCCGACGCTCCGCCGGGGCAGTCACAGCCAGCGCCGCCACCGTAGCCCTCGGCCTCCTCGCGCTCCTCGCCGGCGACCTGACCAACAACAAGGCCCTCGGCCCCGTCGGCGCGATCGGCATCTTCTGCTCCTTCCGGCCACCCTGGCATTCCTGCCCGCCGTCCGTTTGCGCGCGCCAACCAGGGAGATCTCGTCGGCGAAGCCGCCGCTGCGGTAGCGGCCGCTGCCGCAGCGGCCGACCCGCCGGTCGGAGTCCCTCACCCCATCAACTACACCTGGGTGAAAAGGAATTGGCGCATGAAGTCCACCGGCGTGGTCAATGGCGCGGCATGCCCGGCACAGCTGGAAGTGGGAACCGTTCACGCGTGGATGTGTGTCTCCAGGCAAACAGCGAGACGTGTCCGGGCGGGTCCCGGCTCGATCCTCAGGGGGGATCTTGACTTCATCGCACCGCGGAAGACTGAGTGCACTGGCCGCCGGCGGCGTACTGGCCCTGGCCGTCAGCGCCCTGGCCGCCGCCCCGAGCAGCGCCGCCCCGCAGCCCGGCATACCCGACTCCGCCGCCGCCCGGCCATCGGCCGGCCCGGCGGCGGATTCGGTCCCCGAGGCCGCACCGGGCAGCGATCGCGAGTACCCGAGCGTCGTCATGCCCGGCCGCGCCGTGCGGCCGGCGGCGCCGACCGCCGCCAAGCCGCGGCACGACGTCGACGGCGACGGCATCAGCGACATGATCGTCATGGAGTTCGACCAGACCACGGCCGTCTATCTGTCGTCGATCTCGACCTGGAGCCAATACACGATCTACAAGACCGACCCCGACCCCTCCGCCTCGTTCAAGGACCTGCTGCCGGTGGGCAACGTGGGCGGCACCAGCAAGGCCGAGCTGCTCTCGCTCTCCTTCGACGGTGTCCTCACGCTCTACGAAGCCGGCCTGACGAGCACGTCGGCGCCCCTTTGGTCGGGCCGCGGATGGCAGATCTACAACCGCGTCATGGCCACCGGCGACCTGACCGGAGACCGCCGTCCCGACTTGCTGGCCCGGGACCACGCCGGCGACCTGTGGCTGTACACCGGCACCGGAAGCGTGAGCAAACCCTTCAACACGCGGGTCAAGGTCGGCTCCGGCTGGGGGATCTACGACCAACTGGTCGGAGCCGACGACGTCGACGGCGACGGCCTGGGCGACGTCCTCACCCGTACGCTGAGCGGTGAGTTGTGGTTCCACAAGGGAGCCGGCAGCGCCACCGCCCCGCTCAAGGCCCGTGTCAAGGTCAGCACCGGTTGGAACGCGTACAACGTGATCACCGGCTCGGACGACGGTGACGGCGACGGTCTGAGCGACCTGCTCGCCCGCGACCGCGACGGCGTGGAGTACTGGTTCAAGTCGGTCGGTGGCGGCAAGTTCGCCGCACCCGCGTACTTCGGCAGTGGCTATGAATTCAACAAGTTCATCGTCGGCGCGGGCACCACGCCGCTCTACGGCAAGGGACAGAACCTCGGCACCGAAGCGGACGACGACCTCGCCAAGTACAGCGCCCTGGCCAACGGCGACTACCGGACGCCGCCGGTCTGGGCCGGCAAGGAGACGCCCGGCTCCCGCAACACGTACGCCACCGGTCTCAACAGCCGCAACCACGCGACCTACGTACAGAACATCGGCAGCGACCTGTACATCCAGGGCGAGCGGGTCAGCACGACGTGGAACTACACCATGACGGTCGGCCCCGGTGACCTCACCGGCGACGGCAAGGGCGACCTCCTCGGTCGCGACTCCGCCGGCACTCTGTGGCTCCATCCCGGCGACGGTGCGCTGGTGACCAGGTTCGGCGCGCGCATCAAGGTCGGCACCGGCTGGAACGGCTACGACGCGCTCGTCGGCGCGGGCGATTACTCCGGCGACGGGCGGCCCGACCTGCTCGCCCGGGACGCCTCCGGCCGCCTGTTCCTCTTCAAGGGCACGGGCACGGCCACCGCGCCGTTCGCCACCCGGGAGCAGGTGGGCAGCGGCTTCGACCAGTACGACAAGCTGTTCGTTCCGGGTGACATCGACGGCGACAGCAAGGGCGACCTGCTCTGCCGTCTTCCGAACGGCGTCGTGTACCGGTACTCCTCGACGGGCAAGGCCGGTACCGAGACCTTCGCCGCCCGGGTGAAGTTCGGTACCGGTTGGAACCTCTACAAGAACATCGTCTGAGTCCCGAGGCTGCCCGGTCGCGAAGCGGCGACGGCACGGGCCCGGTCCACCGGCACCAGCCGGCGGGCCGGAGTCCCGTCCCAGCCGGAGCCCGCACCGGCCCACCCGCCGACTCGCCGGTCAGGGGGCGTCGATGAGTACCCGGCCGTCGGTCGGCACGGCTGCCGCGAACCCGTTCGCGTAGGCGTTCTGCACGCGGGACCGCTCCGTCGCGTTGGGCACGGCGTTGGTGCAGGCCGTCCCGGCGCTGGACCCGGACATCAGCTGCGAGCACGGTCCCGGTTTGGTGTCCGGGAGGCCCAGGCTGTGGCCCAGCTCGTGCGCAGCGATGCGCGTCTTGTCGTACCCCTGGCTCACGGCCTGCGCGCCGAGTTCGACTCGGACCTGTCGCCCCGGACGGACCGGACCGAGGGTGGCTTGCGGCCAGCCGGTGGTGGCCACGATGACGATCTCGGCCCGGGCCCCGGGCGCGGCCTCCACCAGCCGTACGTTGCTGACGTTCGCGTTCCAGGAAGCGACCCCGGCCGCAATGGCCGCTTCCCAGCCGCCGGCTCGGCTGTCGTCGTATCGGAGTGTCACTATCGCTGCGGTGGCGTCCGGTATGGGCGCGGGTGCCGCGGTCGCGGCGGTTGCCGCCGCGAGGACCAGCGCGGCGGCAGAGGTGCCGACTTTCAGCCAGGTGCCCAGAGACATGGTCGTCTTCCTTCATGCGTGGGGGGGACCCGGCCCCTCGGCGGAGCCGGGGCACTGGAGACACCGCCACCGCCCGCCTGTGGCCCGCGAGTCCGGACAGCCGCCCCTCCGGAGCCCTAAGAAGGTAGTCCCGAATCCCACTATCCCGTCATGCACCTGCCAGCCAATTCCCGCGGGCCCTCCGGCCGATGCCCGGTCAGCGGGCAGCACCGTCCAGGGGCTCGAGCGGCTGCGCTCGGCGAACGGGCTGCGGACGGCCGCGCCGGCGCAGCCATACGGCCACCGGGCGGCCCGGCCGCCAGAACAAGGTGCGAACAGGCGCTCCGATCCGCCCCGCCGGGCTGTCCAGGACGTGGGTGAACTCGGTGGCGCACGCGGGCCGCGATTGCGGGAACGCGGAGCCGGGAAAGAGCAGCCCATCGCGACGGACGAGGCCACCTCCCACACTGTTGGGCTGCCGGACGAGCGGCCTCCGGCCCGCCGACGCTCCGCTGCCCGGCGCCCGTGGTCCGCGCGCCGCCGCATGGCCGCCGCGCTCACAGCCCTGATCAAAGGCGGTCTAGGCGGTGGCGGGTGCCTGGCCAGTGGGCTCCGCCAACGTGAAGCTGCAGGTCAAGGGGTAGACCGTCCGGCAGTTTCCTGATCTTTGTCATCAGCGGGCGACTAGGGTTGTCCTGTGGATCTTGCGCCGCTGGGCCGGTTGGCCAGATGGCCGTTGCGGGCGAGGTGGGGAACCTTCGGGCCATGGTCGCGAGGCTAGATGAAAGGGTTTTGATGCCGGACCAGTCTTCTCCCCTGTGGTGGCTGTTCGCCACGATCAGTGTGGTTGTGTATCTCGCCGCGCTGTTCCCCGGGATGGTGAACTGGCGGCAAAAGCTCTGGGTGTCATGCGGCCCGGTGGCAGGGTTCGTGGTGCTCACCGCCTCGAGCGTCAAGCAAGAGTGGTCTCTGAGCGAGATACTTCCCGTCTACTGCGGGATAACCCTGGGGATCGCGCTGGGGGTCGTGGGGCACTGGAAGGCCATGCGCAGCTTCATGACGTGGCGTGCGGAGAACCCGGCCAAGCCTGATGACGAGGGGCCGGATGTGCCCTGGGTGCTGCAGATGGCGTTCACTCTTCCGATCTTTTTCGGTGGCACGATCTGGTACATGAACACCTACTGACCTCGGCGGTTGGCTTCGCGGTTCATCAGTACGGGCAGGGCGGGCCGGAAGTGGTGGCAGGGCGCTTCGAGCGTCGATGTCCGGGCGGGATCCCTCGACGGCCGGCCGCCCGCGAGGTTCTTCTGTTGGACGACTCTCAGCATGAGCAGGAACCAGCGGCTTGGCGACACCCACGATGGCGATGTACCGGTAAGCCGCGAACCGGGGAAGGATCACAGGCAATTCCGCTGCTGCACCCCGTGCCGCGACGACGTGGACCAGACCGAACAACACCCTCAGCCTCCGACGGCCGTGGGCGGCCCCAGCATCCCCGGGCGGAGCCCAACCCCGGGGCCGCTCACGCCTTCGAGGAGGTCATAAGTCATAGGTCATACATGTATGCGTAGTCGGTGGGGTCGACGGAGCAGTACCTCGCGTCGCGTACAGCCGTGAGGATGAACCCGACGAAGAGCACGAGGGCTCCGCTGCCGACGAACCACCCTCCGGCAGCCGTCAGGCGGGCTTCCAGCACCGGCCCGGTGTACTGGAACAGTCCGATGCCGAAGAGCACCACGCCGACCACGAAGGCGCCCCAGGATGCCAGCTGGAGCCTGTCGACGCGGTCTCTCAGCTGCGGCTTCGGATGGGCGGCCACCGGGATGCCGGCCCCGCCGTCGGCCTGGGTCGCGTCCCGGGCAACCGGCGGCTGCCCCGTCTCTTCGCCGTCCTCCCGCGGGGCGGGATGACGGTCGAGGACCCGGCCGACGGCCTGCTGTGCCGGGGCGAGCATCAGGTCCTCGACGTGTTCGTCCTGGCCGGCTCCGGCTGCCGCGAGTTCCGCCTGGAGGCTCACCAGGTCCTCGCGCAGCCGGGCGGACTCGACGCGTAGGCGGTCGCGTTCCTGCCGGAGGGCTGTCGCCTCGGCGGCCGAGTCCTCCAGCAGCCCGCGGACGATTTGGATCTCGTTCTCCTGTGCGAGCAGGTCCTGGCCGAGGCGCGCTTCCTTCGTCTCCCGGGCCCGTAGCTGCTCCGCGCTGTCGGCTCGCGCCCGGTCGAGGCGGGCGTCGAAGGCGGTGCGGTCCCGTCGGCGAGCCTCTTGTTCCTCCTGGAGCAGGGCGTTCAGGCGGGCGGTCTCCTGCTGATGGTCATGCTGCCGGGTACGGAGTTCGTCCTCGGCTGCGGTGAGGGCCTGGCCGGTCGCTTCGTGCCGGACCAGGAGGTCGTCGTAAGCGGCCTGCCGGCGGCGGTGCTCGCCGATGACCTCCTCCAGGCGGGCCTGGACCCGGTCATGGAGGAGGACGGTCTCCTCGTAGGCGTCGGCCATCGCCAGGCGCTCGGCGAAGGCCGGGTGCACCTCTCCGAGGGCCGCGGTGTGCAGGCGCAGCAACAGGGACCGGACCTCGTCGCTCGCCCCGCAGAGCTGGACGATCGCCTCGACCGTGGAGCGCTGGGGAAGCCGGTCGCCCGAGAGGTTCTTAGAGAGGGTCGAGGCGCTCATGGCCGCGCCCGGGGCGACGTTCTTGCTGGCCAGGTCCGCGGCGTCGATCAGGGACCGGAGGTGCCGGACGAGCGCCAGCTTGTGCGGACGGTTCCTGAAGACCTCCGGTTTCAGCGGGTTGAGTGGTCGGCGGCCGGGCCGGGGCCCTGCGCCTGCGGTGGCTTCGCCGCCGGTTCCCTCCTCGGCAACACCCGTCATGCCTGTTCTCCCGGTTGACAGTTGCGGAAAGAAGATCGTTTCCCTTGGCGCACCCATTGCCGGGACGTGACGCTCGAACCACACCCCGCGGCACGGCCTCAGCGGCAGAGCGGCGGCGGTGATGTCCTGCGACCTTCCATGTACTGAGGAGAACCATCGTGCCGAGCCGTCGTCCCCCGCGTGGCAGCTTTCCCGTAGATCTCGCCGTGTTCCTGGCGGTCCTGGCGACCGGCGTCGTCCTCGTCCTCGTCGGCCGTGTCTCCCCCGAGGCTCTCGCCGGCTACGCCTCCGCTCTGGCCGGCCTGTACGCGGCCTGGCACCACCGCCCCCGGAGCGGGCACGCCGAGCAGAGCCCTTCCGAAGCCCCGCCCGCACCCGAACGGTAGAGACCGCCACCTACATCGGCGAGATCATGCACGAGGTCCACCGACGCCGGGGGATCCCGGCGGAGGAGATCGTCCGACACGACCCGCACGCACGGCAGGGCCCGGAGCTACCTTCAACAGCTCCGGGCCTGCCCGCGACGGTACCCGGAGGCCGGCGGACGCAGCAGCGACCTCCTGCACGACCGCCTCGGCCAGGAGCACCTCGGCGCGGGTGTTGCAGCCGTCGGCCGGGATGTCGCCGGCATTCCCGTACTTGAAGGAGGTGCGCCGGTAGCCGATCCGGGTGTCGGTGGCGAGCTGCAGCGCGGACACCGCGAGACCCCGATCGGATGCAGCTTCATGTCGACTTGGCGTCCCGGTTCCCGCCCCCAGTTTTGATCTCCGCCCGCCACCGGGCAAGGCTCTCTCGGGCGTGCACGGTCTGGGGATGGTCCTCCCCCAGAACCCGCGCCTGGTCGACCAGCAACGCGGCTGTGCTTTCGACCGCCGCCTGCTCATCCCCCGCTTCCCAGAGCCACCATGCAAGGTTGTACCGGGTTGTGAGGGTGGCGGGGTGGTCCGGGCCCAACACCCGCAGCCGATCGGTAAGCAGGTCGGCGAACGCGGCTACGGCACTCGGCGCATCCCCCGCCCGGCCCCGCCACCAAGCGAGGCCGTGGCGGGTAGTGAGGGTGTCGGGGTGGTCGGCGCCAAGCACACGCAGTTGGTCATCGAGCAGTGCGGCGAACGCGGCCACGGCGCCGTCCACGTCCCCCGCCTCACCTCGCCACCGGGCGAGGCCGTGACGGGTGTTGAGGGTGTCGGGATGGTCCGGGCCCAGCACGCGCAGCTGATCCTCGAGCAGTTCGGCGGTGGCGGCCGCGGCTGCGTCCCCCGCCTCGCCTCGCGAGCGCGCCAGGTTGTGACGAGTGGTGAGCGTGTCGGGGTGGTCGGCGCCAAGCACACGCAGTTGGTCATCGAGCAGTGCGGCGAACGCGGCCACGGCTCCTGGCGTATCCCCCGCCCGGCCCCGCCACCGAGCGAGGTGGTAGCGGGCGGCGAGGGTGTCGGGATGGTCCGGGCCGAGAAAGCGGCAAGCGGAGTCGGTGAGGTGTTGGAAGTGGTCGCGGGCGGCGGCGGCCTGTCCGCTCTCGCCGAGGCTTCGGCCGACGCGGTACAGCACAAGGTGTGCGCCGGGCCGGTAGAGGGCGTCCTCAGCGTGGTGGGTGAGGGTGGTGGCGTTGGCACGCAAGGCCTGAGCGAGATTGGTGTCGCGTTCGATGGCGGGCCACACGTCGGTCAGGGCGTCGGCAGCGGTGCGAGCGAACGCGTCCCGCTGGTCGGAGGTGAGAGTGCCACAGACTGCACGCTGGATGAGCTGGTGGACACGGACTGCCTGGTAGGGGGTGTCGGGAGTGTGCTCGACCAGGTGGAGCCGGTGCAAGGCGCGAAGTGCGGCGCCCGCAGCGTCGGCCGTGACCGAGAGCGGGGTGGGTGAGGCGTCGGTGGGGCCGGTGCACGTGCGCTGGGCGCTCAGGTGGTCAAGGAAAGGGGCGCTGGCCAGGAGGGCGCCAGGGATGCCGTTGGGGTCGAGGAAGGCGGCGAACTGGAGCAGAGGACGGGCCAGACCACCGGGGCGGAGGGTGTCGGCGCGGTCCAGGGACAGGGTCAGAGCGGCTGCAACAGTGTATTTCTGGTCATCGGGCAGGGTGTCCGGAGCGGCGTCCGCCAGTGCAGTGGCGCTGTCGGCGAGCAGGGCCCGGTACGCCGCGACCGTCATGCCGGAGTCGACGAGGTAGACAGCGGCCTGGGCCAGGGCCAGCGGCAGATTCCCCAGATCGGCGGCAAGCGCAGCGAGCTGGTCATCGGGTTCGGTGCGGCCGTGGACGGCCATCATCTCGCTCAGGTATGCGACTGCCTCGGCTGGCGTGAACAAGCTGACCTCCATCAGACGACGCCCGTTGCCCGCCAAGGCGGCGTCGCGGCGGCGAGTGGTGACCAGGACGCGCCCGTGCGGGCTGGCCGGGGGCCAGAGGCCGCGCAGGTCCGACGGGTCCGCGACGTCGTCCAGCACCACCAGCCAGCGGCAGGGCCGCACCTCGGGCTTGGGTTCCAGCCAGGCCAGGAACGAGACGGCGGCACCTTCCGCGTCATTGGGGTCGGCTCTGCACAGCTCGACACCCGCCTTCGCGTACCCGGCGACCACCGCCGAGCGGCCGTCGGCACTGACCCACACCAGCACGTCCACCGCGCCGTCCTGCCACGCTGCGTGCGCGTGGTCGGCGGCCAGTTGGGTCTTGCCCACCCCGCCCATGCCGGTCAGGACCCGGCACAGCAGGGCCGTGCCGCCGTCTGCCACCGCCGTGTGCAGGTGTTGCGCTTCGGCGCGGTGCTGGAAGGACCTCGCTCGGGAGGGGATCACGCCGACCTGATGCGGCCAGGCGGCCGGCTCCCGGGGCGTGCATTGCTGCACCATGTTCAGCTTGTCGACGTTCATCTCGCCGATGTAGCCGGTGTTGACGAAGGCGCCCTCGGCGGCGTTCGCATCCCCGGTCCCTGATACCCGTGCCGGAAGGTCGGGGAAACCGCCGGTCCCTGGTGCCGGGCCGCGGTAGCCGGTCACGGCTGTCGCCCCGGATGCGGCCGTGGCATTCCCGGTGCCGGTCACGGCCACCCGGGCATCGGCAGCGTCCGGATCGCTTCGCTCACGCTTGTCTCTCCTGGTCACCCAACCGTCCCCCTGCGGCTTGTGTCGTGCGGGTGCGCTGTGGCCTGGCCGGTCAGCTGTAGTCGATCCCGCTGACGGCGCCGCTGCCGTCGCCGTCGGCGGAGGCGTTCCCGGTCCGGTCCGCATTCGCCGATCCACCGCCCCGACCTGCCGGACGCCTCACCCCGGTAACTGCATGGCCCCCGCCGTCGGCCCGCGCTCGTCCGGTCCGGACGGCCACGTCGTCCGTGCGGCTTCCCGGAGTCTGGAACAGCGCCCATACCAGGGCCGCGATGCCGGCAGCGGCCTGGACGGAGGCCCCGGCCAGTTGCCCCGCGTCGGAGCTGTCCAGCAGCCAGAGCAACGGTGTGGAGAGAATGCCGGCCGTCGCCAGCACGATGACCGTGATCTTCCATCCCTGCGACATACCGGCCTCCCCCGTCGTGACATGCCCCACTGACTGATGGTCCGACACTTCACGGCGTACCGCGAGAGGTTCGTCAGACCGGCGCACCGTGTGCGTCGCGTACTCCGTCGGAACCCTGGGCAAGGCCACCTGCGTGGCACTGTCCCTGCCCGCCCACGAGCAGCACCGCCTCCAGCAGGCCGCGCCGATCCTGGGGGCCCACTCCCCCGGCGTCCTGCCGGCCCTGCTGCTCGCCGAAATGACCTGCGGCCGGTGAGGGGAGACGCTCTGGAACAGGTGGGCAGCGGCGGGCCGGAGACCTGTTCGAGGCTGACCTGCCCGGCCGGTCAGCCTCGTGGCCCCCGGGTCTCCTCCTCGCGACGGAATGCTTCGTCGCAGGACTCGGTGATGCGCCTGGCGACCAGGGTGGCGGTGTTCAGGAGGCCTCCGTTGTGCAGCTCCAGCCGCCAGGGGCCGCTGCTCAGGGCCACTCCCGGGACGGGACCCTCCCGGCGGGCCATGACCTGCCAGCCGCGTGCCTCCAAGGCGGTCTCCAGGGCGGCCAGTCGGGCCTCGTCCGCGGGGCCGTCGCCAGTCCAGTCCGCGATGCAGTCGGCCGTCCCGCCCCCGTCCGAGGTAGGGACCGGGCCTGCAGGGATCCCGGCGGCCGCGGCCGCGGCGGCGAGTTCCGCCGAGACCGCGGCCCGCGAGGGGTCGCGTGCGGCGCGGAGCGCGGTCTTCGACGACGCCGGTTCCCGGATCCAGCCGTCGCCGGCGGGGTACTCCTCGGCCGGGGCCGCCATCAGGGCGACCCCTCCGGCAACGGCTGCGGTCACAAGTGCCGCGGCCGCAGCCCACTTTGCGCCACGGCCCCAGCCCACGGTCCTGCCCATACGTCCCCCACCTCGCGCGATATACCGGAGCGGCATGTTCCGGCGCAGACACAGGCTAGTTCCGGCACTTCGGTGACCATCGACCGGCGTACGTGAGAGCTCCGTGCGGCCTGCCCGCTCCGCAGTTGACGGCCAACGGGACGCTCCGGAGAGGAGCGGGGGCCCTCGAGAGTCCGACCCCGGCCACGCGTGCGGGGCGTCCCGGTACGCCTGGACGGTGCGTGCCCGGACCCAAAGCGGCTCTCGGCGGGGCACACCAGCGCACACATCGTGACCTGCGGAGATGCCGCGCGTTTCGGTATGTGGCGGGATTCCTGCCGGCTGGCTGAAGGGGGGTATCGTCCCCCGGTCACGGACGGCAATCGGAGCGTCTGTTCAACCCAAGGAGTCCGACATGACCGATCTGAACCCGCTGCGGGCAAGCCTGGCGTCAGGTGAACACGAGTTCGCCGACACCTTGGCGTTCGTCACCGCGCATTTCGAATACCAGCCGCAGGCATTCCGCAACGGTGAACAGGAAAACGCGGCAGGTGAGAACGAGGGTTCCTGCAAGACGCTGGCACTGGCCCTGCTGGAAGGACTGAGCGACCAGGAAGCACTGCAGGCGTTCGGCGAGCACTACCGCAGCGTGCTGGCAACGCCGAACGACACCGATCACAGCAACATCCGCAACCTCATGGCCCATGGCCTGGCAGGGGTGCGCTTCGCCGGGCAGCCGTTGACCCGCAAGAGCTGAACAACGACGGCACCGGCAACGGGGCGGTCCCGGCCTTCCCCGCGCGCCCGCCGCCGACCGCCTGCGCCTGCGCCTGCGCCTGCGCCTGACATACGTGCCGATCCGCGGCGCGGCCCGCGAACTCCTCTCGGCTGTCGTCCCCGCCGCGGAATTCCTCTGGAGCCGGGCGTCGGGATGCGCGTGCGATGGAGCGGCCGGCAGGTGGCGGAAGCGTCGCTGACTCCCTGCAGTCCCGGTCGGTACGAGCGTGTCCTCATGCCCGGCGACGAGAAGACGCTTGCGGCGATCGGTGCGATCGCCACGGGTGAGAGCACTGCCCGCCTCTACGTCGCCCCCGCCCCGCCGGGCCGGCCGGAGCGGCTGCATCTGTGTGTTCGCGGAGCTCCCGGTGCTGTGCGCGTCACCGGCTTCCTCGAGACGCACCGGGACCTTCTGGTGCGGCAGACACAGGCCGCCATGCGGTGTGCTGCTGCCGCGTGTGAAAGCGCCGGCGACACAGGAGCCGCGGGCCGGCTGCGGAGCATGGCCGGTGCGTTGCCTGCCGCGAGACGGGCCGCGGACAGGAAGAGCACGGGCCGCAGTGTGCGGACGGTCTCCGGTGGGCTGCCGACGCTCGGGCCTCGTCGCTGAACCCAGGCCTGTCGCCGCCTCGCCGGCCCCCTCGCCGGCCCGCTCGCGGCCGCGGAGCGCCGCGGGGGCTGTGCGGGGCGGCCTGCGGGCCGTGGGCGGCTGCCTGGGGCCGTCGGGCCCGGCGTCGTCGTTCTCCGGGCCGGTACGGACGTTCTCCGGGCCGGTACGCAGCGGACCGGGTGTGCGTGGACGTCGTGGGGCTGGCCGCGGGTCGGATTTCCGCGGTGGGGCCGGAGCCCCGTCCGGGTTCTCGCGCCGGGGCTCCGGTTCCGGGGCGGGCTTCGGGGTTTCCGGTCTGCGGAAACCCCGGGGCTCCGCCCGGGGGCCGGGGGGCGGATGTCAGGCGTTTTGCCTGGTCGGCCTGCCTGCAGGGCTCGATGCGACGGCCGGCGGCCGGGCGGCCCCGCGATCCGGGGCAGGCGGCCGGCTCTGATCGTCAGAGCGCTATGCCCTCATTACGTAGATATTCTGTGAAGTGTGATCGAGTCTGGACGGCCGCGGCTCCGCCGGCGCCCCGGCCCGGGAAGACTTGTGCGGCTGTCGCCGGTCATCCTGACCGTCGTCATCGCCAGCCTGGCCTACGCCACTCCTCCGGAAATGGCCTTCAGCCGTCTCCTGCCCGCAGCGCCGGCCCTCGCCGCCGCCATGTGGCCGGTGCTTCCCACCGTTCTGCTCGGGACGGTCTGCCTCCTTCTGATGATCGGCCTCGGCTTCGTCTTCCCCGATCTGGGGACGTGGTGGACGGCCTCGGGGATCATCGCGGTCACCGTGGCGGCCGCGTACGGAAGCCACGTCCGGCTCCAGCGGGAGCGCACCCTCTTCCAGGTCCGGCTCGTCGCCGACGCGGCGCAGCAGGTGGTGCTCAGCCCCATGCCCCGCCGCTTCGGCAGTATCGAGATCGAGGCGCTGTACCTGGCGGCCGCGGCCGAGGCACGCATCGGCGGGGACTTCTACGAGGTGGTCGACACGCCCTTCGGGGTGCGGCTGCTCATCGGTGACGTGCGGGGCAAGGGCCTGCCGGCGGTGGGGGCGGCCGCGGCGATCGTCAATGCCTTCCGGGAGGCCGCCTACAGCGAGAAGGACATGGTCAACGTCGCGCGCCGGCTGGATGCCAGCAGCACCCGCTACAACGCCGCCTTTCCACCCGAGGGGCCGATGGAGCGGTTCGCCACCGCCCTTCTCGTCGAGATCCCGCACGAGGGGAGACGTATCGGCATCCTCAATTGCGGGCATCCCCCGCCGCTGCTCCTGAACGGCGGGAAGGTCCGTTTCCTGGAGCCCACCAATCCTTCGGCGCTGCTGAGTCTCGCGGAGCTGATCGGCGACCACTACAACGTCGACACCTTCGATTTCGCCCCCGATGACCTGCTGCTTCTCTATACCGACGGGATCGCCGAGACCCGCGCCCGCGACGGCGAGTTCTTCCCGTTGGCGGCCTGGATGCGCCGACAGCCCCCGACACCGCCCCGTGAGCTGCTCACGGCCCTTCACCGCGACCTTCTCGACTACAGCAGAGGAGGTCTCGACGACGACATCGCCGCCCTCGCCGTACGGCTGTGCAGGCCCTGAGCCCTGCCCGGGTCTGCCGTTCGGTTCAGTCTTCGGTGTCCGGCGAAGCAGGTGCGTTCCCGGCGGTGGGGGTGATCCGGGCGGTCCATGACCAGGGCTCCCGGGGCGGATCCCATTTCACCTCGGTCTCGGTGTCGTGGAAGTGGCGCGCGAGTTCCCTCACCATCACCGCCGCCGCGGCCCGTGCTTCCTGCGGTCCGGTGCCGGTGGGCACGTCCAGGCGGCCGCAGAGCATTCCGCCTTCCACGGTGAGGATGCTGGTGCGCCAGCCCTCCGGCGTCGCCAGCAGGACGATCCCCTTCGGAATGCCGAAGACGGGGCGCTTCCTCTTCACCTTCTTGCGTCTGACCATGCCGCCATTCAACGACGGCCGGGCCGGTGGGGGCTTGCAGGGGGCGGCGCGCGCGGGCGGGCCGCCCCCCGGGCATCACTTCGACTGGTAGACGCCGAAGACGTCGAGCACCAGGTCGGCGTCCTGGTAGCCCTGGTTCCAGAAGGTGATGACGCCGTGGTCGCCGTCGCCGGCCTGCACCAGGTTCGGGACGATCGCGCCGGCCGTCCAGTTCAGGGTGGAGGTGCCGGGGCGCGGTGCGGCGGGTGCGGCGCTCTCGCCGGGCGCCGGCAGCGGGTAGGGGCTCGGCTCCACCGAGAGGAACCCGTCTCCGCCGGTCTCGGTGACGGTGGTGTTCAGTACGTACGCCTCGACACCCGTCGCGGCCTCGGGTGTGAACCCCTGCGTGATGTACTCGCGGGCCCGGAACCGGCCGCCGGGCCAGCCGTAGGCCTCTTCGCGGGTGTCGAGCGTGCGGAACGGGGTGAAGGGCAGGAAGGCGGCCTTGCTGTCCTTGCTGTAGTAGCCGACGACGTCGACGACCACGTGGGCCGGCATCCAGGCCCCGTTGAAGACCTTGATCGTCCCGTCCGCGGCCACCGGCACGATCACGGCGTTGGCGACCGTCTGGCCGGTCACGAAGTTCAGGTTCGATGCCGTCGGGACCGGCCCGTCGCCGTAGGCGGTCAGGTGGCCCGTCCCCTGGGGTTCGGTCACCGTGACGTTCAGCGCCACGGCCGTGATGCCCTCGGGCACCCCGTTCAGGCCGCTGATCCGGGTCGTGAACGCGCTGCGTGCGGCGAGTTTGCCCGGGGCGGTGCCGGTGCCGAGGCCCTTACGGGTGTCCACGAACCGGGCGGGCGCCATCGAGGTGTAGCCGGCGGCCTGGGCCCGGGTGAAGTAGCCGGTGACGTCGGCGATCAGGTCGACCGGCTGTCCGCCGCCGTTGTAGAGCTCCACGTACCCGTCCTCGCCGACCGGCACGATCACCAGGTTCGGGACGGACCGGCCGGCCGTGTAGTTCAGGTTGGAGGTGCCCGGGCGGTCGTAGCCGGTGCCGGGCCATGCGGTCACGTAGCCGCTGTCAACGGTCTCGGTGACCGTGACGTTGAGGGCGACGGCGGTGACGCCCGCCGGGACGGAGGCGTTGCCGGCCACCTTGACCCGGGCGGAGCCCTGTCCGGGGACCTTGGCCGCGGGTGCGCCGGTGCCGGTGCCGTAGCGGGTGTCGAGGAGCCGGGTCGGGGTGTGCGGGGTGAAGTCGGAGCCGGGGGTGAGGAAGGCGCCTCCGTTGACGGCCTGGACGGCGTTGGCGGTGTCGGTCACCGTCACCTTGACCTGGTACTCGCCGGACTTGTCGTACGTGTGGGAGTGGTGCAGCTCGGCGGTGCCCTGGGCGGTGAGCGTGTCGGTCTTCCCGTCGCCCCAGTCGATGACGACGCCGAGTGCGAAGTCGGCGCTGGTGATCAGAGTGGTGAGCTCGATGCCGTGTGCGGTGTAGCTGGTGCCGCTGACGTCGACCGCGAGGGTCGGGTTGGCTCCCGCGTCCAGTGCGGCCGGCCCGTCCTGTGCGGCCTGCGCCGTCTGCGGGGCTTGTGCGGCCTGTGCGGTCTGTGGCGCGGCGGTTTTGGCGTTCGCCTTGCCGTTGCCCGCGGCGGTGGCGGCGGGCAGGGCGGTACGGATCGTACGGTCGGCCGGGCTGTGGAAGCCCTTGGAGGTGGATGCCTCGGCTATCGCCTCGGCCACACCGGCCGCGGCGGGTACGGGATCCGCCGCCTGCGCGGTGCCCGGGATGATGCCGAGACCGGCGGCC
Source organism: Streptomyces sp. NBC_01232 (assembly GCF_035989885.1). GTDB lineage: Bacteria > Actinomycetota > Actinomycetes > Streptomycetales > Streptomycetaceae > Streptomyces. The sequence continues at coordinate 55,415 of NZ_CP108518.1, forward strand.
ACGAGGGCAGCGGTCATTACGAGTCGGTGGTTGCGCACCGGCCCCCCAGTTGTGGTGATGAGCGAAGAGGGGCCACCGTATGGAAGGTTCCGGCCAAGGGTCGCGGGGTTCTGTCGGGATTCACTCCATAGGGGCCAAGGCTTTACCGGCTGTGCGGTTTGTGATCGACAGGAAGCCGCCGGAACGGGCCGGGCACGCCCGGCCGGCAGGCGCCGGCCGGCACCTGCGGCCGTGGCGGCCGCCCCGTCGCCGCGGAAGCGGTTTCTCGCCACTCGCGGGCCGCCCGGGGGCGCCCTTCACCGGGTTTCGTTCATCATGCATTCATCGCATGCGGCATGCGATGAATGATGCCGATCGCCCGATTCGGACACCGACATGGCGGGGTGTTTCCTTGACCGCTTACCCACGGATGCTCCTGGCGCTGATCGCGGCCCTGTGCGCCGTCATCGGCGCCACCGCTCTCGGCGCGGCCCCGGCGGCAGCAGCCGATCAGCGTCACCCGGTCTATGCCATCGCGCACCGCGTCGACACCCTGGGCGGCGTGGACGCCGCGCTCGCGCACGGGGCCAACAGCATCGAGATGGACGTCTGCGCCTGGTGGAACCCGAACGAATGGCGGGCCTGGCACGACTGTTCATCGGCCGGTGACAACCGGCTGGGCCCCAGCTTCGACAGCATGATCGACCGCATTCTCGCCCACGCGAATGCAGGACGCCGGCTGGCGCTGGTCTGGCTGGACATCAAGGACCCGAACTACTGCGGGGAGCGGGAGAACCGCGGATGCAGCGTCGCGGGACTGCGTGACAAGGCGCAGCGGCTGACGGCCGCCGGGATCCCGGTGCTCTACGGGTTCTACGAGTACCACGGCGGCAGCGACCCGGACGTCGGCGGCCGGGGGTGGAGGAGTCTGGAGGGCAGGCTCGGCGGTCTGGAGGGGATCACGACGACCGGGACCCGCGACCGGGTCCAGGGTGCCTTCAACCGGTCCGGTCCGGGGTTCCCGGCCGGCCGCCGGGTGATGGACTACGGCGACAGCGACATCACCAAGGGGTTCGGCAACTGCACGGAACCCACGTACTACACGTGCGCGGAGCTGAAGAAGGGCGCCGCGGACCGTGACAGCGGGGCCCTCGCGGCCACCCTGGCCTGGACGACCACGTACAACGATCCGTGGTACGTCGACAAGCTGCTGGGCGACGGGCGGGTGGACGGCATCATCGCGGGCTACGGGGCCTTCACCGGGGTGCGTGACTACGACGGCGGCTGGCAGTGCGCCCATTCCATCGGCCTCGTCCGCGACTGGGTGAACCGCCACGGCGGTACCCATCGGATGGCGGCCGCCGGTGACCGCCTGTTCGGGTAGGGCAGCACGACGATGCCGTGCACCGGCCGGGCCCGTATCCGGTGCACGGTGTCGCGGTCGCGCCCGGCGCCCGCGGGGGCGGGTCCCCGCGGGGGCGGTCAGCCGGTGAGGGTGGCGAAGAAGGCGCGGACGTCGGTGAGGTACGCCTGCGGCTGTTCCAGTGCGAGGAAGTTGCCCCCGTGTTCCAGCTCGCTCCAGTGGGTGATGCGGTGGTCCCGCTCGGCGAACCGGCGGATGGCGACATCGGTGTTCAGGACGACGGCGACGCCGGTGGGGACGGTGCCGCGCGGCTTCGGTGCCCAGGCGCTCGCGTCGTGGCCCGCTTCGTAGTAGAGGTTCGCCGAGGAGCCGGCCGTGCCGCTGAACCAGTAGACGCTGATGTTGGTCAGCAGGCGGTCGCGGCCCACCGCGTCCTCGGGGAGTTCGGCGGCGGGGTCCGTCCATTCCTTGAACTTCTCGGCGATCCAGGCGAGCTGGCCGACCGGCGAGTCGTGCAGGCCGTAGGCGAGGGTCTGCGGGCGGGTGGACTGGATGGCGTTGAAGCCCATCCGGTCCTGCTGGAACTCCTCCAGCCGGGCGAGGCGTTCCTGCTCGGAGGCGGTCAGCCCCTCGCATTCGGCGGGGTCCCCGGAGGGGAAGGTGATCAGGCCGTTGACGTGGATGCCGATGACCCGGTCGGGGGCCCGGCGCCCCATCTCGGCGGCGATCCAGGCTCCGCCGCCCGTTCCCTGGACGCCGTACGAGTCGTGTCCGAGCCGGCTCATCAGCTCGACGAACGCGGCGGCGATGCGGCCGGTGTTCCAGCCGGCCTCGCCGAGCGGGCCGGAGAAGCCGGTGCCCGGCGTGGAGGTCACGACGACGTGGAAGTCCTGCGCCAGCGGCCGGATGACGTCGACGAACTGGACGAACGAGCAGGGCCAGTCGTGCAGCAGGAGCAGCGGGACGGCCGCCGGGTTCTGCGAACGGACGTGGAGGAAGTGGATGTTCTGGCCGTCGATCTCGGTGGTGAACTGGGGGAACTCGTTGAGCTCCGCCTCCGCCTTGCGCCAGTCGAAGCCGTCGGCCCAGTACGCGGCCAGGGCCTTGAGGTAGTCGCCCGGCACGCCCCGGCTCCAGCCGGCGCCGGGGATCTCGCTGCCCCAGCGGGTGCGCCCCAGCCGGTCGCGCAGGTCGTCGAGCTCGGCCTGCGGGATGTCGATGCGGTAGGGGCGGATCCGGGCGTCGGTGTTGCTGCTGGTCTCCATGGGTAGAACGATATTCTCGATATAGGCACGGTGCCTTCCTAATGACACTTCAGGCTGGGCTTCATGCTTGATACTTCCGCGCGTCTGCTGCGTCTGCTGTCCCTGCTGCAAACCGCTCGGTCCTGGCCGGGGTCCGAGCTGGCCGAGCGCCTGGGGGTGAGCGGGCGGACGGTCCGCAACGACATCGACCGGCTGCGTGAGCTCGGTTATCCCGTGGACGCCACGCGCGGCACGACCGGCGGCTACCGGCTGGGCGCCGGGGCGGTGATGCCCCCGCTGCTCCTCGACGACGAGGAGGCCGTCGCGGTGACGATCGCCCTGCACACCGCTGCGCAGGGCACTGTCCCCGGCACCGAGGAGACCTCGCTGCGGGCGCTGGCCAAGCTCGAGCAGGTGCTGCCCTCGCGTCTGCGCAGGCGTGTGCGGGCCTTGCGGGCGTACACGGTGGCCGTGCCCGCCGACCGTCCGGCGCCTGCCGTCTCCGCGGAGGTGCTGACCGTCCTGGTGTCCGCCTGCCGCGACCGGGAACGGCTGCGCTTCGACTACCTGGACCACGCCGGGGCGTCCACCCGCCGCATCGTGGAGCCGTACCGGGCGGTGAACTGGGGACGGCGCTGGTACCTGGTGGCATGGGACGTCGAGCGCGAGGACTGGCGGACCTTCAGGGCCGACCGGATCCGGCCCCGTACCCCGGCCGGGCCGCGCTTCGCCCCGCGCGAGGCGCCCGACGGCGACCTCGCGGCGTACGTCTCCCGGCGGGTGTCGGGCGCCGCGTGGCGCTACCGGGCGCGGGTGACCGTGCACGCTCCGGCGGCGGTGGTGCTGGAGCGGATCAACCCCGCGGTCGGCACGGTCGAGGCGATCGACGCCGACAGCTGTGTCCTGATGACCGGTGCCGACACGGTGCAGACCCTCGCCGTCCATCTGGGCATGCTCGACTGCGACTTCGACGTCACCGGGCCGGAGGAACTGGTCACCCATCTGCGCCTGCTCGCGGAGCGCTGTGCCCGCTCGACGCCGCCGCTCCGCTGAGGCGGCCGAGCCGGGCGCCGGATGCGGGGCCGGGCGCCGGGTGCGGCGTTGCGGCCTCCGGCTCCGGGCGGGCGGGAACGGGCTCAGCCGCGTGCGGCGACGGCCGTCCCGAGGAAGGACCAGCCGTCGGCCTTCGTTTCGCGCCGCTCCCCCGGTTGCCACCCGCGGGCCAGCGCCACGTCGAGCAGGACCCGTACGGTGCCCGGTTCGTGCAGGTTCAGGGCGCCGACGCCGACCTCTCCCACCTCGCCCGATCCCGTGGTGAACCCCGAGACGTACCGGGTGGGACCCTCGTCGAAGACGAAACGCAGCAGGCCGCCGGTGCCCGGCGGCTGAGCGTGCAGGGTGAGGGTTTTGCGGCAGCCGCCGTTCTCCGGCACGTGGTGGCCGTGGCGGACCGTCCACATGTAGGTCCGCCCGTCGGCGACGAGCCGGCGGGGCTTGTTCGAGGAGCGGGGCATACGGCGGAGCGTACGCGGCCCGGCGGGACGGTCCCAGGGATTTCCTTCTCGCCGGGCCGCCACTTCCCGGGCCCCGTTCCCCGGGCCGCCGCTCCCGGGCCGCCGGTCCCCCCGCGGCGCCGTTCCCCGTGGCCGGCCGGTCGCCTCAGCCCCCTTCGGCGAGCGCCGCGACGCCCGGGCCGGTGAGGTCGTCCAGGGCCACCCGGCGGCCCGCCACCGCCATCAGGAGGGAGAGCGCGGGTCCTCTGGCCTCCGGTCCGGAACCGATCGCCAGGTCGGCGTCCTTGGCCGTCAGACGGACGCGCGTCACCAGCTCCTTGGCCCCGCCGAACGACGCGGGGGTCCGTGTCTGCAGCCTGAGTGCCCTGACGACGGCCTCCTGCGGGTAGCGGCGGGTGAGCCCCAGGGGCCGTCGGATGTCCTCACCGTGCACGATCTCCTCGACGAGGCGGCTGTCCAGGGGCGCCGGTGGGGTCGACGTGCGCGGGGCCGCCTCGCGCAGCCGCTGCAGGGTCTCGTGCGGCGTGGCCCCGCGTGCGTGTTCGACGCCGCGGGCGTTCTGCCGGTCGAAGTCGAAGCGCGCCCGGACCAGTCCGGTCACGAAGCCCAGGCGCGTCGTGCGGGCCGTGTCGACCAGATGGGCGACCACGTCGTGCACGGTCCACCCCTCACAGAGCGACGGCTGCCGCCACTGCTCGGGACCCAGGCGCTCCAGGTCCTCGATCAGGGCCGCCCGTTCGGCGTGCACCATCCGCCAGACGTCTTCCACCATGGTTTTCCCTTCGTCGCTCACAGTGTCCGCCGGGCAGGGCCCGGCGGCCCGGACATCCGTCAGTGCGCGGCCGGCGTCTGCGCGTTGCGGTGGAGGGCGTCGCGCAGCCGGGCGGCCTGGGTGACCAGGCGGGACCTGCCGCCGCGGGCCGCGGTGTCGGCGAGCCCGGCCGGCTGGGGGGACGTCGCTGCGCACTGCTCCGCGCATTCGGCGGCCGTCGCCAGGAGGTCTCCGGCGCCGCGCGGATCGGCGGTGCCGGTCAGCAGGGCGGGCAGTGCGGCGGACAGTACGGCCCAGGTGGTCGCGTAGGCGCCCGTCGCGGCGGCGGTGCGCAGCGAGTCGGCGAGCCGGTTGGGCTTGACCGTGCCCAGGCCGATCAGGTCGGCCAGGTCACCGCCGAGGCGTACGGCGTCCAGGTCGCCGCGGGCGGCGAGGGTGAGGAGCGCGTCCACGGCCCGCAGCCGGTCCTCGGGGTGCCGGGCGCCGAGTCCGGTGGCGACCGCCAGGTGCAGGGCCGGGCCGGCGGGCCCGCCGGCCGCGGCGAGCAGGGGCAGCTGTGCGGAGCCTGCGCGCCCTTCGTGGACGGCGTCGGCGATGACGGCCGGCAGGCCCCAGGCGGCGAGGGTCTCCCGGTCCTCGGGGAGCACCGAGAGCAGCAGGGCGGTGTCCCCGCCGCCGTCCCAGCAGCGGTCGTCCGCGGTGCGGGCGCGTGCCAGTTCGTGGAAGGGGGGCGGGAACTCGCGTACCACGGTGGTGCGTTGTGCGGTGTCCATCACGAGGCGTGCGGGTGTCCGGCCGCCCCACCGGTACTGCACCGTGGGCGCGGTGCGGCGGGTGACGGGCACCGGCTGTCCGGCGGCGCCGAGCCAGGCGGCGAGGCGGTCGCCCTCGGGCGTGCCGAGGGCGGCGGCCTGTGGGGCGACGGCCGGGTCCCGGCGGACCCGCAGCAGGGCCTGGGCGAAGTCGGCCGGGGCGGGGTCCTCGCCGAGGCGGCCGTACTCGGCCAGGCGGGCGACCAGTACCCGGGCGTCGAGGGAGCCGGTCTCCACGGTGGGCGTGGCGAGCAGGAAGGGCAGGGGCCGGGTCATGATGCGGTGCGCGGCCTCGCGCACGCGGGCGTGGAGGGCGCTGTGGAGGCCGGTGTGGTGGCAGTCGGCGCGCCAGGACGCGAGCGCCGGCTGTGCCTCGGCCGTCGGCGGCATGTCCATGATGGCGGCGGCGACGTGTTCGAGGCCGGGGAGTTCCTGGGTGTAGTGGCGGGACTGTTCGGGGTCGAGCCACCAGCGGCCCGCCAGGGCGGGACGCAGGGCTTGGGCGAGGGCCGCACGGTCGCGGTGGGAGTGCCGCACCAGTGCGTCGAGGGCGCGCTCGAACTCCTCGACGCCCGCGGTACGGGAGTTGACGACGGCGGCGAGGAGTTCCACGGTCTCGGCGACCGTCCGGGGGGACGGGGCGAGCGGTGCGGGGACGGGGACCGGCGGCAGGATTTCCTCGTAGGGGGCGGTGGCTGCGGCGGGAGCGGCGGCGGCTCCGAGGAGTTCCACGGCGCGGGCCCGGTGGAGCGGGCTCAGCAGCTGTGCCCGGTCGGCGAGTTCGTCGCGCAGTACGGGATCGTCGGTGAGGTGCGCGGCGGCCAGTTTCAGGGCCCGTTCCTGGATGTCGGTGTCCGGGTGCCCGAAGGCCTCGCCGAGCTCCGGCAGCAGCTCGGGGGCGGCGGACGGGTCGCGGGTGAGTTCCCTGCCGATGAGTACGAGTTGTGCGCGGACCAGCTTCTTCTCGGTGCGGAACAGGACGGCGCCCGACATTTCGGCGAGCATGCGGGGGGTCAGGTGGCCGGCCGCCGCGACCCGGGCCAGGGTCTGCTGGGCGGTCCCGGCGACGGCGGAGGGGGCGTCGGCGGCCATCGCGATCCAGTCGGCGGCCCGCTCCCGTTCCTCCTCGGCGGTCGGACGGAGCGCTTCCAGGATCGCCTGGTAGGGCTTCAGGTGGGCGGGCTTGCCGCCGCGCAGCAGTCTCGCGGTGCACCCGTCCAGGAGGGCGGCGCGGTCCAGGCACCCCTCGTCGGCCAGGACGGCCAGTGCGCCGGGCCATTGGTTGTGGTCGGCCGTCTCCCAGCGCCGTTCGAGGGCCCGGACCGGTTCGGCGGTCTCGAACAGCCGTGGGGCGAATGCGGTGATGTGGGGGTCGCGGCGCAGGGCGTCCACGAGCGGTGAGCCGGTGGCTCCCACGGCCGCGGCCCAGCCTTCGACGCAGCCGTCGGTGGTGGGTGTCTCGCAGCCGGCGAGCCGGACGAGTGCGCTGATCAGCGGGTAGTCCTGCTCGGCGGTGGTGGGCCGGTCGGCCAGCCGGTGGGCGAGCTTGCCGAGCCACTGCGGGTCGCGGCCGGAGAGTACGTCGAGCAGGGCGGCGGTGGGCGGCTGCGGCCTCCAGCGGCGCAGGTCGGCGGCGCCGATCCAGGCGGCCGCCGCCGCCGCCCCGGTGGTGCAGGCGGCACCGGCGACCGCCAGGGCCGGGCTCATCAGGTCCCGTTCCCGCCAGCGTTCCCAGCGCGAGGCGCGCAGTTCGCGGCGCAGCTCCTTCAGTTCGGTGAGCAGGACCCTGCGTTCGGCGGGCTCCAGCGGCTGGAGGAGTGCGGGCAGTCGGGCGGTGCGGCCCGCCCGTACGGCTGCGAGGACATCGGCGGTGGTGGCCGCGGGGGCGGGCGTGGCGGTGGCGGTGGCGGTCATCGTGCGGCTCCGGACGGGGCGGGGGTGGTGGTGGGGTGGGCGGCCCGCAGGGCCATGCGGGTGGCGAGTGCGTGCTTGCAGGGGCCGCGGCGGCCCCGGTAGTCGGCCCACCACTGACAGGTGCAGCTGAGTGCGCCACCCGACTCGCGGACCTGGTAGCGGCGTTCGCCGGAAGCCACCACGGCGGTGCCGGGGTGCTCCAGGGTGACCGCGCCCGCCGCCAGCAGGGCGCGGGCGGCGACCAGCCGCGGGTTGTGGCGCTCGGCGCGCCGGGCGTCGTAGGGCAGTTCGCGGTGGAAGTACGCGGCTTCGGCGACGTCGTAGCCGACCCGGCCGGCGGTGCCCAGGCGGGTGAGGGCCGCCCGTACGCGGTCCACGGGCAGCCCCGACTGGCCGGCGAGGTCGGCCGGATCGATACGGGGTTCCCAGGCGAGCAGGACCGAGATCAGTTCGGCGTCCTCGGCGGCCGCGTCGGTGGCGAGGGCCTCCAGGACACCGCCCTCACCGGAGAACCCGCGGCCGGCCTCCGGTGACAGGGTCAGGGTGAGGCGCATCCCGGGCAGGCCCACTTCCCACGCGGAGGCGGTGGGGCCCGCGCCGTCCGGTGCGGGGCCGTACACGCGCAGGCCGGTCGCGTGGCGCAGCACCCGTTGGAAGGCGGCGAGCCGTTCGGGGCCGGGCAGGCAGACCGCGCCGGGCACCGGCCGGGTCGTGGGGCGCAGTGTGCGGCCCGCGGGAACCACCCACAGGGCGCCGCCGGCGGCCCCGCCGCCCGTCGCGGTGCGCGGCAGGGAGCGCAGGAAGCGGGCCGTTTCGGCGGCGCCGAGTTCGGCCCGCAGGTCGAAGCCGGTGGTGACGGCCTGGGATTCGGCGAAGCCGCGCAGCCAGCGCTCGGGGAGCGGGACCTTCTTCTCGACGACAGGTCCGTCCAGGGTGGTCACCGCCATGGCGTCGGGGCCGACGCGCAGGTGCAGCGGGTCGTCACCGCTGAGCCGGGACAGTGCCTCGCGCAGCGGGTTGTTGACGTCGACGTTGGTCGTGCCGTGGCCCGTGTCGGCGCCGCGCAGGCCGTCGGGCAGCACGTCGAGCCGGGCGTACACCCCGCAGCAGCCGGAGAACGACTCGAAGCGCAGCCGGTCGCCGTTGCCGGTGACCACCGGGTCGAGGGAGGCGCGCAGGGTGCGCTGGTAGTAGCGGGCCGCGGCCACGTCCGCGACGGCGAGCAGGGCCCGTGCGGCCGCCTGAGGTGCGCTCAGGAACCCGGCGAAGAACTGGGGGTGGGCATCGGCGCCGGTCGGGGTCAGGCCTGACGCCGTCTCCAGGTTGAGGGCCTGGCCCGCGTCTGCGGCGGTCAGGGAGGAGGGGCGTGCGTAGGCGAAGGTGTGTGCGGTCCGCGTCATGTCGCAGAAGCTAGGCGGAGCCACTGACAACGCCGTGCGCCCGCGTGGCTGACGCGGTGAACTTCCTTGGCGCGGGCGGGCCGCGAACCGGGCGCGGCCGCCGGGGTGTCGGTGCCGCCGGGTGGCGTGCGTGCCATATGCGGAGCGTGGTCCTGCACGGAAAGGATCCTGGAGGAGTTCTCCGCTGTCGCCTGCGGAGCTGCGCCGTTACCATCCCGGGTGGGCGAGCCGTAGCGCAGAGGTCGACGCGCGCGGTCTCCAAAACCGCGAGGACGCCGGTTCGAATCCGGTCGGCTCCGCCTCTTGCCGTGCGGTGGCCGGCGTTCCTCCTGCGGATGATCCGGCCGGTGTCAGAGTCCTCCCTGGACCGCTGCGGCGGCGGGTCCCTGTGCGGCCCTGGCGTGCTGCATGGCCGTCAGTCTGCGGACGAACAGTACGGCGAGGACGGCGGCCACGAGGTCGAAGGCGTCACCGGCCAGCATCGTCAGGGCTGCGTCGCGCACGGCCTCGGCGCTCTCGGCACTGCTGTAGGCCCGGCCGCCGTACCACCCCAGGAGCTTGGACAGCACGAAGAGGCCCCACCAGAGGTTGACCAGGGTCAACGGGAAGCGGCGGTAGCCTCCGTCGGCTGCGGAGGGCGTGCTCGACCCCCAGGTGGTGACGGCGATCCGGTACGGGAGCCAGAGGTTGGCGAACGGGATGAACCAGGCGCCGATGGCCCAGCCCGTCTTGAGTTTGTCCGCACCCGGGGCGAAGGCCTCGGCGTTCGTGCGCACCCGGTGGAACCAGATGATGAAGACGATGCCCGTCACGATCACGGCATTGCCGTGGACCGTGCCGACGAGGCCGGTCAGCCTGGTGCCGCGGTCCAGCTCGGCGTCGCTCACCGCGGCGGAATCGGCCAGCATCCGTTCCATGAGCGAGTGGAGGTTCCAGTCGGCGTACAGGGTGCAGGCGTCGGAGGCGATGACCAGCGCGAAGAGCACGGTCAGCGCGGTGGCCAGGCCCACGGGCGCGCGCAGCCGTCCGCCCCTCGCGTCGGGCACGGCGTACGGGCCCTGTGCCGGGGGCGGGGCCGGTGGAGTGGCCGGAGTTGCGGGCATGCTGAGGAACCCCCACGGGTGCGGAACATGAAGAGGCGCGCGCCGGACGGGGCGGGCCGAGGAGGAACCTACGTCAGCAGGTCCGCCCCCGTCACACCCGTTGTTCCGGGCCGGCGGTGCGGCGGAGGGTGCGGATCGCGGGGATCGCGCACAGTGCGGCGCTGCCCGCCAGGCAGGCGCCCGCCGACACCAGCAGCAGCCGGCCCGGGGAGGCCAGTGCGGTGGCCGGTCCCGCCAGTATCTGGCCCAGCGCGATCCCGGAGACCGATCCGGCGAGCTCGTACGCGGTGACCCGGTTGAGGAGGGCGGGCGGGGTGTGGGTCTGGACGCTGGTCGCCCACATCACCGACCAGAACGCCATGGCGCCGCCGCCGAGTACGTGGCCCGCCAGCAGCGCCGGCAGGCCGGCGTCCAGCGCGATGCAGAGCGGCAGTGCGGTGTAGAGCGCCATGGCCACGGTGCCGGCGGCCAGCGGGCGGGCGGGGCGCAGGGGCAGTGCCAGCAGGCCGCCGAGCACCGTTCCGGCGCCGAGGCAGGAGACCGCGAGGCCGTAGGCGTCCGGGCCGAGGCGGGCGCCGATCAGTGCCGAGCCGAGCGGTACCAGGGGGCCGAAGACCAGCACGCCGTAGCCCATCCAGATGAGGATGACCGCCCACATCCAGGTGCGGGCGCGGAATGCCTGCCAGCCCTGGCGCAGGTCGCGGCGGAGCGAACCGGTGGTGCGGGCGCGGGAGTCGGCGTCGGCCGCGGCGGGCGCGTCGGCGGGCTCGGTGGGCTCGGCGGGCTCGGCGGGCTCGGCGGGCTCGGCGGCGGTCGCGTCGACGGTGGGCTCGGCGGGCTCGGCGGGGGTGAGGCGGATGAGGGTCAGGCACAGGCCGCTGAGCAGGAAGGTGCCGGCGTCGATCGCGTACACGGTGCCGGCGCTGGTCAGGGTGATCAGCAGGCCAGCCAGGGCGGGGCCGAGCAGGTGGGCGAGCGCGTCGGCCACCTTGAGGGTGGCGTTGGCCCGTTGCGGCTCGCGGGCGACCAGCGGGACCATCCCGTTCGCGCCCGGCAGGAACATGGCGACGGCCGCACCGGCCAGTGCCGCCATGGTCACCAGCAGCCAGAACGGCGGGGTCCCGGCGAAGAAGGCAGCGGCCAGGATCCCCTGGGTGAGTACCCGTACGAGGTCCGCGCAGACCATCATCCGGCGGGCGCCGAACCGGTCGGCGAGGACCCCGCCGAAGAGGACGAGGAGGACGAACGTCCCGGTCCAGGTACCGAGGACGACGCCGACGCCGGAGATCCCGTACAGGGCGCCGACGGCGAGTGCGGCGGCGACCGGCATCATCGCGTCGCCGAGGAGCGAGACCGCGCGGGCGGTGAAGTAGAGGGTGAAGCGGCGGTCCCACAACGGGGGCCGGGTGGCCAGTGGATCGGGCCGGCGGCCGGTCGGGGTCTGAGTGGCGGTCACACCACCGATATTGGACTGGACCAATCCCCCGTCCCCAGTGTCCTGAACGACATGATGGGGTACTTTCCCGCCATGACGCCGCGTTCGCTGCCCACGTCCCCGGCGCTGCACAGGGTCGTGGCCCTGCTTCAGCCCCCGCAGTCGTCGTTCCCGCTGGCCTGTGCGGCCGAGGTGTTCGGCGACCACGGCCCGGAGATCCCCGCCCGCTACGCGTTCGGGGTCTGCACCGAGCACCCCGGCCCGGTGCGCACCCGGTCCGGCTACGACATGCTGGTCACCGCGGGCCTGGACGCGTTGGAGGGTGCGGACACGGTGCTGGTGCCCGGCTGGCAGCAGCCGGCCGGCACCGAGGTGCCGGGGGCGGTGGTCGCGGCGGTCCGCCGGGCCCACCGGCGCGGCGCCCGGATCGTCGGCATCTGCTCGGGCGCCTTCGTGCTCGCCGCCGCCGGACTGCTGGACGGCCGGCGGGCCACCACCCACTGGGCGCAGGCCGCCGGACTGGCCGCCCGGTTCCCGCGGGTGCGGGTGGACCCCGCGGTGCTCTACGTCGACCACGGCGACGTCTCCACCAGCGCCGGGTCCGCGGCCGGCGTGGATCTGTGCCTGCACCTGGTGGGTGTCGACCAGGGCGCCGCGTACGCGATGCGGATCGCCCGGCGGATGGTGATGCCGCCGCACCGCGAGGGCTGCCAGCTGCAGTACGCCGAACTGCCCACCTCCGGACCGGTGACCGACTCGCTGGCCCCGCTGCTGGAGTGGCTGGGCGGGCGGCTCGACCAGCCGGTCAGTGTCGCCGAGATGGCGGTCCGCTCGCAGGTCTCGGCCCGCACGCTGACCCGGCGCTTCACCGAGCAGCTGGGCATCAGTCCCGGACGCTGGCTGCTGGACCGCAGGATCGCCGCGGCCCGGGCGCTGCTGGAGGAGACGGACCTGCCCGTGGAGACCATCGCGCGCAGGGTCGGTCTGTCCTCGGCGGTCAATCTGCGCCGGCGCTTCCACGAGGCCGTGCGCACCACACCGGCCGCCTACCGGCGTGCCTTTCGCGCGGAGCGGGCCGGGTAGCGGGCCGGGTGGCGCGGCGGCGGTCCGGCCGGACCCGCGTGCGAGGATCCCCACCATGGATCATGAAGCCGTGTGGACGTCCGGAGCTGCGGGGCGGCCCTGCGCCGGGCCCGAGGAGGTCGTGCGCATGGTGCGCGATGCCGCCCGTGCGGAGCCGGGCGGGCGTGTCGAGGTGCTGGTCGTCTCGTGCGAGCTGTGCGGCAGCGGGGCGGACGGGTTCGAGGTCGCCAAGGGCGAGTGTTTCTGCGTGGGTTGCTGCATACCGGTCGGCATCACGGACGGGGACGTGTACCCGGCGGCGTACCCGTGGACGCTCGCGCCGTCCGGGGTCCCGCTGCCGCCCGCCTCGCCGGGGCCGGGCTTCGAGCCGTCGGACCTGCCCGAATGCCCCGCAGGGGACGGCGTGTTCCAGGTCGCGGTCGCGCTCTCGTTCGCGCAGGACGGGGCGGTACGGAGCATCTCGGTCGGCCTGAGGTGCCCGCAGGACGGCGCGCTGTGCCTGTACGTCGACAACGCGCACGTGGTTGCGGCCGCGGCCTGACCGGCGCACGGGCGCACGGGCTCGCGGGCTCGCGGACTGGCTGACTGGCGGACTGGCGGACTGGCGGACTGGCGCGACCGGTAGTCGTGCGGGTTGCCCGGCGCCGATACCGGCGGGCTCCCCCGGTCCCTGTCAGGATGGGCCCGTGACCGAACCTGATGCGTTGGCGGGCTCGTGGTACCGGGGGAAGGGGTCCGCCCTCTCCCTCTGGTCGAAGGACTCGGTGTTGTCGATCGGCTCCGTGGGGTCGGTCCTGTCGATCGGCTCGGTGGGGTCGGTGCTGTCCGTCGGATCCGTGGGCAGCGCGCTCTGCGCCGCGTCCATCGGGTCCTCGCTGTCCATGCTGTCCGCCGCTTCCTGGCTGAGCACGGGCTCGGTGCTGTCGGCGCAGTCCCGCTGGTCGGTGTTGTCCTGGCGCTCGCGCAACGGCTTCATGGCGGCCGGCGTCGTGGCCGCGGCGGCCGCCGCCGGACTCGCGCTGCACCTCAGGGAGCACCGCGGCGGCCGTTAGGCCGTCGGTTGTGGGCCGTGGCGGTTGTCGTGCCCAGCTGTTCGGGGGACTCCGGGGGCTCCCCCGCTCCTGTGCGGCCCGCCGCGGGCACCTCTCGACCAAACGAGAGAGGGACACGATGCCGCTCTATCTATCGAGGTTCAGCTACACGCCCCAGACCTGGGCGCGGCTGATCGGTCATCCGGAGGACCGGGCGGAGGCCGCCCGGTCCTACATCGAGTCGGTCGGCGGGAAGCTCCACGGCTTCTGGTACGCCTTCGGCACCCACGACGGCTACAACCTGTGGGAGGCCCCCGACAACGTCTCGATGGCCGCCGTCTCGCTGGCGATCAGCGGAGGCGGTGCGCTCAGTTCGTTCGAGACGACCGTGCTCCTCACCGTCGAGGAGACCCTGGACGCCCTGCGCAGCGCCGGGCAGATCGGCTACCGGCCCCCCGGCGAGCCGGGGTGACCGGGGCCCCGGGGCGAGCGGCCTGCCCTGACGGGGGCTGATGGGTCCGGGCCGCCGGACGGCGGGGCACGGGAAGGGGGCCGCCGCCCCGTCCGGGGCGGCGGCCCCCTTCCCTGCCTGCATCCGTGTCCGGTAGCGGGGGCTAATTGCCGATGTTGCCGGTCCACTGGCCGGCAGCCCGCATCAGGGCCTCGTTGCTCATGATCTGGGTTCCGGGCAGGCTCGCCATGCCGATGTCCCCGGCCGGGGCCGCGCCGTTGTGGGAGCCGACCGTGTTGTCGCGGCCGGCGTTGAAGACGTCGTCGCCGGCCACCTGGCTCAAGTCACCGAAGACGATCGAGTACGTGTTGGTCACCGGTGCGTAGACGGTGAAGGCGTCGTCGGCGGAGGCGGCGGACGCGCCCGCCAGGATGATGCCACCGGCGGCGAGAGCGGTCAGGGCGCAACGGATCGATCGCACGAGTACTGCCTTTCGCGGAGGGGTGTGGGAGCAGTGCGAAGGTAGGCCGCTTCGCGCGCCGAGACCCCGTACCCGCCGCCGTACGGCCCGAGTCCATCCGTACGGCGCAGCCTCCCGGGCGGGGTCCGCTGGGGGGTATCTGGTCGATCAGGCCGAGCCCTGCGTGATCGACCAGATACCCCCTAGCTAGGGGCCGGTGGCCACGCAGGCGAGTGCCTGGGCGAGGGTGAAGGCCCCCGAGTACAGGGCGCGGCCGATGAGGGCGCCGTCGACTCCGTGCGGGGCCAGCGCGGCGACCGTGCGCAGATCGTCGAGGGTGGCGATGCCTCCGGCGGCCAGTACGCCGCCGGTGGTGCGGCGGCACACCTCGGCGACGAGTTCGAGGTTGGGGGTGGAGAGGCTGCCCTCCCGGCTGACGTCGGTGACCACGTAGCGGGTGCAGCCGGCCTCGTCGAGAACGGTGAGCGCCTTCCACAGGTCGCCGGCGTCCGTGCCCCGGCCCGGCCCGGCCAGGCGCGGGCCGTGACCGGTCAGGTGGACGGGCAGGCTGACGCCGATCCGCCTGCCGTGCCGGGCGATGGCCTCGGCGCACCAGGGGAGGTCGGTCAGCGCGCTGCGGCCGAGGTTGAGGCGGGCGCATCCGGTGGCGAGGACCCGTTCGAGGGTGGCCGTGTCGTGGACGCCGGACCGGCACATGAGCTGGACGTCGATGGTGAGGGCCTCGATGATGCGGCGGGCCTGCGGGAGGTCGAAGCCCCCGTCGTCCTCTTCGGCCATCACCAGGTGCAGCCAGGTGGCTCCCTGGTCCTGGAAGGCCAGCGCGGCCGCGACCGGATCGCTGCGGTCGGGTTCCGGCACCTGGCCGTCCCCGACCAGGTGCACCACCCGGCCGCCGGCCACGTGCACCGAGGGGAACAACTCGAACCCGGTACCGGTACCGGCCTGCTGTACTGCGACCGCGTCCTTCGAAAGGCGCGACATCCCACCACCGTCCCTCTCGTACGTCCAGCCGGGAACCCCCGCCTGCTCCGCCCGCACCGTAGGAGCACGCGGGCCGGGCGTATACGGCGCGAACCCGCCACCGCGGCCCGGCCGGTGGCCCGCCCGTCCGCGCGGGGGCGGGTCATCGTTGCGGGGCGGCGTACCAGCGGCGGTGCACGAGCGGTTCGACGCACAGGACGGCAGCGCCCGCGGCCGCGCCGACCAGGAGTGCGGGCGCGCCGCCGCCGGAGGCGAGGGTTCCGGCGCAGGCGGCGGCCAGGACGAGCGGGCGCAGCAGGGTCAGGGGGCCGAGGCCGGCCACCAGGGCCAGGGTGCTGGCGCGGAACGGCAGCACGAGGTACGCGGCGAGCGACAGCAGGACGGCCGTGGTGTAGCAGGCGAGGGGGACGAGGAATCCGATGGCGCCCTCGGCGAGTGCCGCGTACGTCCGGTCGCGGTCGGCGGCGGCCAGCAGGACGGCGCCGGCCGTGAGCACGGGGGCGAGCAGCAGGCCGGCTCCGACGGCCAGGCCGCGCAGGGTCGCCCGTACGACGGCGCGGTGCTTGCGGATCCTGGCGTCCCGCCCGGCGTGGGCGCGGAAGCCGCTGAAGGCCGAGTCGACCAGGCCGAGCGCGGTGAGGGTCACGGCCAGGGCCGGTGCCGCGTCCTGCGGGGTCACCGCGCCGCTCCGGCGAGGTGTTCGGGGCCCACGAGGCGGCGTGCGGAGCGGCCCATGGCCCGGCGCAGCGGTGCCTCCAGCTCGGGCCGGATCCCGATGACGGGGCGCAGGGTGGTGCAGAACGGGTTGGCCAGACCCCGGGGTTCGTAGAGCAGCGGCCGCATCCCCGGCGCGGCCGCCGCCTGCAGCAGGGTCTCGTCGGTGTGTGCCCGGCGGGCCGAGGCGACACCGTCGTGGCGGCCGAGCGGGTGGCGCATCCGTGACCGGTGGAACACCCAGGCCCCGATGGGCGCGAGCCGGGTGGCGGCGATGTCGAAGTGGCAGAAGGCGAGGGCGGGCGAGGCGGCCTGGGCCCGGAAGAACCCGGCGAGGTCGGGGCCGCGGAAATGGTGCAGCACACCGGTGGACACGTACACGGTGGCGGCCTCCGGCAGGTCGAAGGCGTTGCCGTGGACGAAGCGGCAGTCCAGGCCCTCGGCGCGGGCCAGCCGGGCGGCCTCGCCGACGAGGGCGGCGTCCAGGTCCACGCCGACGAGTTCGACGTCCGGGCCGAGCGAGTGGTGGGCGGCGAGCCAGCGCACGGCGTATCCGAGGCCGGAACCGACGTCGACCAGGCGCAGCCGGCCGGTGGCTGTCGCGCGGACGGCTTCGAAGACCGGGCCGAGGATGTGGACGAGCCGCTTCCCGAGGCGCAGTTCCTCGCTGAGCCGCTGCAGTTCGGTGTGCACGCCGATCATGAGGCGGTCCACGGCGTGGGGGTCGAGCACGTCGTGCCGGTCGGCGGGCAGCCGGGCGACGATGCGGGCGGCGTGCCGGTCGCCGGCCTCGCGGAGGCGGTGCACCACCTCGGCCCTGCGCACGGGCAGGCGCGCTCCGGTGCGCGGGTCCGTGGCGGTGATCAGGTCGGATATCTCGAGGTGCGGCACGATCGTGAACCCTAACCGCTGCCGTTCCGCCCCCACCCCGGCCCGGCCGTGCCCGTTCGGCGCGGCCCGGGGTCGGCTTGCCCCGGTCCGGCCGTGCCCGGTCGGCGCGCGGCCCGGTCCACGCGGTGCCGGGCCCGCGCGGTGCCGGTGCCCTGCCCGTCATGGCGATATATGGGTGGAGCCGGTCGGGCGGGCGCCGCAGGATGGGGCGCATGAGTCTGCCGAGCGCCCCGCACCAAGTCGAGTTCCTGCACCACCCCTGCCCCGACTACCCGCACCTGACCGCCTGGGGCATCCGGGTCGACGGAACCGACCTGCGCGTCCTCGTGGCGGAGGCGACGCGCGCGCTGTGGGGCCGGGAGCTCGAGGAGGAGGACGACGACACCCCGCAGGAGCGCGAGGAGTTCCTGCTGCGCCAGCACGCCCCGCTGTACTTCGACGACGACGCCGACGGCGCCCTGGCCCGGGCCCACTTCCTGGGCGGGGCGCAGCCGGAGCTCCTCGACGGCGACCCCGGCGCCCTGTACCTCCTGGGCTGCCGCTGCGGGATCGACGCCTGCTGGCCCCTGTCCGCCACGGTCCGTGCGACGGCCACGGAGGTCACCTGGTCCGGCTTCCACCAGGTCCACCGGCCGCAGTGGGGCGAACTGCCCATGGGGCCCTATGTGTTCGCGCGCCCGGCCTACGACGCGGCCCTGGCGGCGCCGGTCCCGCTCCCCCAGGACCCTGTCGACGCGCTGCTCGGGGAGGGTTAGGGGTTCGGGTGCAGGGAGCGGAGGCGGTCGGCGACGTCGTGGACGGTCAGGCGCAGGGCGCGGATGTCGGTGATCAGGTCGCGCCAGGGCCCGAAGGCGGTGTCGACGTCCTGGCCGGAGGCTTTGATGTAGGCGACGGCGACGCCGTAGCCGAAGTACTCGTTCCTGGCCGGCAGTGGGCGGGTGAGCACGATCTGCTCCAGCAGCGCGGCCGCCCGCCAGTACGCGTCGGGCTCGTCCGTCCCCCACGACGGGGTGTTGACCCGGTGCCGGGCGACGGCGGCCACCAGACCCGAGTAGTCCAGGACTCCCAGGTTCTTGCCGCCCAGGAGTTCTTCCTGACGGTCCAGCAGCCACCGGATGTCGATGCGCAGTTCCAAGGTCAGGCCGCCTCGCTCGCACCCGGGGACAGGGGCCGGGACGGGGGCAGCGGTCCGCCGGGGGCGGCCGTGGAACGGTCCCGCGCCCGGGAGTCGGCCTTCATCGCATCCGCCATGCCCCAAGTATGCATCCGTGCATACCTTTACGAATACCCGCGCCCGGCCGCCCGGCCCGTGATCCGGGGAGCGGGTGGTGCCCGGCGCGGTGGCCGGCGGGCCGGGCAGTGGCACCGTCCTGTCCCGGACGAGGGGCAGGTGCGTCTTCCGGTCCGCCGGCGGTCCGGCGAGGTCGACGTCCGCCGTGTGCAGGGGCTGTTCGCCGCTCGCGGCCCGGTCCAGGGGGTGCTCCGCGGCGCCCGCGCCGGGGTTCGACTATCGGCTCGGCTGAGCGGGCGGGGGCGCTGGGGGGGCCGGCCGGGGGTGGCCGCGGTGCGGTAGCCGCCCCCGGCCGGCCCGGGGGTGTGTCAGGTGGTGGGCGGGGTCCAGTCGGCGGGCAGGCCGGACTGGGCGAGGACCGCGGCCAGGCTGTAGTGGTCCTTGTTGGAGACGATCCGGCAGTGGTGCCTGTCGAGGTCGATCACCGTGGTCATCGGTACGGCGAAGGGCTTGGGGGCGCCCTTGAGGTGGCCGGAGTAGACGGACCGGACGGTGATGCGGTTGCCGTCGCTGCGGGTGGTGCGGATGGTGACGTGGACGTTGTCGATCAGGGAGTCGGCGCGGGCCTTCCACCCCGAGATCTCCTTACGGCCGCGGAAGGTGGCCGCCACGGCTTCGTCGGTGTAGGTGCCGTCGGCGGTGAACAGGGCGCCGAGCGCCCGGGGTTCGCTGCCGTTCCAGGCGCGGGCCCAAGCGGTGACGATCCGCGGGACGCGCCGGTCGGCGGCCTGTGCGGAGGACGCGGCGGCGGTGGTGGTGTGTGCGGCGTAGGCGGTGGGGGCGGCGCCGCAGAGGGCTGCGGCAGCGGTCAGCACCGTCATGGCACGGAGGGTGCGGGAGGTCATGGTTGATGCTCCTTCAGGGGCGGATGCGGCCCTGCCGGCGACGGCGCCGGGCAGGTGGGGCGGGGCCTTCGGCCACGGGGCGGGCAGGGAGCCGTTCCGGGCCGCGGGCATGGGCGCTGCCTCGTCCGTCCGAGTACGTGCAACGTTCATGGCGCACAGACTCACGCGGGGCGCTGTCCACTCTCCAGGCCCGGCAGGGGCCCGTGACTGTCCAGCACTGCCCACCGGTGTCCACCCGCAACTGCCGCGGGGGCGCATGCCGTTCGTCCGGCAGGGGTGGTGCGGTGGTGCCGATGGCGGTGCCCGCCGAGGCTGAGCCGCACCCGGTGCCCTCGCGGCGTGCGCGTGTCCGCGCCGGGCGGCTGTCCGCCGTGGTCACGGGGCCGTCCCCGCGGCCGGGCCGGTCGTGGTCCCGGCCGGCGCGGCCGGTACGGATCCCGCATTCGTGCCGGACGGGTCCGTGATGCCCTGCTGGAGCGTCGGCCGGGCGGGCGCGGCGGCCGCGTACACGCACGAGCGCCCGGCCGGGTGGTCCCGGCCGGGCGCTCGTGCGTATGCGTGCTGTCCGCTGGCGGCTTAGTACCAGTGGTTGTTCTGCCAGAAGTTCCAGGCGCCGACGGGGCTGCCGTAGCGGTCGTTCATGTAGTCCAGGCCCCACTTGATCTGGGTGGCGGGGTTGGTCTTCCAGTCCGCGCCGGCCGAAGCCATCTTCGA
Organism: Streptomyces sp. NBC_01232; assembly: GCF_035989885.1. Taxonomy (GTDB): domain Bacteria; phylum Actinomycetota; class Actinomycetes; order Streptomycetales; family Streptomycetaceae; genus Streptomyces. The sequence continues at coordinate 75,433 of NZ_CP108518.1, forward strand.
GGCCGGCAGGGCCTGGGCCAGGCCGTACGCGCCGGAGGAGGCGTTGGTCGCGGTGTGGTTCCAGCCGCTCTCGTGCGAGATGATCTTGTCGAAGGCGGCGAACTGGGCCGGGTCCTTGATCATCTGCTGCGCGATCGCCTTGGCGCTCATCGGGGCCGCCTGGGCGGGAACCGTGGCAAGCATGGAACCGGCGACACCGAGGGCGACGACGGTGCCCGCGAGGGCCTTCTTGGAGGTGGCGATGCGGCGGATGATGGCGTTGGACACGGATGGACCTTCCGACGGGGACAAGGGCGGTCGCACGCATGCCGAAGACATGCGTGAGCCACTCACGCAAAGGAGAGGGGTTCGTCGGCGGCGGGTGAAGTACCTGAAGTACCCCTGCCGCCTTGCGACTCATCCAGTTCTACAGACGCCCCGACGGCCTGGCAACGACCCCGCTTACTAGGGACCTTCGCAGTCGGGGGCCGACGGGCCTTCGGGGGCCCGGGAGGCGCGGCATCGGGCCTCCGGTGGCTACTATCCCGGTTCGTATGTGACGTGGGCCCTATGGGGCGGGTCACCAGCGGGACGCCCGAATCTCACCGATTGTCACCGGCTATACCCCTTTGAGGGAGCCATCTCGATGCCCGAATTGCCTAGTTATCGAAGGAAATGGGTGGAGTGGAGGCCGTCTCTCCTCCGTGGGGGGCTCTGAGGCCGGTGGCGGGCGGGTGGCCGCCCGCCGCGTGCAGCCGCCCTCCGGCCCGCACGCGCGCGCGTCCATCCGGGCGAAGGTTCCGGGAAACCCTGCCCGTCGCGCCTCACGGCGGGCCATGGTCGCTTCCAGGAAGAACGGCACGGAGAACAAGGATGGGGACATTGCATTTCTTGAGGCGCACCGGAACGGTCCTGGGCGCGGCCGCGCTGACCATGCTGGCCGTCCCGGCCCCCGCTCACGCCGCGGCGGTCGCGTGCGGCGGGGGGACGTCGACCGGCCGGGTGGCCGTCAACGGCTGCATCAGCGCCCAGCGGGGATCCGCCGGCAGGTTCCCCACGCGGGAGATCACGGCGCACATCAGGGCACGGAACACGGGAGCGAAGGGGCTGAACGTCTCCTACGAGGCGTTCTTCCGCGTCGTCGACGGTGGCCACTGGGAGAAAGTGGGCAGCGGCCGCACCCATGTCCGGGCCGGTGAGTCGATCGGCCCCCTCGAGGTGGGAAGCACGACCCGGGTGTGCGGTCCCGTGAAGGTCGAGATCCGGGTACACGCCCGGGCCGACGGCGCCGCCTGGAGCGGCTGGTCCCCCGCGGCCACGAAGCAGTGCCAGACCTGAGAGCCCGGCGTTCGCGTGCCCCCGGGCGGCGGGCCGGGGCACGCCGCCCGCGTCACGGGGATGCGGGCGGCGTCCAGCCCGGGTCGCGGCCGCTCAGTGCGAGCGTCCGGTCCAGCAGCGGGGCGTCGTCCGGTACGGGCACGACGGGTCCGAAGATGCCGTCGCCGCGGTCCCCCTCCTCGGCGGCCGCCAGCAGGAACGCGTGCGAGGAGCGGAGCGCGGCGTGATCGGGCGCGTACTCCTGGCCGGTGGCCCGGGCCAGGTCCCATCCGTGCAGCACCAGCTCGTCGACCGCCACCGCACCCGCGATCCCGCCGGGCAGGTCCACGCCGCCGGCGCGGGTCATGCCGGTCCAGGCGGCCGGGTCTTCCCAGGCCTCGGCGAGTTCGCCGAGGACCCCGGGCAGTTCCTCGCGCCAGCGGGCGGGCAGGGAGGGCGTGGCCGAGGTGGGGTCCGTGTCCGTCGTGGGGCCCAGGTCCTTGCGGGCGGCGTCGCGGAAGGCGACCGCGAGACCCGCGAGGTGGCCCAGCAGGTCACCGACCGTGTAGGCGGGGCAGGGCGTCCGGTCGGTGAGCCGGGCGTCCGGGACGGCCGCCGCGAGACGGGCCACGATCCGCGCCTGCGGTCCGAGATCGAAAGCGGTCGTACCGGTCATCTGCCGCTCCTCCTGAGAGTGGGTCTGAAGGGTAGACCGGCGGCGGGGCCCGTACTCATCGCGACGCGGCGCGGGGATGTGCCGGGCGCGTCCCGCTCGACGGGCACGCCGGCGCGGCGGAGGATGGGGCACTGTGATGACGGTCCTGGTGGTCGGCATACCGGAAGGCGTGGAGCTGGAGGTGCTGCGGTCGCGGATCCAGCGCAATCCCCACTTCCAGGTCATCTCCCATGCCCGCACGCCGGACGTCGCGCTGGCGCACGCCCGGGTCCTGCTCCCCGACATCACCGTGCTCACCCTGTCCGGCAGCTTCCGGGACGACCCGGCCGCGTTCGGCGTCTTCCGGGGGGTGCGCGCCCTGGACCCGCCGAGCGGGGTGGTGCTCCGCACGAGGGCCGACGCGACTCCCGTCGATCTCGACGTCGTCACCGTCGACGGGGCGGTCCACCTGGTGCGCGCGGGCGACGAGGAGGGGCTGATGCGGGCGCTGCGCACGATCGGTCTGCGCCGCGCGACCTGCGACCCGGACGAAATGCCCTGACCGGGCCCGCGGTCTCCCGCCCCCGGGCTCGCCGGCGGTTCGGGCGGCGGGGTCAGGCGGCGGGGCAGAGATTGGCCGGGCGGGCCGGGGCCGAGTCACGGGCCACGGTCGCGCACACCGGCCGCGCGGTCGGGACGGCTACGGCGGTGGCCGTGGCCTGCGAGCGGTTCCGGGTGAAGACGACGAGGCGCAGCACCGCGAACCGTGCGACACCGGCGAGTGCGCCGGCGCAGAGGTAGACGGCCTGTTCGAGGGGGGCGCCGGGAGCCGCCACCAGCTGGTGCAGGAGGAGCATCGCCAGGCAGGTCACCGCGTACGCCGCCGCGGCGGAGCCGGCCGACTGCGCGTGCTGGTGCCAGGTCGCGCGCCCGCCCGTGCCGAAGGTGAAGCGGGCGTGCAGCTCGGTGGCGAGGAGCGTGGAGGCCGCGGTGATCAGGGCGTTGGCCAGGGCCCAGGGTATGCAGGAGGCGAGGGCCGTCACGGCGAAGCTGGAGGCGAGTCCCACTCCGCCGCCGCAGAGCACGAAGCGGGTGAAGGCCGTGAGGGGGCCGGGCTCCGCCCGCTGCCGGCTCCGTGCTGTGTCCATGATCCGCCCCCTGATCGCCCGCCCCGCGCGACGCACCCCGCGGCCTGCGGCCGGGGCGCGCCACCCCATGACACCATTATGGCTCACACATGGCGCCATGGCGAGCCATTATTGGCGCCACGTGTGGCTTCGGGGCATCGCGGCCACACGGTCCGCAGGCCGGAAGGGGTTTCCTGTTCTCCGTTCCTGCTCTCCTGCTGTCCTGCTGTCCTGCTGTCCTGCTGTCCTGCTGTCCGGGCTTCCCGGGCCCGCGTGTGTCCGGGCCCCGTCCGCGCCCGCGGCGTCAGGGCGGGAGTGTCAGGGCCGGCGGTCCGCCTCCCGCATCGACAGGGGCGGGACCCTGCCCAGCACCACGAGCCGGTGGCGTACGGCCATGACGATCACCGCCGTCGCGACGATGACCATCCCGCCCAGCCGAAGGATCGCGTCGTAGGCCTCCTCGGGCGGCCGCTGCGGCGTCATCGCGGAGATCGCCGCCGCGGTCCCGGCGAGGGCGATCGCGCCCAGCGTGACCAGGAACGTCAGCAGCACGCCCGACGCCTCCCCCGCCCGGGCCGGTGCGACGACCTGCTGGGTCGCCACGCTGGAGAAGGTCCAGCCCAGTCCCAGGCCCAGGCCGCACCATGCGAACACCGGCACGTACAGCCACCAGGCATCGGCCTGGGCCAGCGCGTACATCCCGGTGCCCGCGACGGCCCCGGCGAGCGCCATCACCGCGGTCGGCCGCATGTACCGGGCCAGCCGCGCCCCGAGCGGCCCGCTGACCGCCACCAGCAGGGCCGGGGCCAGGAACACCGTGCCCGCCAGGAGCGGCGAGAGGCCGCGGACGCCCTGGAGGTAGAGCGTGGCGAGGAAGACGGTGACGCCGTAGCCCATGTTCGAGAGCGAGCCCATCCCGGTCACCAGGACGTACGGGACGTTGCGGAACAGCCGCAGATCGACCAGCGGGTGCCGGGCGAGGCGCTCGCGCACCAGGAACAGCCCGCCGGCCGTCACGGCCGCGGCGAAGCAGCCGAGAGTACGGGCACTCCCCCAGCCCCAGGCGTCCCCGCGCTCCACGGCCAGGGTCAGTGCCGCCAGCGAGCACACGATCAGGGCGCAGCCGAGGAGGTCGAGCTCGCGGGGCGCCGAGGTGTCGCGCGAGTTCGGTACGCAGGCGAGGGCGGCGAGCAGCGAGATCAGGCTCAGCGGGACCATCAGCCAGAAGATCCAGCGCCAGCCGGGCCCTTCGGTGAACCCTCCGCCCACGAAGGGCCCGAGCGCGGTCCCGATGTTGGCGACGCCGAAGACGGCGCCCAGGGCCTTGGCCCGGGTCTCCTCGGGAAAGGTGTTGGTGATCACGGACACGGACACCGGGAAGACGAACGCCGCGCCCACGCCCTGCGCGATCCGGGCCACCACCAGCAGACCGAGGCCGGGAGCCAGCGCGCAGCCCACGGAACCGGCCGTGAACAGGGCGAGCCCGGCCAGCAGGGTGCCCCGCCGTCCGAAGACGTCCCCCACCCGGCCGCCGACGATGAAGAAGCAGCCGATGGCGAGCATGTAGGCGGACAGGGTCCACTGCGCGGCCGAGTCCGTGATGCCGAGCTCCGCCGCGATGCCGGGAAGGGCGAGGTTGAGGGCGAAGAAGTCGAGCTGGATGCAGAACAGGGCGACGGCGACCGCGACGAAGGCCCCCGTCCTCCGCGCGGCCGGCGAGGACTCAGCGCGCATGGGGGCGTTCCTCTCGGCCGGGGCAGTCGGGACACCGCTGAATGGCCGCACGCAGGCCGTCATCCCATTGTGGGGCGGCCTGACGGGGGACGCAGTGCGGCTGGGGCCCCGGCGGGTGAAATGCGCAGGCCCGGCCGGGCGGGGGCCATCCGGGCGGGGCGCGGGGCCCGTGCGGCACGGCGGCCGGGGCGGCGGGGTGTTGCGGGCGCATGCTGTTGTCCCCCCTCTGTTGGAGAGGCCCGTGAGTGATCCCAGCCCCCGAGTGACCCCGAGGCCGGCGTCCGCCGCACCGGGTGATGCCGCTCCCGCTCCCGGGGTCATCGGCATCGGGCTCGCCGCGGTGCTGACGTTCGCGCTCGCCCAGGGTTCGTGGCAGTGGTTCGCCACGTTCATCGGGGTGACGCTCCTCGCGGTGATGTCCGCCTTCCAGCGGCGGGCGCAGTGGACTCCGGAGATCCGTTCGCCGTACATGCGCGGCCTGGTCGCGTACGCGCTGATCGTCGGCCTGTGCGTGGCGGTCGCGCTCGCTCCCCTGCTGCAGCGCCGGGCCTGGCTGTTCCCGATGCCGGGCACGCGCGGCGACTGTGTGCTGGCGGGGCGGTACGCGGCCCTTAAGGCGGAGGCGGCGCTGGGGAACCTGGCCGGCAATGACGCTGCGGCGCTGGCGTTCGCGCAGCAGGACCAGGCGCGCAAGGCGGTCGCCGAGTGCCTGGCGGCCACGACGACCCTGTGGCTGCCCCTGTACGGGCTGGGGGTGGCGGTGCTGGTGGGAGCGGTCGCGTGGCTCCGTGACCGGGCCCGGGCCCGGTCGGGCGCCGCCGGCTGAGGAGTTCCGGCTCCAGGGTGTCCTGCCGGCCGGTGCGCAGCCTTTCCAACCGGCGCAACCCGTACCGTCGTTCGCGCGTCTTGCAGGCCGGACCGCGGCCGTGGGCGTGCCCGCTGCGGCGTGGTCGTGACGCAGGTCACGGGAACCCGTCGTGGACGGCGGACAGCCGACAGGAGTGACAACACAGATGTGCATCCGGGTGCGGTCCCGGCCGTGGCCGTGTCCGGCCGCGATGTCCGGGGCCCGTGGCGGCTCCTGACTCCTGCCGGCCCGGCTCTCCTTCCCCCACTGCATTGTTCGAGAGGTCTTCACCATGCCCGCGGTCCCTGCCCGTTTCAGTGTCCTGTCCAAGGACTTCGCCGCCGCCCCCCACCGCTACTTCGCACGGCTGAGGGAGCGGGCTCCGGTGCACTACGAGCCGGCGATCGACAGCTACTTCCTCTCCCGCCACGAGGACGTGAAGCGGGTGCTGACCGACCATGAGGCCTTCAGCACCGAGATGTTGCAGGTGCGTGCCGAGCCGGTGATGCGCGGGCCGGTCCTCGCCCAGATGACCGGCGCCGAGCACACCGCGAAACGGAAGATCGTCGTACGGGCGTTCACCGGACGGGCCCTGGAGAGACAGATACGCGCCGTCCACGCCAACGCCGCCGAGCTCATGGCCCCTTTCCTCGCCCGGGGGCGGATGGACCTGGTCAACGACTTCGGCAAGCCGTTCGCCGTGCACGTCGCGCTCGACGTCCTGGGGCTCGACAAAGGGGACTGGCAGCAGGTGGCCGCCTGGCACGGCGGGGTCGCCGAGTTCGTCACCAGCCTCGCCCTCACCCCCGAGCGCCGCCGGCACTGCATCGACTGCGCCGAGGAGTTGGAGACCTATCTCCTGCCCGTCATCGAGCAGCGGCGCAGCCGTCCCGGCGACGATCTGATATCGAGGCTGTGCACGGCCGAGTTCGGCGGTGTCGTCATGAGCGACCGCGACGTCACCGCGCTGATCATCAACGTCCTGGTCGCCGCCGCCGAGCCGGCGGACAAGACGCTCGCCCTGCTCTTCAAGCACCTGATCGACCGTCCCGAGCAGCTGGCGCAGGTCCGCCGGGACCCGCGGCTGCTGGCCGCCGCGATCGCGGAGACCCTGCGATACAGCCCGCCGGTCCAGCTCATTCCCCGCCGGGCGGAGCAGGACGCGGTGTTCGCCGGCGCCACCGTCCCGGCCGGTGCGACCGTCTTCTGCATGATCGGCGCGGCCAACCGGGATCCCGGCGCCTTCGGTGACCCGGACGTCTTCGACATCCACCGCCCGGACCTGGGCGCCGCCCGTTCCTTCACCGCGGCCGCCCAGCACCTGTCCTTCGGCGCCGGACTGCACCAGTGCGTCGGCGCGGCCTTCGCGCGTGCCGAGATCGAGACGGTCGCCGCGATGCTGCTGCCCCTGCTCGACGAGGTCCGCTACAGCCCCGGTTTCCGCTACCGGGAAGCCGGCCTGTACACGCGGGGGCCGCTCGCGCTGTCGCTGGACTTCACCCCCGTCGGCTGAGAGCGCGGCGCCGGCCGTGACCTGCGGCCGTCTCGCCCGCCGGGCCTGTGCCGGGCCCTGCCTTCCGCGGCTGCGTGAGCCCGGATTTCGCTGTCCCCCACTTTGTTTCAGGAGAAGACGACCATGACGTCGACCGATATCGCCACGGCCATCCACGATCTGCTGTTCGAGCCGGGCCTGGACCTCGCCGAAGCCATCGACCGGCACTTCGCCCCCGACTACCGCCAGCGCACCAACGGCGTGTGGAGCGACAGGACGGGCTTCGCCCGGCACATGACGCGCCTGCGCTCGCTGGTCGGCAGCGGGCACGTCGAGGTCCACGAAGAGCTCCGCGACGGGCTGCTCTACGCCGACCGTCACACCGTCACCCTCGGCCACCGCGACGGCCACACCTCCCGTACCGAGGTGTACCTCTTCGCCCGGATGGCACCCGACGGCCGCTTCCGGCGCGTGGAGGAGACCACTCTGCTGATCACCGGAGACGCCGAGGACAACAACATCGGACTGGTCGGCTGACCGGGCCGGGAGCGAGGGAGAGGGGAGCCGCCATGGTGTCCGTGGGGGAAAGACTGAGCAGGGCGCGCGTACGGGCCTTCGTGGGACGGGACGAGGAACTCGGCCGGTTCGGGGAGGCGTTGGCCGGTGATCCGCAGGCGCCGTTCGCGTTCTACGTGTACGGGCCGGGCGGCATCGGGAAGTCGACGCTGCTGCGGCGGCTGGCGGACCACGCCCGTGCGTCGGGCCGGCTGCTCGTGGAACTCGACGGCCGGTTCGTCAGCCGGGACCCGGCCGATTTCGAGCACGCCACCGGTCCGTTCCTGGATGTTCCGGGCACGGTCCTGTTCGTGGACTCCTTCGAGCACTGCCAGTGGCTGGAGAGCTGGCTGTGGCACCACTTCCTGCCCCGAGCCGCGGACGACACCCTGGTGGTGCTGGCCGGGCGGCGTGCTCCGCAGCCGCAGTGGACCGCCGACCCCGCCTGGTCCCGGCTGCTGCACGTGAGCGAACTGGAGCCGTTCTCCGAGGAGCAGGCGCGGAGCCTGCTGGTGTCGGCGCAGATCCGGCCCGAACTGCGCGACCGGGTGCTGCGCTTCGCCGGAGGCAACCCGCTGGCGCTGTCGCTGGCGGCCGCGGCGGGATCGGAGGGGTGCGGCAGGCAGGAGATCTGGGCTCCGACGGCGGATGTGCTGCGCACCCTGCTGGCGGGGCTGATCGGGGAGGTGCCCACGGCGGCCCACCGCCGCGCCCTGGAGGTGGCGGCGCAGGCCCGTTCGACGTCGGAGGAACTCCTCGCGGCGGTGCTGCCCGAGGAGGACGTCCATCCGCTCTTCTCCTGGCTGCGGGACCTGCCGTTCATGGAGTCGACCCACCGCGGGCTCCATCCGCACGACGCCGCGCGCGAGACCCTCGCCGCCGACCTGCGCTGGCGGGCGCCGAACGCCTTCGAGTCGATGCGCCGGCGCCTGGCGGACGAGTACCTGCGCCTCCTGCGCGAGGCACCCGAGGAGCGGGTGTGGACCGTCACCGACGATCTCTTCTACCTCTTCCGGGAGGGCGAGACGCTGGCCCGGCTGCGGTGCTGGTCCCGCGAGGACGAGGTGCACGACCGTCCTCTGCACCCGGATGACATCGATGTCGTGCTGCGCATGGCCGAGGAGACCGAGGGGGCGGCCGGCGCGGAGCTGGTCCGCTACTGGGCGCAGCGCCAGCCGCAGGCGTTCAGCGTCTACCGGCTGGTGAGCACGGGCCGGATCGTGGCGTTCACGGCCCGGCTGGTCCTGCCGGCCCCGGCCGACCCCCGGGACGTGGCGGCCGATCCCGTCGTCGCGGCCGCCTGGCGGTACACCGAGGCCACCGCGCCGGTGGGTGCGGGCGAGCACATCGGCATCAGCCGTTTCTCGGTCTATCCCGAGCGGTACCAGGTTCCCTCGCGCGTCATCGACCTGAGCAGTTCCCGGGCCCATGCGGAGGCGGCGCGGGCCCGCGGCCGTGCCTACGGTTTCGCGGTGTTCCAGGACGCCGAGACCTGGGCCGGGCGGGTCAGGGGCACGCTCGACGACACCGGGGCGCGGCCGCGGGTGGGTGCGTACTCCTACGGGCTGTTCGGTGTGGACTGGCGCCGGCTGCCGGTGGAGGCATGGCTGCTGCGTTTCATATCGGCCACGGCCGGGCCGGCGCCGTCCGCGTCCGGGCCGTCGCCCGTCTCACGGGCCGCGTTCGACCAGGCCGTGCGCGAGGCGCTGGCGCACTGGCGCGATACGGACGCGTTCGCCGCCTGCGCTCTGATGCGTACCCGTCTGGCGGCCGACTTCGGTGAACCGGTCGGGGAGTTGCGTGCCCTGCTGCGCGGGGCCGTCGACGATCTCGCGGGGGATCCGCGCGGAGTGCGGGCGCGTGAGGCCCTGACGGCGGGCTACTTCTCCGGTGCGCCCACCCAGGAGGCCGCCGCGCGCCGTCTGGGTCTTCCGTACGGGACCTACCGTCGTCACCTGCGTCAGGGTCTGGACCTGCTCGGCGAGGCGTTGTGGCAGCGGGAGCTGCACGACCCGAGGTAGCGGCGGCGGGCGCGGGGCGGGCTGCGGCGGGGCGCCGGGTGGACAGGCGCGGACAGCAGTGGACAGTGGCCGCGCCCGCCGGGTCTGGATAGTGGACAGCGTCCGCGCCGAGTGTGTGCGTCATGAACGTTGCACTCACGCAGACGGGCCGGTCAGCACGCCGGCCCCCCGGGCCGGGAGCGGTGCTCGCGGCGCTCGCCGCGGCCCAGTTCACCGTCATGCTCGCCACCTCGATCGTCAATGTGGCGCTCCCTCAGATCCGTGACGGGGCGGGCCTGTCGGACGGCGGGACCACCTGGGTGGTCAACGCCTACGGCCTGGCGTTCGGGGCGCTGCTCCTGGCGGGCGGACGGGTCGCCGATCTCCTGGGCCGCCGCCGGGTGCTGGTGGCCGGGCTCGCGCTGTTCGTGCTGGCGTCGGTGGCGGCGGGGCTGGCCACCTCCCCCGGTGTGCTGATCGGTGCCCGTGCGGTGCAGGGGGCCGGCGCCGCCGCGATCGCCCCGGCCGCGCTCGCGCTGGCGATGGACGGGTTCCCGCCCGGGCCGGCGCGTGGCAGGGCGCTGGGGGTGTGGGGTGCGGTCTCCGGTGCGGGGGCCGCGGGCGGCGTTCTGCTGGGCGGTGTGCTCACCCAGGCGTGGGGCTGGCCGTGGATCTTCCATTCGGTGGCGTTCGGGGCGGTGCTGGTGCTGGCCGCGGTGGCCGTGCTGGTGCCCCGGGACGCCGTACGCGAGACGGCCGGGCGGTTCGACCTGCTGGGCACCGTCACCGTGACGCTGGCGCTGACCTGTCTGGTGTGGGGTCTGACCACCGCGCGCGGGGCCGGCTGGGGCGATCCGCCGGTGCTGGGCGCGCTCGGTGGCGCCGTCGTGCTGCTGGCGGCCTTCTGTGTGATCGAGCGGGGCCGGCCGCAGGCGCTGGTGCCGGTGCGGCTGCTCACCGCGGGCCGGGTCGGTGCGGGCAATCTGCTGATGGCCCTGCTGGGGTCCGTGTGGATCGCCCTGTTCTTCTTCCTGCCGCTGTACCAGCAGCAGGTCCTCGGGTCGGGCCCGCTGGTCACGGGAGTGGGGCAACTCCCCCTCGCCGGCGCCCATATGCTCGGCTCCGCCCTCGCCCCGCGCGTGGCCCGGCGGTTCGGTGCCACCGCGACCCTGACCGTGGCGCTGCTGACGGAGGCGGCCGGGCTGCTGTGGCTGTCGCGGATGAGCGCCGACGGCACCTACCCGGTGGACGTCCTCGGCCCGAGCGTCCTGGTCGGCCTGGGGCTCAGCGTCGCCTTCGTCCAGCTCACCGGGCTGGCCGTGGACGGTGTCCCGCGGCAGGACGCGGGTCTTGCCGGCGGGCTGGTGAACACCACCCGGCAGGTCGGCGGGGCGATCGGTCTCGCGGCCCTGGCCACCCTGGCCGGTTCCGTCACCGCCGGCGCGTCCGCGGACCGGCCCTCCCTGGAGGCGCTCACGGCCGGCTACCGGGCCGCCTTCACCGTCTCGGCCGCGGTCCTAGCCGTCACGGCCCTCCTCGCGCTGCTCCTCACCCGCCGCACGGGGGCGCGTACCCCGGCCGCCCCCGCCGGGCCGGCTTCCGATCCGGCTCCCGGCCCGGCGGGCTCTCCGCTCTCCCCCGTCCGGCAGAACACTCCCTAGGCCGCCGGATCCGTACGACGGGCACGCCCGGAACGCCCGGCACCACCGGTACATGTCGTCCAGAACAGGAAGAAGCACAGCCATGGTCACCATCGACGAGAGCGCTCCCGTCATCGTCCGCCTGAGCACCGTGATCGACGCCCCGCTCGAGAGCGTGTGGGCGCTGCACACCGACATTGCGGCCTGGCCGCTGTGGAACCCGGACGTGGTCCGGGTGGAGGCCGAGGGGCCGCTGCGGCCCGGCGGGTCGTTCAGCTGGCGCACCCACGGCCTGGACATCACCTCCACCGTGCGGGAGCTGGTTCCCGGGGAGCGGATCGTGTGGGGCGGTCCCGCCGCCGGTATCACCGGCGTGCACGTGTGGACGTTCGAGCAGGACGGCGGGCGCACCACCGTCCGCACCGAGGAGTCCTGGAGCGGCGCCCCGGTCGAGGCCGCGGCCGACGACCTCCACAAGGCCCTCCACGACTCCCTGGAGAGCTGGCTCTCCCACCTCAAAAGCCGTGCCGAACAGGCTGCCTGACCACCTCTCACACCGATCGAGGAGATATCTGCCATGACCACTGCGAAGCCGTACCTGACCGGCCACTACACCCCCCTCACCGAGGAGGTCACCGCCACCGGCCTCACCGTCGAGGGTTCCCTGCCCCCCGAGCTGAACGGCCGGCTGCTGCGCAACGGGCACAACCCCAAGCCCGGTGTCACTCCCAGCCACTGGTTCAAGGGCAGCGGCATGGTCCACGGCATCCGCCTGCGTGCGGGCCGCGCCGAGTGGTACCGCAACCGCTGGGTGCACACTCCCGCCCTGGACGGCGCCCCGTACATGACCGAGCGCGGGCCGGACCTGAGCGCCAGCACCGCCGGTACGCACATCATCGAGCACGGCGGACGCCTGCTGGCGCTGTGCGAGGCGAACTTCCCCTTCGAGCTCACCCCGGAGCTGGAAACGGTCGGCGCCCACGACTTCGGCGGCAAGCTGCGCAGTGCGATGACCGCGCACCCCAAGGAGGACCCGGTGACCGGGGAGCTCCACTTCTTCGGGTCCTCGCCGTTCCCGCCGTTCCTGACGTACTACGTCGCGGACGCCAAGGGCGAGATCACCGACAGTGCCGATGTGCCGGGGGCGACCGCCTCGCTCAAGCACGATTTCGCGATCACCCGCCGTCATGTGGTGTTCGTCGAGGGCAATGTCACCTTCGACGCCACGGAGCACTCCGGTATCCCCTACAGCTGGAGCGATCACCAGCCCGCCCGTATCGGTGTCATGCCGCGCGGTGGTGACGGGGCCCGGCACGTCCGCTGGTTCTCCATCGAGCCCGGCAACATGCTGCACGTCTCCAACGCCTACGAGGACGGCCTGGGCCGCATCGTCCTGGAGGGTCCCACCGTGGACCGCGAGGGCTTCCGGCTCTCCTGGAACTGGTGGGTCGGGGCGCCCGGGCGCGGCAGTGAGCCCGGCTCCCGCTCCTACACCCGCCGTTGGGTGATCGACCTGGCGGAGGGGACCGTCGGCGAGCAGATCATCGACGATCTGCCGGTGGAGTTCCCGACCCTCAACGAGGACTTCCTGGGTGTGGAGAACCGCTACCAGTACGCGATCGCCTTCCCCGACGAGAACGGTTTCGGCGGCTACGGTGTCGTCAAGTACGACCGCACCACCGGTGCCCGCCGCATCCACCAGGTGGGCGATGCCCGGATGCCGAGCGAGGCCGTCTTCGTGCCCGCCGCCGATGCCACGAGCGAGGACGACGGCTATCTGCTGACCGTGGTCTCCGACCTCAAGCAGGACTCCTCCCAGCTGCTGGTCCTGGACGCCTCCGGCCTCGACAGGGTCGCCACCGTCCATCTGCCCCACCGGGTGACGGCCGGAATCCACGGCTCCTGGGTCCCCGACAGCGAGCTGGACCACGGCAACGGCTGACGTGCCGTCCCGGGGGCGCGGTATCGCCCGCGCCCCCGGCGAGACCGTCACCACCCCCGCCCGTCCCGGATGGAGATCTGCCACCATGTCCAGCCCCACCACCGCCTTGCCGCCCGCCGCCGTTCGTGAGGCCGGCGGCCGTGGCCGCCCTCGCGAGGTCGACAACCGTGCGGCCTACGTCAGTTTCGGACTGGCCTACCTGCTCGGCCACGGCACGGCCGCGGTCTCCCGGGGGCCCGCTCCCCTGCTCGGCCTGCCCGACTGGCTGCCCATGACGCTCCTCGGCGGCGGACTCGTCGCCGGCATCACCATGGCCACCCTGGCCGCGCTGCGGGCCCAGCACGGGGCCTCCGCACCGGAGGTCCTCTCGGGCAAGCTGCTCGGCGCGGCCTGGATCACGGCCTTCACGGCCCTGTTCCTGGCCATCACCGGCCTGACCTCCGTGCTCGGCCAGCCGGATCTCCAGTCCGTGCTGTGGCCGGCCGGCTCCGGGCTCGTCGTCGGCCTGGTCTACCTCGCCGAAGGCGCCGTACGCCGCAACGTGCTGCACTACAGCCTCGGTGTCTGGCTGGCCCTGGCCTCCACCGCGGCCCTCGCGTTCACCGCCCCCGCCTTCTACTGGGTCCTCACCCTCGCGGGCGGCGGCGCCTACGCCCTGGCCGCGGTCCTCGAACACCGCCGGCTGCACGCGCGCTGAAGGGGGCGGCGGTCCGCGCCGCTCGAGACATGCTGGAGGCTCGCTCGATTCCCCTGCGACGCGGGCCGCCATCGCCCGTATAGTCGCCATGACTTGACGATTCGATGACCCGTTCCCGAAGAATCGATGACCCAGAAGCTCCGTGGACGGGCGAGCAGGGGGACACACGATGGAGACCGCACGCCTGGCCTCGCTCATCGCCGCGACGGTCACGATGGGGCTGGTCAGCGGCCTGTTCTACGGCTTCTCCGTCTCCGTGATGCCGGGCCTGAAGCGCAGCGACGACCGTACGGTCATCGAAGTCATGCAGAACATCAACAAGGCCATTCTCAACGGCTGGTTCGTCCTCGGTTACATCGGTGCGTTCCTCTTCACCGCGCTGGCGCTGGCCCTGCACATTCCCTCGGACGGCCGTGACGTGCTGCCGGCGCTGATCGCGGCGCTGGTCTGCTACATCCTGTCGATGGGGCTGACCAACAAGGTGAACATCCCTTTGAACAACGCCCTGGAGAAGGCCGGCCCGGTCGCCCGGATCGGTGACCCGGCTGCCGTCCGGCGGGCCTTCGAGGGGCCCTGGAGCCGCGCCAACGTCTGGCGCACGCTGCTGTGCACGGCTGCGGTCGGCTTCCTGGCCTGGGCCCTGTACCTGCACGGGCAGACCGGCTGACCGCATGAGGGAGTCCCCCGGCCGGGCGGCGGGGGACTCCATGGCGTGGCGGCAGGTGTCAGCGGGTGGCGCGGCCGTAGAGGACCAGGGCCCGCGAGAGGGCCGTCAGGGCCACCGTGCACAGCAGGGTGCGGATGATGTTGGTGGCGACCCAGGTGCTCTTGAACTTGTCGACGATCGAGAAGTCCGCGAGCTTCGCGGCGTCGCCGGCGTCGGCGAGTTCGTTGTTGAGCGGGATGTTCACCGAGAAGGTGATCATCAGGACGACGAAGTAGGCGACGGTGGCCGCACCGACCCAGATGGCGACGCTGCGGCGGCCCTTGCGGAACTCGACGATCGCCGAGGCCGCGGAGGCCAGCAGGGCGAGGACGAACGCCATGCCGAAGAGGCCGTTGCCGTCGATCGCCGCGTTGAAGTTCTGCATCGCGGTGACGTACGTACGCTCGTCACCGGCGGCCAGTCCCGGCATCACCGAGACGTCGAAGGCGAAGAAGAGGCCTGCCATCAGGCCGACGAGGACCGTGGAGAGCAGGAGGAGGACGGTGGCCGCCTTGCCTCGCTCCGCGGTCGCCGGTGCGGGCGGTCCGGGCTGGGCGTAGGAGCCGGGCGGGGCGGTGTAGGGAGCCGGGCCGCCGGCGGGGTACTGCTGGTGGCTACCGGCCGGATTGGGGTTCATGGGACATCCTCATCTGCGGGTGGTGGAGTGGTGCTCGCCCTCGGCGCGGACATCCGATCGTGGCATTCCCCGGGATACCCGGCCACGGGGTTCCACCGGCTCTCGAGTGGTGCTCGAGAGCCGGTGGCGTGATCCGTTCGGTCAGTAGCGGTAGTGGTCCGGCTTGTACGGGCCCTCGACCTGGACGCCGATGTAGGCGGCCTGCTCCGGGCGGAGCGTGGTGAGGCGGACGCCCAGGGCGTCCAGGTGCAGACGCGCGACCTTCTCGTCCAGGTGCTTGGGGAGCACGTAGACCTCGGTCGGGTACTCCTCCGGCTTGGTGAAGAGCTCGATCTGGGCCAGGGTCTGGTCCGCGAAGGAGTTCGACATCACGAACGACGGGTGACCGGTCGCGTTGCCCAGGTTCAGCAGACGGCCCTCGGACAGCACGATCAGGACCTTGCCGTCGGGGAACTTCCAGGTGTGGACCTGCGGCTTGACCTCGTCCTTGACGATGCCCTCGATCTTCGCGAGACCGGCCATGTCGATCTCGTTGTCGAAGTGGCCGATGTTGCCCACGATCGCCTGGTGCTTCATCTTGGCCATGTCCGCGGCCATGATGATGTCCTTGTTGCCCGTGGTCGTGATGAAGATGTCGGCCGTCTCCACGACATCGTCGAGGGTGGCGACCTGGTATCCGTCCATCGCGGCCTGCAGCGCGCAGATCGGGTCGATCTCCGTGACGATGACACGCGCACCCTGACCGCGCAGGGACTCGGCGCAGCCCTTGCCGACGTCGCCGTAACCGAAGACGACCGCGACCTTGCCGCCGATGAGGACGTCGGTGGCACGGTTGATGCCGTCGATCAGCGAGTGACGGCAACCGTACTTGTTGTCGAACTTCGACTTCGTCACGGCGTCGTTCACATTGATCGCCGGGAACAGCAGGCTGCCCTCGGACATCATCTCGTACAGACGGTGCACACCGGTGGTGGTCTCCTCGGTCACACCGCGGACGCCGGCGGCCAGCGCCGCCCAGTCGATGCCGGTCTTGCCCAACAGGCCGAGGACCAGGGCCATTTCCTCATTGTCGGCGGTGGACGGGTCCGGGACGGAGCCGGCCTTCTGGTATTCGACGCCCTTGTGGACGAGGAGGGTGGCGTCGCCGCCGTCGTCGAGGATCATGTTGGGTCCGGCGTGCCCGGGCCAGGTCAGCGCCTGCTCCGTGCACCACCAGTACTCCTCCAGCGTCTCGCCCTTCCAGGCGAAGACGGGTATGCCCTGCGGGTTCTCCGGGGTGCCGTTCGGGCCCACCGCGATGGCGGCGGCCGCGTGGTCCTGGGTGGAGTAGATGTTGCAGGACACCCAGCGGACGTCGGCGCCGAGGGCGACGAGGGTCTCGATGAGCACGGCCGTCTGCACGGTCATGTGCAGCGAGCCGGTGATCCGGGCACCGGCCAGCGGCTGCGCCTGGGCGTACTCGGCGCGGATCGACATCAGGCCCGGCATCTCGTGCTCGGCCAGGGTGATCTCCTTGCGGCCGAACGCGGCGAGAGAGAGGTCTGCGACCTTGAAGTCCATGAGTTCTACTCCGTGATGGTGGTGGCTGGGTCGTGGCTGACGTTCAGGTTCTGATGGATCTCTAGAGTCGCGGTGGACTTGTTGAGGGTGATGTAGTGCAGGCCGGGTGCGCCCTCGGCGAGGAGGCGCTCGGACATGGCGGTCGCGTACTCGACACCGATGCGGTGCCCGGCCGCGGGGTCGTCCTTCGCCGCTTCGAGGCGCTGGGCGAGGGCGTCGGGGAAGCGGGCGTCGCTGAGCTCGGCGAAGCGCCGGATCTGGCGGAAATCGGTCGCCGGCATGATCTCGGGGATGACCGGGGTCAGGCAGCCGACGGCGAGGAGCCGGTCCCGCAGCCGCAGGTAGTCCTCGGCGTGGAAGAACATCTGGGTGATGGCGTAGTCGGCGCCGGCGTGGCATTTGGCGGCGAAGTGGCGGATGTCCTCGGTCCAGGAGGGTGAGCGGGGGTGGCGCTCGGGGAACGCCGCCACGCCCACGGTGAAGTCGCCGAGCCGGCGGATGAGTTCGACCAATTCGTGGGCGTGGGTCAGGCCGTCCGGGTGGGGCGTCCACTGCCCTTTCGGGTCGCCGGGCGGGTCGCCGCGCAGGGCGAGGATGTCGCGGATGCCGGCGTCGGCGTACTGGCCGATGATGTGGCGCAGTTCGGCGACCGAGTGTCCGACGGCGGTCAGGTGGGCGACCGGGCGCAGGGTGGTCTCGGCGGCGATGCGCTTGGTGACCTCGACGGTGCGGGTGCGGGAGGAGCCGCCGGCGCCGTAGGTGACGGAGACGAAGGAGGGGGCGAGGGCTTCGAGGCGGCGAATGGCCGCCCACAGGGTGCGTTCCCCGGCGTCGGTCTTCGGGGGGAAGAACTCGAAGGAGAAGGTCCGCCGGCCCTGGGCCAGTAGTTCACGGACCCCGAGGGGTGCGGGGGCGGGGGCGCGGGACGTGCGGGGGCGTTCGGCGGTGGCGGCCAGGGCAGCCGGCATGTCGGACTCCTTTCCGGCTTGTGGGGGGTCAGCGTGCGTTGAAGTAGTTGGCTTCGGGGTGGTGGATGACGATGGCGTCGGTGGACTGCTCGGGGTGGAGCTGGAACTCCTCGGAGAGGAGGACGCCGATGCGTTCGGGCTGCAGGAGGTCGGCGATCTTGGCGCGGTCCTCCAGGTCGGGGCAGGCGGGGTAGCCCAGCGAGTAGCGGCAGCCCTGGTATTCGGTGCGGAACATGCCGGCCATGGACTGCGGGTCGGATCCGCCGATGCCGAGGTCGGCGCGGACGCGGGCGTGCCAGTACTCGGCGAGGGCCTCGGCGAGCTGGACGGACAGGCCGTGGAGTTCCATGTATTCGCGGTAGGCGTCGGCGGCGAAGAGCCGGGCGGTCTCCTCGCCGATGCGGTTGCCGACGGTGACGACCTGGAGGCCGACGACGTCGGTCTCGCCGGACTCCTCGGGGCGGAAGAAGTCGGCGAGGCACAGGCGGCGGCCGCGCTGCTGGCGGGGGAAGGTGAAGCGGGTGCGCTCGGAGCCGTTCTCGCCCAGGATGATGAGGTCGTCGCCCTTGGAGACGCAGGGGAAGTAGCCGTGTACGACGGCGGCTTCGAGGAGGCCGTCGGTGTGCAGTTTGTCCAGCCAGCCGCGCAGCCGGGGCCGGCCGTCGGTGGCGATGGTGTCGGCGTCCTTGAGGCCCCACTGGCCCTTGAAGAGGGCGGTCTCGTCGAGCCAGGAGGCGTAGTCCTTGAGGGGAATGCCCTTGACGACGCGGGTGCCCCAGAACGGCGGGGTGGGGACCGGGTTGTCGGCGGCCACGTCGGAGCGGCCGGCTTCGGCCGGTTCGGTGGTCTGGAGGAGGGGGGTGTCGCGTTTGGGTACGCGGCGTTGTTTGAGGGGCGGGAGTTGGGCTCCGGGTACGTTGCGCTTGACTCCCATGAGGGCGTCCATGAGGCGCAGGCCCTCGAAGGCGTCGCGGGCGTAGCGGACTTCGCCCTCGTAGATTTCGTGGAGGTCCTGTTCGACGTAGGCGCGGGTGAGGGCGGCGCCGCCGAGGATGACGGGGTAGTCGGCGGCCAGCTTGCGCTGGTTGAGCTCCTCCAGGTTCTCCTTCATGATCACGGTCGATTTCACGAGGAGACCCGACATGCCGATGACGTCGGCCTTGTGCTCCTGCGCGGCTTCGAGGATCGCGGAGACCGGCTGCTTGATGCCGATGTTGACGACGTTGTAGCCGTTGTTGGTGAGGATGATGTCGACGAGGTTCTTCCCGATGTCGTGGACGTCACCGCGGACGGTCGCCAGCACGATCGTGCCCTTGCCCTCGTCGTCCGTCTTCTCCATGTGCGGCTCGAGAAAGGCCACGGCCGTCTTCATGACCTCGGCCGACTGCAGGACGAACGGAAGCTGCATCTGGCCGGAGCCGAACAGCTCACCGACGACCTTCATGCCCTCCAGGAGGGTGTCGTTGACGATGTCGAGGGCGGGGCGGGCCTGCAGGGCCTCGTCGAGGTCCGCCTCCAGGCCGTTCTTCTCACCGTCGATGATCCGCCGCTGCAGCCGCTCGTCCAGCGGCAGCGCAAGGAGTTCCTCGGCGCGGCCGGCCTTCATCGACTTGGTGTTGACGCCCTCGAAGAGGGCCATCAGCTTCTGCAGCGGGTCGTAATCGCCCTCACGCCGGTCGTAGATCAGGTCGAGGGCCGTGGTGACCTGCTCCTCGTCGAACCGGGCGATCGGCAGGATCTTGCTCGCGTGGACGATCGCCGAATCCAGACCGGCCTTCACGCACTCGTCCAGGAACACGGAGTTCAGCAGCACGCGCGCCGCCGGGTTCAGGCCGAACGAGATGTTGGAGAGGCCGAGGGTGGTCTGGACGTCCGGGTGAAGCCGCTTGAGCTCACGGATCGCCTCGATCGTCGCGATGCCGTCGCCCCGGGACTCCTCCTGGCCGGTGCAGATCGTGAAGGTCAGGGTGTCGATGAGGATGTCCGACTCGCGGATCCCCCAGTTGGCGGTCAGGTCCTCGATGAGCCGCTCGGCGATGGCGACCTTGTGCCCGACGGTCCGGGCCTGGCCCTCCTCGTCGATGGTCAGCGCGATCAGAGCAGCCCCGTGCTCCTGGGCCAGGCGGGTGACCAGCGCGAACCGCGACTCCGGACCGTCGCCGTCCTCGTAGTTCACCGAGTTGATCACAGCGCGGCCGCCGAGCTTCTCCAGGCCCGCCCGGATGACCGGGACCTCGGTGGAGTCCAGCACGATCGGCAGGGTCGAAGCGGTCGCGAAACGGCCGGCGAGCTCCGCCATGTCCGCGACACCGTCACGGCCCACATAATCCACACACAGATCGAGCATGTGGGCGCCCTCACGGATCTGGTCCCGGGCCATCTCCACACAGTCGTCCCAGCGGGCCTCCAGCATCGCCTCACGGAACTTCTTCGACCCGTTCGCGTTCGTCCGCTCACCGATCGCCATGTACGACGTGTCCTGCCGGAACGGCACCGTCTGATACAGCGACGCCGCACCCGGCTCGGGGTGGGGATCGCGGGTGGTCGGGGTGAGTCCGCGGACCCGCTCGACGACCTGGCGCAGGTGTTCGGGGGTGGTGCCGCAGCAGCCGCCGACCAGGGAGAGGCCGTAGTCGCGGACGAAGGTCTCCTGGGCGTCGGCGAGTTCGGGGGCGGACAGCGGGTAGTGGGCGCCGTCCTTGGTCAGCACCGGCAGGCCGGCGTTCGGCATGCAGGACAGCGGGATGCGCGCGTTGCGCGCCAGGTAGCGCAGGTGCTCGCTCATCTCGGCGGGGCCGGTGGCGCAGTTGAGGCCGATCATGTCGATGCCGAGCGGCTCCAGCGCGGTCAGGGCCGCGCCGATCTCCGAACCCAGCAGCATCGTGCCGGTGGTCTCGACGGTGACGGAGCAGATCAGCGGGACGGTGATGCCCAGGGCCGCCATGGCGCGGTGCGCGCCGATGATCGAGGACTTGGTCTGCAGGAGGTCCTGGGTGGTCTCCACCAGCAGCGCGTCCGCGCCGCCGGAGATCAGGCCCTCGGCGTTGATCTGGTAGGCGTCACGGATCTGCCCGTAGGTGATGTGGCCCAGCGTCGGGAGCTTGGTGCCGGGGCCCATCGAACCCAGCACCCAGCGCTGCTGACCGGTGGAGGCCGTGAACTCGTCCGCGACCTCGCGGGCGATCCGGGCACCGGCCTCGGACAGCTCGAAGTTGCGTTCGGCGATGTCGTACTCCGCGAGCGCCGCGTAGTTCGTGCCGAAGGTGTTCGTCTCCACACAGTCCACACCCACCGAGAAGTAGGCCTCGTGGACCGAACGCACGATGTCCGGGCGGGTGACGTTCAGGACCTCGTTGCAGCCCTCCAGCTGCTGGAAGTCCTCCATGGTCGGGTCCTGCGCCTGCAGCATCGTCCCCATGGCCCCGTCGGCCACGACCACACGCGTCGCGAGCGCCTCTCTGAGGGCATCGGCCCGGGTCTGGGTATCCGTCGTGTTCGTCGTCATATCAGCTGCCCCAGCTTCGGCTCCAGCAGCCCGGCCGCGTGCTCCCCGTACACCGTGCGGACGGTGGCGAGGAGCAGGTCGGGCTGGATCTCGTACGACTGCGAGCCCACGGCCGCCAGGACCAGCGCGGACATGGCGCAGCCGAGCTGGGCGGCGGTCTCCTGCGGGAGTCCCCAGCCGACGGCGGCCAGGAAGCCGGAGCGGAAGGCGTCTCCGACGCCGGTCGGGTCCGCGGCGTGGACGTCGGGGACGGCGGGGACGGTGAGGGTGGGTGCGTTCTTGGTGTCGATGCGGACGCCCTGGGCGCCGAGGGTGGTGATCCAGGTGCCGACGCGGTCGAGGACGTCCTCGTGGGTCCATCCGGTGCGTTCGCGCAGCAGCGCGGATTCGTACGCGTTGGTGAAGAGCCAGCGTGCTCCGGTGACGAGGCTGCGCACCTCGTCGCCGGTGAGGCGGGCGAGTTGCTGGGAGGGGTCGGCGGCGAAGGCGATGCCGAGCTCCCGGGCCTGTTCGGTGTGGCGGACCATCGCGCCGGGGTCGTTGGGCGAGACGAGGATCAGGTCGAGGGGGGTGTGGGCGTGCAGGGTGTGCAGGTCGATGCGGGCGGACTCGGCCATCGCGCCGGCGTAGAAGGAGGCGATCTGGTTGGAGTCCTGGTCGGTCATGCACATGAAGCGGGCGGTCTGGTGCTCGGCGGAGACGTGCACGGCGCCGGTGTCGACTCCGTGTTCCTTGAGCCAGACCTCGTACTCGGCGAAGTCGGGTCCCACGGCGCCCGCGAGGAGGGGGGTCATGCGCAGGCCGCCGAGTCCGTAGGCGATGTTGGCGGCCACTCCCCCGCGCCGTACCTCGAGGGTGTCGACGAGGAAGGACAGGGAGATGTGGTGCAGCTGGTCGGGGAGCAGCTGGTCGACGAACCGGCCCGGGAAGGCCATGAGGTGATCTGTGGCGATGGATCCGGTCACCGCGATACGCACGTGGACTCCTGTGAGCTGGTCTGTTGTCGGCGGGGCGGGGTGGTGGGTCGGGACGGCAGGGGCGGGCGGGGCTGCCGCTGGAGGGGTGCTGCCGGTCGCGTGAGGGGCGGGCGGGCCGGGGCGGCGGCCGTCGGTGGGCGACGGCCGCCGGTCCGGGCGGGTCCGGGGCGTGCTCAGGCGCCGGCGGCGGCCTTCAGCAGTTCGGCGCGGTCGGTGCGCTCCCAGGTGAAGTCGGGGAGTTCGCGGCCGAAGTGGCCGTAGGCGGCGGTCTGGGCGTAGATGGGGCGCAGCAGGTCGAGGTCGCGGATGATGGCGGCCGGGCGGAGGTCGAAGACCTCGGCGATGGCGTCCTCGATCCTGGTGATGTCGGTCTTCTCGGTGCCGAAGGTTTCGACGAAGAGGCCGACGGGCTCGGCCTTGCCGATGGCGTAGGCGACCTGGACCTCGCAGCGCGAGGCGAGGCCGGCGGCGACCACGTTCTTGGCGACCCAGCGCATGGCGTACGCGGCGGAGCGGTCGACCTTGGAGGGGTCCTTGCCGGAGAAGGCGCCGCCGCCGTGGCGGGCCATGCCGCCGTAGGTGTCGATGATGATCTTGCGGCCGGTGAGGCCGGCGTCGCCCATGGGGCCGCCGATCTCGAAGCGGCCGGTGGGGTTGACCAGGAGGCGGTAGCCGGCGGTCTCCAGTTTGATGCCGTCGTCCGCGAGCTGTGCGAGGACGTGCTCGACCACGTGTGCCTTGATGTCGGGGGCGAGCAGTGCTTCGAGGTCGATGTCGGAGGCGTGCTGGGAGGAGACGACGACGGTGTCGAGGCGGACGGCCTTGTCGCCGTCGTACTCGATGGTGACCTGGGTCTTGCCGTCGGGGCGCAGGTACGGGAGGGTGCCGTTCTTGCGGACCTCGGACAGGCGGCGGGAGAGCCGGTGGGCGAGGTGGATGGGCAGTGGCATGAGCTCGGGGGTCTCGTCGCAGGCGTAGCCGAACATCAGGCCCTGGTCGCCGGCGCCCTGCTTGTCGAGTTCGTCCTCGTCGCCCTCGACCCGGTTCTCGTAGGCGGTGTCGACGCCCTGGGCGATGTCCGGGGACTGTGCGCCGATCGAGACGGACACGCCGCAGGAGGCGCCGTCGAAGCCCTTGACGGAGGAGTCGTAGCCGATTTCGAGGATCTTCTCGCGTACGAGCTGCGCTATCGGCGCGTAGGCCTGGGTCGTCACCTCGCCCGCGATGTGCACAAGACCGGTGGTGATCAGTGTCTCGACGGCGACGCGGGAGGCGGGGTCCTGGGCGAGCAGTGCGTCGAGGATGGTGTCGCTGATCTGGTCGGCGATCTTGTCGGGGTGTCCCTCGGTCACGGACTCCGAGGTGAACAGACGACGGGACATGTCACTCCTGGTGGTGTGGGACGGGGTGTCGGGTCGGGCGGGGAGGGTCAGGGCCGGGCGGTGGTGGTGGCTGCGGCTGCGGCCGTCTCCAGGGTCCTGGCGAGGGCGCGGACCGGGTCGGGGTCGCCTTGGGTGGTGAGGGCGCCGCCGATCGCCACGAGGGGCGGGTGCCAGCCGTGGGAGGCGATGCGTTCGGCCACTTCGCAGGCGAGGGAGCCGGCGCCGGAGAATCCGCCCAGCAGCAGCGGCTCGCCGCGGGCGAGGGCGGGGCGGAGTGCGGCCAGGACGGTCCGTGCGTCGGCGGGCGGCGCCACGGTGGTCAGCGTCTGCGGGCCGGGGTAGGCCGCGGCGAGCGCGTCGTAGCAGCCCGGTGGTGCGTCGGGCGGTGGGACCAGGCAGATCGTGCCGGCGCCGGTACGGGCGGCCGCGCGCAGGATCCGCAGGGTGCGGGCGGCGGGGGCGGGGCGGGCGATGCGGGGTACGGGGCCGGCGTCGAGCAGGGTCAGGGCCTCGGCGACGGTGGTGGTCCCGCCGGTGGTGGCGGGCAGTTCGCGCAGCAGCAGGGTGGTCTGGGCGAGTGTTTCGGCGGCGTCGGAGTCGGTGATGCGGGTCCGGTCGTAGACGCAGGTGAGGACGAGCCCGCCGTCGGTGTCGTGGTGTGCGGTGAGGGTGAGGGGGTGCGCGGTGTGTGCGCCGATGGCCTCGGCGGCGCCGACGCGTACGCCCTCGGTGGCGAGTTCGGTGTGGACGGGGTCGTCGTCGGCGGGGCCGGTGGGCGCGTGTGCTTCGAAGGCGATGAGGGAGTCGGGGATCCGGCGGGCGCCGGCGTCGGGGCCGTGGGGGGTGGGCGGGGACCACTGGGCGGCCTGGCCCGGGGAGACCCATTCGTAGGAGGCGGCCTCCAGGGCCTGGCCGGCCAGTGCGCTCAGCAGGCGGGTCAGGGGGGTGGCGGGGTCGATGCGCACGTGCAGCGGGAGGGCGCCGCGCAGTGGGCCGGGGAGGCGTTCGGCGCCGGGGAGCGGGATGCCCCGGCCGGAGACGGCCGCCGCGAAGGTGACCGCGGGCGCGTGCGGGGTGGCGCGGTGGAGCTGGAGGGCCCAGGCGGTGTGCAGGGCGGTGCTCTCCGTCGCGCCGTGGGCCGCCGCCCAGTTCCGCAGGTGCCGTGCCTCGTGCGGGGTGAGGCGTTGGCGGGTCCGTCCGTGGCCGCGCAGCCGCGGGCGGCCGGCCGTGCGGTGCCCGGGCAGGCCGGCGGCGCCGGGCGGGGCGCCGGTGCGGGCCCAGAACGCGCGGGCCGGTGCCGGGTCCTGCCGGGCCAGCCAGCGCATGTGGTCGCGGATGTCGGGGCGCCGTTCGCTGCCGACCGGCCGTCCGTCGGCGAGGTAGGCCCGGTAGAGGGTGCGCTGGAGCAGGCGTGCGCTCCAGCCGTCGAGGAGGGCCTGGTGGTAGGTCAGGAGTACCCGGAACACCGGGCCGGGTTCCTCCAGCAGTGCGATGCGCAGGGCTGTGCCGGGCCGGTACAGGTCGAACTCGCGCATCCGTTCGCTGAGGAGCAGGGCGTGCCAGTCGGCGCTGCCGCGGGGATGGCGTTCCAGTTGCGGGGCGGCGTGCGGGTGGACGGCCAGGAGCGGGGTGGCGCCGGGCGCGGCGGGCCTGGCCAGTGCGGTGCGCAGGACCGCTTCGGTGTCGTACAGCGTCTGCCAGGCGGCGGCGAACCGCGGGGTGTCCAGCGGCCCGTACCAGCGCCAGTGGAGCTGCTCCACGTGCAGGCCGGCGCCGGGGTGGGTCATCGCGTCGAGCAGTACGTCGTGTTGGAGGGGTGTGGTGGGCGGCAGCCGTTCCGGTTCCTGGTCGCCGCATCCGGTGTGTGCGGCGCATCCGGTGGGTGCTGCGCATCCGGCGTCCGTGGGATGCGTGGCACAACCGGCGTCTGTGGCGCATCCGGCGTCTGCGGGGTGTGCGGCGGCGTGGTGTCCGCGGGCGGCGCCGGGCCGCCCCTCCCCCGCCGCGGCCCCGGTCAGCAGGTCGGACAGCCGTCCGGCGGGGAACGGTGGCGGGGGCAGGGTGAGCGTGTGGTGGTGGTCGGTGTGCCGGTGCAGTGTCGGTGTGCACGGCGGCAGCGACGCGAGGGCGGCGGTGAGCGCGGCAGGGGTGAGCCTGCCGTGGAGGTCGAGGGAGGTCGGAGGGCCGGGTCTGAGGACCACGGTCATGGCCACGGTGGCGGCCATCGGCTTCCCTCCTCTTCCCTTTCGGCTTCGGACACATGAGGACTCGTGGGGGACACGGCCGGACATGGTCTGTTGTCGAGGATTCTTCCGCCCGGTCCTCGGCCCGTCCTTGAGCGCGCATCGAGCGCGGGTCCCCCTGCCGGGTCCTTACCGGATGCGGAAGTTGGCCATCATGCCCATCGCCGAGTGGTCCAGCAGGTGGCAGTGGTAGACGTACGTGCCCCTGTAGGTGTCGAAGGTGGCGTGGAGTTTGACCGTCTCGCCGGGGAAGAGGCGGACCGTGTCCTTGAGTCCGGCCTCGGCCGGTCCGACCGGGGCGCCGTTGCGCTCCAGCAGCCGGAACTGGACCAGGTGCATGTGGAAGTTGTGCGGGACGAGCTTGTTGGCGTTGGTGACGGTCCAGATCTCCGAGGTGCCGTGCGTGATGGTCTGGTCGATGCGGTCGTGGTCCCAGACCTGGCCGTCCATGAACGCCCGCGGCTCCTGCCGGCCGTCCTCGTCCATGCTGAGGACGACGGTGCGCTGCACGGTCGCCGCCGGCAGGGGTGCGAGTGTGCGCAGGACGTCCGGTACGCGGCTGGGGTCGGGGGCCGTCCGTACGACGTCGAAGCGCAGTACCTTGCCGACCTGGTCGGGGGTGCCCGGGCCGAGGGTGTTCTCCAGGACGATCTTCGTTCCGGTGGGGTAGCGGGAGAAGTCGATGACCACGTCCGCCCGTTCGGCCGGGGACAGGCCGATGGTGTCGGTGGTGAAGGGGCGTTCCAGCAGTCCGCCGTCGCTGCCGATCTGGATCATCTGGCCGCCGTCGGACAGGCGCAGCTGGAAGAAGCGCATGTTGGAGGAGTTGAGGAGCCGGAAGCGGTATTTGCGGGCGGCGACCTCGAAGTAGGGGGTGGGGCGGCCGTTGGCGAGGATCGTGGTGCGGCCGAAGACGTCGTCCATGACGTAGACGAGCTGTCCGGCCTCGTCGAAGCGGGCGTCGCGCAGGGCGATCGGGACCTCGTACTGGCCGGCGGGCAGGGGCAGCGAGCGCTCGGTCTCGTCGGAGAGCAGGTAGGTGGCGGACAGGCCGCGGAAGACGTGCTCCGACTCCATGTGGTGGGCGTGGTCGTGGAACCAGAGGCCGGCGCCCGGCTGCTGGTTGGGGTAGGTGTACGTGCGGGAGGTGCCCGGGCCGAAGGTATCCATCGGGCCGCCGTCGTTCTCCGGGGAGACGTTGCCGCCGTGCAGGTGCACCGCGACCGGCATGGTGAGGGTGTTGCGGTGGCGGATCACCACTTTGCGTCCGCTGCGGGCGCGCAGCACGGGGCCGGGGAAGTGGCCGTCGTAGGTGAGGACTTTGGTCCGGACCCCGGGGATGATCTCCCGGGCCGCTTCCTTGATGGTGACGGCGTAGGTGTCCTGGCCGCCGGACGTGGATATCGGTGCGAGCACGGGCAGGGCCGGCATCCGCACCGTGAAGGGCGGCGGGACGGTGACCGGCTTGGTCCCGGGGGTGGCGGTGGCCTGCGCGGACCCGGCGCCGAGGAGCGGTGTCAGCCCGCCGGCGGTGAGCAGGCCGGCGCCGGTCGCGGCTACGGCTCCGCCGAGCAGGCTGCGTCTGGTGACCATGGGTTGTCCTCCTGGGAAGGGTGGGTGCGCGGGCCGCCGGGGCGGGGGCCGTTCGCGCTGCGGGCGGCCGGCGCGCGGTGCTGCTGGCGCAGGTGGCGCGCCGCGAGTGCACCAGACCCGGCTTGCGCACCGCTCGAGCGCGGATGGTGTGCGGGGTCCGGCGTTGCGCGGGCCTTGCGGGGCCTGGGCAAGGCTCCTCGTGCGTACGTACGACCGCGTACGCGTGATCGTGCCGCCGATCGGGGCGGCCGCTGGGGGAGGCACCCGTGGACCGTCACGACCTGCACGACTTACGCGACTGGCTGCCGCGCGCGCTGGGGGTGGCGGAGCGGTGGGGCGGGCAGTTCGGCCCGTACGAGAGCCACGGCGCGCACCGGGTGGGCCCGGAGGCGTTCACCGAGGCCTTCGACCGCCTCGCCAAGCGGATGGATCACAACTATCCGTTCTTCCACCCGCGTTACGCCGGACAAATGGTCAAGCCGCCGCATCCGGCGGCCGTCACCGGCTATCTCACCGCCATGCTGTTCAACCCCAACAACCATGCCGCCGAGGGCGGGCCGGCGACCACCGAGATGGAACGCGAGGCGGTCGCCGACCTGGCCGGCATGTTCGGGTTCGACGCGCACGTCGGGCATCTCACCACCAGCGGCACGATGGCCAACCTGGAGGCGCTGTACGTCGCCCGGCAGCTGCATCCGGACCGGGGGGTCGCCTACAGCTCCGAGTGCCATTACACGCACGAGCGGATGTGCCACGTGCTGGGGATGGAGGGCCACCGCATCCCTGCCGATGCGCACGGCCGGATCGACCTCGGCGCGCTGGAGGGCGCGCTGCGCGGCGGGCGGATCGGCACCGTCGTCGTCACCACCGGTACGACCGGGCTGGGGGCGGTCGACCCGGTGCACGAGGTGCTGGCGCTGGCCCGCCGGTACGGGGCGCGGGTGCACGTCGACGCGGCGTACGGCGGGTTCTACGCGATCCTGGGCAGGGCGGGCACGGGTGGCGTCGACCCGGCGCCCTGGCGGGCGATCGCCGGGTGCGACTCGGTGGTGGTGGACCCGCACAAGCAGGGGTTGCAGCCGTACGGGTGCGGGGCGGTGCTCTTCCCCGATCCGCGGGCCGGGCGGCACTTCGCGCACGACTCTCCGTACACCTATTTCACCGACGCCGACCTGCACCTGGGTGAGATCAGTCTGGAGTGCTCGCGGGCGGGGGCCGCGGCGGCCGCGCTGTGGCTGACGCTGCAGTTGCTGCCGCTGACCCCGGACGGCTTCGGGCGGATCCTCGCCGCGAACCGGCGGGCCGCGCTGCGGTGGGCGGACCTGCTGGCCGCGTCCGGGGAGCTGGAGCTGTACCAGCGGCCGGACCTCGACATCGTGACGTACTTCCCGGCGGCCGCCGGGGGCTCGCTGTCCTCGATCGACGCGGCGTCGGAGCGGCTGCTGCGCGAGGGCATGACGGCGGAGTCGGACCCGGTGTTCCTGAGTGTGCTGCGTGCGGACGCGGACGCGTTCGTACGGCGCCACCCGCGCGTGGTGCGGGACGCGGAGGCGGCGCGGGTGATCCGCAGTGTCCTGATCAAGCCGGAGTTCGAGCACTACCTGCCGGCCCTGCACGCCCGTGTGGCGCAGCTCGCGGGGGCTGCCCGGTCAACGCCCTGACCTCTTCCCGCCGTTCCCCGTTCGCCGTTCCCCGTTCCCCGTTTCTTGTCCCTGTCCGTTCTGCGTTCTGTGTTCTGTCAACCGACCGGAAGGCCCTGCCTTGTCCGCCCTGCCTGTGAACCGGCTGAACCCATCGACCGTCACCGACCTCTCCGCCCTCCTCGCCGCCTCCTTCCAGGAGGACGCGCTGACCCGCTGGATGATCCCCGGCGAGCGGCTGCGCGCCGAGCTGCTGCCCGGGTTCTTCCGGGTGTTCGTGGAACTGTCCGCCGCCCATGACGGGGTGCTCACCGGCCCGGACGGCGACGCGGTGCTGCTGTTCCTGCCGCCCGGCGCGGAGCCGGACGAGAAGGCCCTGGAGGCGGCGCTGTCCGCCGCCCTGGGCGAGCACGCGGACGCGATGCGCACCATCGCGGGCCTGCAGGAGGAACGGCATCCGCACGGCCCGCCGCACTACTACGTCTCCTTCGGGGCGGTCCGGCCCGGCCGGCAGCAGGGCGGCCTGATGTCCGGGCTGCTGGGCCGGGTGGTGGCCCGCGCGGACGCCGAGGGCATCGCCTGCTACGTGGAGGCCAGCTCCCCGGGCGGTGAGGCCACGAGCCGGCGCGCCGGCTTCGAGCGTCTGGGCGCCGACATCGCCCTGCCCGACGGCGGACCCGTACTGCGACCCATGTGGAGGGACCCCCGATGAGGGGCGACGATCTGATCCAGTCGTGGACCGCCGGCCAGATAGCCCGCGGTGAGGCTCCGGCGGAGCACCTCGGCCCGCTGCTGCGGGTCCTCGCGTGGAGCCGGGAGTTCCTGGTCTCCAGCCACCCCGAACTGGGCCGTACCGGCCCGGTGTGCCCGTACACCCAGCCCTCGCTGCGCAAGGAGCTGTTCCACCTGGCGGTGCCGTCCGCCGGCTGCGAGGACCTGGCGTCGGCGGTGGACTCGCTGCGCACCCGCCACGCGGTCCTCTCGCAGCCGCTGGCGCCGGAGGACCGCGAGCTGCTGACCATCCTCCTGGTCCTGCCGGGGTTCGACCCGACGGACTCGGTGGAGCTGGACGAACTGCAGCGCAAGGCGAAGGACGAGTTCGTGGCGGAGGGGCTGATGATCGGCCAGTTCCACCCGGTGTGCGAGGAGCCGGGCCTCTACAACGAGGCCTTCCGCCCGCTGCGTGCCCCGCTGCCCCTGCTGGCGGTCCGCAAGCTGCTGGTCTTCGATCTGCCGTTCCTGGTGAGCGACGACGCGCACATGGACCACTACCTCCAGCGTTTCGCGCCGGCGCTGCCGTCCCGTATCCGCGACCAGCTGGTGAGCCGGGTGGTGGCCGCCTGACGTATGCACGTGGACGGCGGGCCGGGGGCTTGTGTGCCCCCGGCCCGCCGTCGTCGTGTCCGAAAGCTGCTGCCGGGCTGCCCGGTATCCGGATGGAGGCTTGTCGCACCCACCGGTAACGATCACGCTTCCCCTGCCGGGCCGGCAGCTGCCGGGCCCGGGTTCGGTGTGGGGTGAGGTTCGGAGGGCATGTGACGCAGACGGTGGATGCGCCGGGGGTCGAGGCGGTGGTGCGGGGTGACGCGGCCCTGCTGGAGCGGGATCTGGCCGGGTTCCTGGGCTCGCTGGCCGGGGTGGTGGCGCCGGTGCGCCCGGGGGCGGCCGTGTCGGTGTATGAGGCGGCGCTGCGGCGTTCGCTGTACGGGCCGGTCGCGGACGCCGTCGGGTCCAGGGTGGGGCAGGAGGCGCTGGCGCCGGCGGCCGGGCCGGCGGGGGGCGGCGGGGGTCCGCTGCGCCCTTCGATGGTGTTCTGGGCCTACCGCAACTACCGGGGCTTCCCCGACGAGGCGGGCCACGAGGCGTCCCCGGCGGATCTGGCGGCGGTGCGCCGTGCGGCCGTGGCGGTACGGATCCTGCTGAAGGCCGCGGTCGCGCTCGACGACATCCAGGACGGCAGCGGCATCCGCTACGGAGAGGCCGCGCTGCACGTCACCCATGGGATACCGCTGGCCCTCAATGCCGGCTCCTGGCTGATCACGGCCGCTCTGGGGCATGCGGCCGATCCGGCGGTCGTGGCGAGCCTGGTGCGGGCGGTCGGTCACGGCCTGACGGGCCAGGCCGTGGACCTGTCCACGCGCTCGCCGCGGACCCGGGCCGAGCTGATGGCCGCGGCCCGGGACGCGCGGGTGGAGTTCTGGGAGTCGACGGCCGCGCTGAAGACGGGGACGCTGTTCCGGATGCCGCTCGACGCGGCGGTGGCGGCGCTGGGCGTGGTGGAGGACGAGCGGCGGGCCCTGGACGACGCGATGCGCGGACTGGGGCTGGCGAGCCAGCTGTTCAACGATCTGACGGACTTCGTGCCGGAACTTGGCGGGGCCAACACCCACGAGGACTTCGACGGGCTGGGCAACCGGGTCGTCCTGGAGCTGCTCGGGGAGGGGGTGCCCGCCGAGTCGGCCGGCCCGGGGCTGAAACGGTTCGTCCTGGGTCATCCGAAGCTGCAGGAGACGCTCGTGGAGCTCGCGGCGGAGGCGGCCGGGCTCAAGCGTGCGGCGAAGGAGGCGGTGCACGGTGTGTGCCGCTCGGACCGCAGTGCGGCGTACTTCGACGTGACGATCGAGCGCAAGGGGCACCTCATCGACCGTCTGTACCGGACGGTCCGCGGGCGCAGCGGCGGATGACGGCCGCGGAGGTGTGCGGGGGTGTCCTGCCGGCCGGGTGCGGGGCCGGACCGGCCGGCAGGACGTCCTTCAGGGCTGTGCGGCCAGGAGGCAGTCCTCCAGGAAGGTCAGGACGCGCAGGTGGTAGGCGTGGGCGGTGTGGCCCAGGCTGATGTTGTGTCCGGAGGCGGGGAGGTGGTCGACGGTGACGGACGGGGCGGCGGTCAGGCGTGAGGTCATCGCGGTCAGGGTGGGGGCGTCCAGGTGCCACCAGGCCTCGTGCTGGGCGAAGGTGAGGCGGACGGGGATACGGACGCGGGGGGCCAGTTCCTCGTACTGGGCGGGCCAGCGCAGGGTTTCCGCCGACTCGCGCGGCGGTGTCGGGGACAGCAGGGTGCGGCTGGCCTGGAAGGTGCCGCGCGGGTAGAGGTTCAGGGGGCCCCAGTTGAGTTTGGTGGCGCCGCCGCCCAGGGTGGACGGGAAGTGCAGGGCTTCGGGGTTGTAGTGGTGGCCGACGCCCGAGGCGTCCAGGCCGATCAGTGGTGTGCCGCCGTCGGCGGCCGCGGTGTGGAGGGCGACCTTGCCGCCGTCCGAGTGGCCGAGGAGGAAGATTCCGGCGCCGGTGTCGTGGGCGGCGGTGTGCTCCTTGAGGGCGGCGTGGAGGGTTTCCGCCTGCTCGGCGAGGCTCTGGCCGTCGGGCAGGAGGTCCGCGGAGTCCCCGTAGCCCGGCCGGTCGACCGCCAGGACGGCGTGGCCCAGGGCCGTGGCGAGGGGGGCGAAGGAGTTCCAGTACGCGGCCCGCATGCCGCGGCCGTGGATCGCGAGGATCGTGGAGCGGGGCGCGGCCCGGTCCTTCGGCAGGGCCAGGAGTGCCGAGAGTGTGATGCCGGCCGCGTTGAGCGTGTAGGGGCGGGCGCCGTCCGGGTGTGTGGTCATCGGACCGCCAGTCCCTTCCGTGTGCCTTCCATCGCGTGCACCCAGGCGGAGGGTGAGCCGGTGCGCAGCAGTGAGGTGCCGACGAGCAGGCCGCCGAATCCGGCGTCGAGGAGTGCGGCGGCGGTCTCGGGGCTGTCGATGCCGCTGGCGCTGACGGGGCAGGCGGCGCCGGCGGTGCGGACGGCGGGGAGCAGGTCGAGGGAGCGGCCGAGGTCGCCGGCGCCGCGCTCGCGGGTCCGGATGTCCTTGTTGTTGACCGCGATCACGCATTCCTCGGGGTGGTGGATTGCTTCGAGTTCGCTTTCGCGGGTGATCTCGACGAAGGGGGTGAGGCCGGTGAGGAGGCATTCGGTGACCAGGGTGCGCATGCTCGACGCGGGCAGGAGTGCCGCCGTGAGCAGGACGGCGGAGGCTCCGAGTTCTGCGGCGGTGCGGATCTGGTCCTTGCGGGTGATGAAGTCCTTCTGGAGGATCGGGAGTCCGGTCAGGGCCGCCACGTCCCGCAGCAGGGCGGGCGAGCCGCCGAACCAGCGGCCGGTCACCACGGAGACGCAAGGGGCGCCCGCCGTCTCGTACGCCTCCACGATGGCGGCGGGGGTGCGGCCGCCCAGCATGTCGTAGCCGTGGGCGTCCCGGCGTTTCACCTCCATCACCACGGGGGTCGGGGAGGCCAGGAGGGCCTCGAGAAAAGGGAAGCCGGTCCGGTTCTGCTTCGTCATCGCGACAGCTCCAGCGGGGGGTGGTCGGGGAGGGGGGCGGTGCCCGTGCGCCAGGCGCGGGCCAGGGCTGCGATCTGCGGGACGCCGAAGGCGCCGGTGGTGGTGTCGCGTGCCGCGGTGTCGACGTCGATGCCGCGGAATCCGGGGTGGTCGACGACGTCCTGGTAGGCCGGGCGGTTGGCCGGGGTGAGGCCTCCTGCGAGGAGGAAGGGGCGGGTGAGGCGGGGCAGCAGGGCGGTGACGTGCTCGGGGTCCAGGGCGGCGCCGGTGCTGCCGATGCGGCCGTCGCCGGTGGCGGTGTCGAGGAGGAAGAGGTCGGTGCCGGCGCGGTCGTAGGCGCCGGTCAGGGGGCGCTCCACGCAGCTTCCGTTCTCCTGGACGTGCAGCACCTTGACGATGCCGACGTCGGCGGGGAGTGCCTGGCGCAGGGCCCGTACGAGGGCGGGGGGCTGGTAGGCGTGGAGCTGGACCCAGCCGACGCCGGTGCGGGCCGCGATCGCGGCCAGTTCACCGGCGTCGGCGAGGAAGGTCACCAGGACCGGCAGGAGGCCGGCCGAACGGGCCGCCGCCGCGAGGGCGGCGAGCCCGTCCTGGTCCAGTTCGGACGGGCCGCCGGGTACGCCGTGCCAGAGGCCGACGCAGTCCGCCCCGGCGGCCGCCGCCGCCTCGATGTCCTGCGGGGCCGTGGCCCCGCAGACCTTCAGCAGTGTCCGGGACAGCGGGCGGGTGGTGCTCACTTGCCCAGTCCCAGCATCGAGGCGATGCGGTTGTACTGGATTTCGTTGGTGCCGGAGTAGATCGTGCCGCCGACGGCGTTGCGCACGTCCAGTTCCAGGCCGAACTCGGCCATGTAGCCGTGGCCGCCGAAGATCTGTACGGCGGTGAGGCTGGTGGCGAGGTTGGACTCGCTGGTGACGAGTTTGGAGATGGCGAGGTCGGTGGTGATGTTCTCGCCGGCCTCCAGTTTCTCGCCCGTGTCGTAGAGCCACTTGCGGGCGGTCTCCAGCTGGATCTTCGTGTCCACGATCTTGTTGGCGATCGTCTGGTACGAACCGATCGCCTTTCCGAAGGACTTGCGTGTCTTCGCGTAGTCGACACACCGCTCCAGCCGGTGCTGCATCTCCCCCACGTTGACGATGAAGGAGAAGAGGATCTCCCGTTTCATCACGTGGTCCAGGACCAGGAACCCGCCTCCGACCCTGCCGAGTACCGCGCTCCTGGGTACCCGTACGTCGTCGAAGAACAGCTCGCTGAGCGGCGAGGTGCGCAGGCCCATCTTCTTGATGGGTTTGCCGGCGGTCAGTCCGGGGGTGTTGCGGTCCACGAGGAACGCGGTCGTTCCCAGCGGGCCGCCGTCCGGGTGGGTGCGGGCGTAGACCACGATCACGTCGGCGATGGGGCCGTTGCTGACGAAGGCCTTGCTGCCGTTGATGACGAAGTCGTCCCCGTCGCGTACGGCCCGGGTGGTCATGGCCATGGCGTCGGAGCCGCCTTCGGACTCGGTGATGGCGTGGGCGCCGATCGCCTCGCCCGAGCAGATCTGAGGCAGGTAGCGCTCCTTCTGCTCGACGGTGCCGAACTGCTGGATGGGGATTCCGGTGGAGCAGATGGAGGTGGTGATGCAGAAGCTGAGGCCCGCGTCGCGGTTGTACTCGCCGAGGCCCTCCAGGACGTACATGGTGGTCAGGAGGGACTGTCCGAGGCCTCCGTGGTCCTCGTCGAAGGGCAGTCCCAGGATTCCGGTCTTCTGGACGAGCTTCCACTTGTCCTCCGGGAAGGCGGACTGCTCGTCGAGTTCGATGTGGTCTGCGCTGAGTGCGTCTCCCCACCTCTCCAGGCCTTCGCGCAGATCGGCCTGGTCGGTGTTCCAACGGATCACGACGGACCCCTTTTTTTGTTCGGTGACGGTGCGGGCGGGCGGGCGGCCGGGCGGGGGCGTGTGTCTCAGTAGGCGGAGGAGCTGTGCGCGTCGAGGCTGTGGACCTCGTCGCCGCGCAGGGCGGGCGAGAAGACGCAGACCAGGCGCAGGTCCTCGTGGGGGCTGGCGACGAGGAAGTGGGCGTCGTGCTGGTCGAGTGCGTACATCCGGCCGGGGACTATCTCGTGCGAGGTGCCGTCGAGTTCGATGACCTCGCCGGAGCCCTCGATGCAGTAGCAGGCCTCGAGGTGGTTGACGTACTCCAGGCGGGACTTGGTGCCGGCCAGGACGGTGGTGTCGGTGAGCGAGTAGCCCAGGCCGTCCTCGGCGAGGAGGAAGCGGCGGCTGAGGCCGTTGCCCCACTCGACGGTCTTCACGGACTCGATGTCGCGAACGATCATGGCGATCTCCCGGTGTGAGGGTGGTGCTCGGATGGTCCGGATGAGGGGTGGAGCCTTCTTTCCCGCCGGTCAGGCGGTTCGGTGCGGTGTTGCGGGCAGGACCTGGCGGACGAAGTCGCGGAAGGCTGCGGTGACATCGGCGGCGGTGTCCTGCGCCCGTTCGAGGGCGGCCACCGCGGCGGAGCCGATGATCGCGGCGTCGGCGCCGGCGGCTCCGACGGCTTCGACGTCCTGCCGTGTGCTGACCCCGAAGCCGACGGCGATCGGGGACGTCGTGTGCGCCCGGAGTGCGGTGACCGTCTGTGCCAGCGCGGCGTGGCCGGCGGCGGGTGCGGTTCCGCTGCGTCCGTAGTGGGCGACGAGGTAGAGGTAGGCGGAGGCCTGTGCGGCGGCCTGGGCCTGGGTGGGGGGCGGGCTCTTGGTGTAGCAGGTGGTGACGACCGGGAGGCCGGCCGCGGCGGCCGACTCCAGGTGCGTTGCGCGCAGCCGTGGGGGGAGGGCGTGGACGAGGAGTCCGTCGGCGCCGGCGGCGGCGATCTCGCGGGTGGTGGCGGCCAGGTCCCGGTGTTTGAGGGAGTGGCTCCAGTCGGCGAGGAGGGCGATCCGCAGGTGGTTCAGGTGGGGCCGTACGTCGGCGATGAAGGCGAGTACGTCGTCCAGGCCGGCGCCGCCGCGCTCCAGTGCCCGGCGGGCGGAGCGGCGGATGACGGGGCCGTCGGTGACCGAGTCGGGGAAGGGGACGGCCAGTTCGAGGCAGTCCACGCCTTCGTCGTCGAGCATCAGGACGAGGTCGCGCAGGACGGGCAGGGGCGGATCGCCGGCGTTGAGGAAGAGGGCGAGTCCGGGCGGTCCGCCGGGGGTGCGGCGGGTGAAGAAGGGGGCGGGGGCGGGCTTTGTCCCTGTGGTGCGGGGCGTCGTTGTGGGGCTAGGCACCGGACACCGCCAGGGTGCGGGGGGCGGGTGCGGCTGCCAGGCGCCGGGCGAGGTCGTGGGCGGCGCCGGTGCGGACCGCTTCCTCGGCGACGGAGACCGCCGAGAGCCAGTCGCGGCGGTTTCCGCAGGCCACGATGAGGGCGGCGGCGCCCAGGCAGACGGTGCGGGTGGCGACGCGGCCCGCCTCGCCGGAGAGGACGGAGAGGAAGTGTGCGACGGCCGTGTCCGCATCGGCGGGCCGCAGGTCGGCGAAGGAGCCGTCGCCGGGGGTGAGTTCGCCCGGCCGGATGATCCGGGTGAGGGCGTGTCCTGCGTGGATGGTGTTGGTCGCGAAGGGCAGCAGTTCGTCGGCGCCGGTGTCGTTGGTGGTGAGCCAGATGCGGCGGCCGGTGGTGGTCTCGGCGAGCCGGCGCAGGGTGTCCAGGGGTGCGGCCGCTGAGACCCCGGTGACCTGGGCGGCCACCGGGAGGTCGGCGAGGAAGGGGCCCAGGGCGTTCAGGAACCGGCCGAAGGTCTTCATGCTGTACGGGGCCACGGTGCGGGCCAGCCGGGTCAGCTGCGCCGGGTAGACGAACGGTCCGGCGAAGGCGATCCCGTGGGCGGCGAGGGTGTCCTCGGTCTGGGTGTGGGAGGAGGTGAGACGGACACCGAGCCGCTCCAGCAGGTCGACGGAGCCGAGCGAGCTGGTGTAGGCGCGGGAGCCCGTTTTGACGACCTTGACCCCGGCTGCCGCGGCGACGAACGCCGAGGCGGTGGAGATGTTGAAGGTCCGGGGGCCGCCGCCGGTGCCGACGACGTTCACGGTGCCTTCCCAGGCGGTGGTCGCCGGTGCGGCCGGCCGGCGCTCGGCGAGCGAGTCCAGCAGGTGGCGCAGGGTCTCGTGGTCCGGGAGCCGGCTGGTCAGGGCGGCCAGCAGGGCGAGGGCCTCGGCCTTGTCGAGGCTGCCGTTGCCGAGCTGGTCCCACCAGGACCGCCAGGTCTCGCGGCCGACCGGGGCTCGCTGTTCGAGCAGGCCGGTGAGTGCGTCGTGCACGGTCGGTCTCCGTCTCGTGTGCGTCAGGGGTGGGGACGGTGCCTGGCGGGTCAGGCGGCGGCGGTGCGGCGGGACTCGGTGATGAAGGTGTCGATCGCCTCGACGCTGCGGAAGTTGTTGGGGTCCAGGTCGGCGTCGCCGATGGCGAGCTCGAAGCGGTCCTCGACCCAGGCGATGAGCTTGAGGACGCCCAGGCTGTCGATGACCCCGTCGTTGAGCAGGTCGTGGTCGGCGGCGAGTTCGCCGGCGGCGGTGCCCGGGAGGAACTCGGTGATGACGAAGTTCTTGATGGTGTCGACGTTGCTCATGACGGGATTCCTTCGGCGAGAGGTGTGGCTACGGGTGCGGTGGTGGGGCTGGGCTGTTCGAGGCGGTCGAGTGCCTTGCGGTCGACCTTGCCGGTGGCCGTCTTGGGCAACGGGGCCTCGGTGACGGTGAGTTGGTGGGGTACGGCGGCTCTGGGCAGGTGCCGGGCGCAGTGGGTGCGCAGTTGCAGGCCGGTCAGGGTGGAGCCGGGGGCGCGGCGGACGGCGGCGACGAGTCTTTTGCCGGCGATCGGGTCGGGCAGGGCTGCGACGCCGGCTTCCAGGACTGCGGGGTGTTCCTGCAGGACCCGTTCGATCTCGGCGGTGTTGACGGCGACGCCGCGGACCTTGACCTGGAAGTCGGTGCGTCCGGTCAGGTGCAGGGTGCCGGCGGCGTCGCGGCGTACGAGGTCGCCGGTGCGGAACCAGCGGCGGTCGTCGAGGCCGAGGGGGTGGCCGGTGAACTTGTCGGTGTGGCGGGTGCGGTCGAGGTAGCCGCGGGTCTGGAAGGGCGTGGAGACGAAGAGTTCTCCGCTGCCGGGGCCTTCGACGGGGGTGTGGGTGTCGGGGTCGATGATCAGGGCGCGTACGCCGGGCAGTGGGCGGCCGATGGGGACGGGCGCGGCGGGTGCGGCGGCGGTCGGGGCGGGTCCGAGTTCGTGGATGAAGCTGTCGTTGGTCTCGGTGCAGCCGTAGATGTTGTGGATGCGGGCGTGGGGGAAGAGCTGGGGCAGGGCGGCGAGGGTGCGGTCGGGGATGGCGTCGCCGGTGAACATGACGTGCTCGACGCCGGGGAAGGTGTCGCCGGTCTTGGCGGCCGCGTCCTGGAGGAGGCCGAAGGCCATCGGGACGGCCTGGACGATGTCGACGCCGTGGGTGAGGACCAGGTCGCGCAGGTGGCGTCCGTGGGCGGCCAGGGCCGGGTCGACGAGGACGACGCGTCCGCCGCGGGCGAGGGTGGTCCATACGTCGAGGAGGCAGAGGTCGAAGTTGAGGGGGGCGTAGTTGAGGACGGTGCGGCCGGGTCCGATGCCGAAGGTGTGGCCGGCCCAGCGGGTGAACCGGTCGATGGCGTCCAGGCCGAGCGGGACGATCTTGGGGAGGCTGGTGGAGCCGGAGGTGGTGAGCATGAGGGCCACCTCGGCGGCCTCGTCGGCGGGCAGCGGCCGGGCGGTGACCTCGGGGTTGGGTGCGACGCGGGCGCTCTCGCCGCCGGGGGCCAGGACCCGGGCGCAGCCGGCCTGGGCGAAGAGGTCGGCCAGGAGGGTGTCGGCGAGGGCCGGGGACGGCAGGAGCAGCGGCCGGCGGGCCAGGAGGCAGGCGAGGACGAGGGCCACCGTGGCGGGTGACTTGTCGGCGAGGACGCCGACCGGTTCCGCGGGGGCGAGGTCCAGGAGGGCGAGGCGGTCGCGTTCGCGGCCGGCGAGGTCGTACAGCTCGCGGTAGGTGGTCTCCTGCCCGTTGAAGAGGAGCGCGGTGGCGTGGGGGCGGTCGCGGACCTGGGTCAGGAACCCTCCGAGGAGGCCGAGTTCGACGGTGTCCGGGGTCTGTTCCTGTGCTGCGGCGGTGCGCGGGGTACGGGGTGCGGTCATCGTGGGCCTCCTTCCTGGGGGGCGGCGAACTCGATCCAGCCGGACTTCACGGCGGCGCCCCCCGGGGTCTTGCAGGTGAAGCGGACGACGCGGGCGTCGGCGTCGGGCTGGAGGGTGATCTCCAGCGGGATTCCGGGGGGTACGGGGGCGGAGAAGCGGCAGCCCAGGCCGCGGACGCGGGCGGAGTCGCCGGCGGCGAAGCGGTCGGTGGCCTCCTCCACGGCGAGGGCGACGACGCTCATGCCGTGGGCGATGACGGTGTCGAAGCCGGCCGAGCGGGCGGCGTCCTCGTCGAGGTGGATGGGGTTGAGGTCGCCGGAGGCGTGGGCGTAGGTGGTGATCCAGTCGGTGGTCAGGTGGTGGACGGCGCTGTGGGGTTCGCCGGCTCCCAGCGGGGCGGGGGCGGGGGCGCCCGCGGTGATGTCGCCGAAGGGCTCCAGTGTGCTCGCGCCGACCAGGAGGGCGGAGATGACCAGTTCGGCGAAGGGCTCCGGTCCGTCCTCGCCGGTCAGCCGGACGCGCAGGGCGATGCGGGCGCCGCGCGGTTCCTTGCGGATGCCGAGCACGTCCAGGGCGACGGTGACCTGCTCGCCGGGGCGGACCGGGCGCAGGGTGCGGATGTCCTGGCCGAGGTGGACCACGGCGACGGGGCCGGGTTCGGCCGCGGTCAGTGCGGCGACGGTCTGTTCGGCGACGGTGTGGGCGAGGACGAAGGTGTGGACGGGCGAGGCCTGGCCGGGGCGGGCGGTGGGCAGGCCCCGGCGGGCGGCGCCGCGGTAGTCGGTGATCTCGGGTTCGGTGACGGTGAGCGTGCGGACCGGGGAGGGGAGCGAGAGGGTCGTCATACCGGCGTCACCACCACGGAGGAGTTGTGGCCGCCGAATCCGAAGGAGTTCGTGATCGCGGGTCCGGGGCGCACGGTGCGGGGTGCGCCGTGCACGACGTCGATGTCCATTCCTGGCTCCTGCTGTTCGTGGTTGGCGGTGGGCGGCACCTCGCAGTGGCGCATGGCCTGCACGGTGGCGATGAGCTCGACGGCGCCGGCGGCGCCGATGAGGTGGCCGATGACCGACTTGGGTGCGGTGACGGGCGGCTGGGCGGTGCCGAACACCTTGGTGAGGGCGGCGGCCTCGGACCGGTCGTTGTAGGGGGTGGAGGTGCCGTGCGCGTTGACGTGCACGATGTCGGCGGGTTCGAGGCCGGCGTCGGCGATGGCGCCGGCCATGGCGGCCGCGGCGCCCGCGCCGTCGGGCAGGGGCATCGCGAGGTGGTGGGCGTCGGCGGTGGCGGCGTACCCGGCGACGAGGCCGTAGGTCTTCGCGCCGCGTGCTTGCGCGTCCTCGAGGCGTTCCAGGACGACGAAGCCTGCTCCCTCCCCCATGACGAAGCCGTCGCGGTCCTTGTCGAAGGGCCGGGAGGCGTGTTCGGGGTCGTCGTTGCGGAAGGAGACGGCGCTGAGGTTGCCGAAGCCGGCGAGGGTGACGGGGGTGAGGGTGTGTTCGGTGCCGCCGGCGATGACCAGGTCGGCGCGGCCGGTCTGGAGCAGCATCAGGGCGTGGCCGATGGCGTCGGCGCCGCTGGCGCAGGTGTTGGCGACGGTCAGGGCGGGGCCGGTCCAGCCGAGGCGGATGGCTATCTGGGCGGCGGCCGCGTTGGGCATCGTCATGAGCGGCATGAGCGGGTTGACGCGGGCCGGTCCGCCTTCGGTGAAGTGGGCGGATTCCAGGTCGCTGGTGGCGCGTCCGCCGACGGCGTTGCCGACGACGATGGCGGTGCGGCCGGCTTCGGCGGCGGGTGATCCGGCGTCGCGGTGGGCGGCGAGGGCGGCGGCGGTGCCGTAGTGGGCGAAGGGGTCCATGCGGCGGGC
The DNA here is from genome assembly GCF_035989885.1 of Streptomyces sp. NBC_01232. Lineage (GTDB taxonomy): Bacteria > Actinomycetota > Actinomycetes > Streptomycetales > Streptomycetaceae > Streptomyces. The sequence continues at coordinate 116,996 of NZ_CP108518.1, forward strand.
GTCCTTGGCCGGGACGAGCCCGGCGAGGGAGTCGAGGCCGCGGACCCGGCAGCCGATGCGTACCCGGTGGCGGCTGAGGTCGATGTGGGTGAGGGCGGCGGCGGTGGAGCGGCCGGCGCGCAGTGTGTGCCACAGCTCGTCCGGGGTGCACCCGCCGGGGGTGACCACGCCCATGCCGGTGATGGCTACGGGCGGCTGCGCGGTACTGCCCCTGGACGGTGAAGGCATGTCTGCTCCCTGAGGCGGACTGAGAGGTACGGAAAAAGGGGTGGGAGGGGTGGCCGTGGGGGCGGTCAGATGATGCGGCACTCGCGGGCGGAGGTGATGAGGGCCTCGGCGGCGAAGTCGATGTCGGAGGTGGTGTGGGCGGCGGTGATGGCGATGCGCAGCCGGGCCAGGTCGTTGGGGACGGCCGGGGTGACGACGGGGAGTCCGATCACGCCGTTCTTGCGGCAGGCGGTGGCGAGGTCGTAGGCGGCCTCGTCGGAGCCGGCGATGACCGGGACGACGGCGGTCTCGCTGTCGACGGTGCTGATGCCGGCCTGGTTGAGGATGCCGCGGAAGCGTGCGGATTCGCGCTGGATGAACTGCACGCGCTGGGGCTCGCGCTGCATGATGCGCAGGGATTCCAGGGCGGCGCCGGTCTGTGCTCCGCCGAGGGCGGCGGAGAAGAGGAAGGGGCGGGCGGCGTAGCGCAGGTGGTGGACGAGTTCGGCGGAGCCGGCGACCCATCCGCCCATGGAGGGGATGGCCTTGGAGAGGGTGCCGAGCTTGATGTCGACCTTGGCCTCGTAGTTGAAGTGCTCCTCGATGCCTTTGCCGGTGGCGCCGATGACGCCGAGGGCGTGGGCCTCGTCGACCATCAGGAGTGCGTTGTGGGCGTCGCAGACCTTGCGCAGGTCGACCAGGGGGGCGATGTCGCCGTCCATGGAATAGACGCTGTCGACGATGACGAGGCGGACGCCGGTGTCGGGGGCGGCGGCGAGGCGGCGTTCGAGGTGGGTGACGTCGTTGTGGCGGAAGCGGGTGACGGTGGCGCCGGAGAGCTTGCAGCCGTCGACGATGCTGGCGTGGTCGTACTTGTCGATGAAGACGGTGTCGCCGGGTCCGACGATGGCGCCGACGGTGCCGACGTTGGCGGCGTAGCCGGAGCCGAAGACCAGGGCCCGCTCGCGGCCGGCGACCTTGGCGACCTCGGCCTCCAGTTCCTCGTGCAGCGGGGTGGTTCCGGCCAGGGCGCGCACGCCGTGGTTGCCGGTGCCGTAGCGGTCGACGGCGGCCTTGGCGGCGGAGACGACCCGCTCGTCGCCGGCAAGTCCGAGGTAGGAGTAGCCGGACATCATCAGCAGGCGGCGGCCGTCCTGGTCCGCGTACGCGGAGTCCCGCTCGGCCGTGTAGGCCACGAAGCTGTTCTTGCGGTTGGGCTCGTACTCCAGGGACCGGACGCGGTCGCGGAAGTAGGCCAGCTTCGGCTCGAGGCGGTCCCAGGCAGCGGATGCGTTCACGTGCTTCTCCTCGTCGCGATCGTCCGGCGGACCCGGAACTCCATCGACGCCCTGCCGTTTCTCCGGCCGGGCTCTAGTGGAATTCCATTAAGGCTCGGGGGGCGCAATAGCAGCGCAAGAGCGGGACTGCAGCCGGACCACAGCCGCGCCACAGCCGGACTGCAGTGGCGCTCAAAAAGCGAAAGGGAAAGCCCGGACCTCGGGTTTTATTCGGTCGGAAATGTTTGCCGACCGCTGTTGACATGCGGAGAAGGCCCGCCGGTATCCTCTGAATCGCACGAACTTGGGGGACACGGCCGGAAGCCGACCGTTTCGGAGAGTGCATAGTGCTGATCAGACTCATAGGTCTTGTCACGATCGAGCCGGACGGAGCACCGCCTCAACACCTCTCGAGCGCGCAGGCGCAGGTCGCGTTCGCCCGGCTGCTCCTGGAGCGGGCCGGCGGCACGGACCGTGACCAGCTGGCCGAGACGATATGGCCCGAGGGCCTGCCGGACACCTGGGCCTCGGCCCTGCGCAGCCTGGTGAGCCGGGTGCGTACGTTCGTCACGACGCCGCAGGACGGGCCGGGGGCCACTCCCCTGGTCTCGCAGGGCGGCCGCTACCTTCTGCGGGTGCCGCGGGACGCGGTCGTGGACGTGGAGGTCGCGGAGACCGCGCTGGCCGAGGCCGCCGAGGCGTACGCCGAGGGGGCCTACGCGGTGGCGGCGCAGCTCGCGGCGGGCGCGGTGTCGAACCTGCGCGGCTCGTTCCTGCCCTCGCACGAGGGCGAGTGGGTCAACGCGATGCGCGAGCAGCTGGAGGAGCTGCGGCTGAAGGCGCTGGAGACGGCGAGCCTGTCCTCCTCGGCGCTGGGCGACGAGCATCATGCGCTGCGGTATGCGGAGGAGGCCGTGCGGCGTGCCCCGTTCCGGGAGAGCGCCTACCGGTGCCGGATGGCGGCCCATACCCGGGCGGGCAACCGGGCGGAGGCGCTGCGCAGTTACCAGCAGTTGCGGGAGGTGCTGGCGGAGGAGCTGGGCATCGATCCGGCGCCGGAGACGGAGGCCGCGTACCTGGAGCTGCTGCGCACGCCCGAACCGCGGCCGGCCGTGCGTTCGCTGACCTGCCTGGACCCGGTGCTGATGGGGGTGTTCGAGGTGGATCACCGCATGCCGGTGCCCCGGCCGTGCTCGCTGGCCGAGCACGGGTGCGTCACGCACCGCATGTCGTCCTCCCCCGCCGCCTGATCCGCTCATGCGAAAGGGCCGCCGCTGCGCTGGTGCGCGGCGGCGGCCCTCGTGTGCCCGCGGGCGGGTGCGTACGTCCTCGTGCTTGTGGGTCCTTGTGTGCGTAGGTCCTCCGGTGCGTACGTCCTCGTGCGCGTAGGTCCTCCGGTGGGTCCGGGCCCGGTCGGCGGGGACGACGGGAGCCCCGGCCTCCCTGTGGGGGTGGGGAGGCCGGGGCCGGGGAGCGGCGGGGGGATCAGGTGATGGAGACGCCGCTGTCGATGCTGATGACCTGGCCCGTCATGCAGTCCTGGTCGAGGAAGAGGCCGGCGCTGCGGGCGACTTCTTCGACCGTGACGAACCGCGGGATCGGGGCCTTGTCCTCCATGCCTTCGATGACCCGGTCCGGCAGGGTGTTGGTCATGCCGGTGATCATGAAGCCGGGGGACAGTGCGTTCACCGTCACCCCGCGCCGGCCGCATTCGGCGGCGAGGGTGCGGGTGAAGCCGATCAGTCCCGCCTTGGAGGCCGAGTAGGCGGTCTGGCCGGCCGTGGCGATGATGCCTGACGGGGACACGATGTTGATGACCCGGCCCCACCGCTTGCGCAGCATGTACGGGACCGAGACGCGGGCGGTGTGGAAGGAGCCGATCAGGTTGGTCTGGATGACCTGGGCCCAGTCGGCCGGGTTCTGCATCGCCATCAGGCTGTCCTTGCGGATGGCCCCGTTGTTGACGAGTACGTCCACCGGGCCGAGTTCGGCCGATATCCGCTCGTAGAGGGCCTGGGTGGCCTCCCACGAACCGACGTCGCCGGTGACCAGGACCGAGGGGTTGGTCAGTTTCTCCCGGACGGCCTCCGCGCCCTGGCGGGAGCTGTTGTAGTGGACCGCGACCCGGCAGCCCAGCGCGTCCAGTTCCAGCGCCAGGGCCTGGCCGAGGCCGCCCGAGGCGCCGGTCACGAGCGCGACCGGGGACTCGGGCCTGACGCCCGCACCGTTCTTGCTCATGCCGCGACACCGCCCCACTCCATCAGGATCGAACCCCAGGTCATGCCTGCTCCGAAGCCGGCCAGCAGGACCTTGTCACCGGATTTGATCCGGCCCTCCTCGAGGGCCTCGGTCAGTGCGATCGGGATCGACGCCGAGGCGGTGTTCCCGTACTTCTGGAGGTTGGTGATCAAAGCCTCCTGCCGCAGGCCGGTGTGGGACAGGATCGAGTTGATGATCCGGATGTTGGCCTGGTGCGGTACGACGTGGTCGATGTCCGCGGCGTCCACCTTGGCGCTCTCCAGCGTCTCGCGGACCGTGCGGACGGTGTAGCGGACGGCGTTGAGGTAGATCTCGTTGCCGTTGATCTGCGCGTAGTGCAGGCCCGCGTCCAGGGTCTCCTGGGTGGTGGGCATCCGGCTGCCGCCGGCGAGGACCTTGAGGGAGCCGGTGCAGGCCCCGTCGGCGCCCAGGTTCCAGGCCTTGACCCGGTTCTCGGGGCCCGGCTGGAGGACGACGGCGCCCGCGCCGTCGCCGACGAGGATGGACAGGTCCCGGTCGGCCGGGTTGGCCGTCAGGGTGTGGGTGTCGGAGCCGATCAGCAGGATCGGCCGGGGGTCGATGGCGATCAGCGCCATGGCGGACACGAGCCCGTAGACGAAGCCCGCGCACTCGGAGTTGACGTCGTGCGCGCTGCCCGCGATCCCCAGTTCGTGGTGGACGAACGCGGAGGTCGCCGGGGACGGCTGCTCGGGCGTGGCCGTCGCGACGATGAGGTGGGCGATGTCCGCGCCGGTCAGGCCCGCCTTCTCGAGCGCGCGCCGGCCGGCCTCGACGGCCAGGGAGGCGGTGGTCTGCCCCGGGTCGACCGCCCGCCGCTCGCGGATGCCGCAGCGGCTGACGACCCAGTGCTCGTCGACGCCGAAGCGTGTCGCGAGTTCGGCGCTGGTGACGATGCGTTCGGGTACGGACATGCCCCACCCGGTGATGTCGAAGCCGGTCACGTCACCCCTCGCTACGCCTGAGCCGGGACGAGATCGACGATCTTCGCGTACACGTCACGCAGGGTGGTCGTGTCGTCGAGGTCGGCGAAGAGCGACTCGTCGGCCGGAATGTGCGGGTACTGGTTCTGGAAGCCGTACAGCCACTCCATCAGGTCCAGCGAGTCGACGTCCGCGATGTGCTGGAGCGGGGCGTCGGGGCTGACCTCCGCGGCACCCGAGACGGCCTCGAGCTGGCTCGCCAGTTCTTCGATGGTGGGCAGCGACATGGGGTCGGTCCTCTCTCGGCAATGCAACTCGGCAGTGCGTGTCTGGTTTTCGAGAGTGATGAAAGCCGCGCCCCCGCAAGGAACGCGCAACACGGCGCCGGATTGTGTCCGGAGGCCGTCTTGCGCACGCCTTGCGGGGCATCCGGTTTTCTCGACGCGAATTCGGAAATTCACGGCCCGCCGGACACGCAGGAAAGAGGATCAGGATGACAACGGTCGCCCCCAAGTCGGTGGACCCCGAGGTCGATGCGATCAGGCACCACTACGAGGTCAGCAACGATTTCTACCGGCTGCTGCTGGGCCCCACGATGATGTACTCCGGCGGCTACTGGGAAGACGGCGAGGACCTGGTCGCCACCCTCGACGAGGCGCAGGAGCGCAAGCTCGACAAGTTCGCCGAGCTCGCCAATGTCTCCGCCGGCCGTACCGGGCGCGTCCTGGACATCGGCTGCGGCTGGGGCACCATGCTCAACCGCCTCACCACCGTGCACGGTGCGGAGCAGGCGGTCGGCCTGACCCTGTCGCGCACGCAGGAGGCGTTCATCGCCGGCCTGGACAACCCGCGGATCACCACGCTGGTCCAGAGCTGGGCCGACTACAAGGTCGCGGACGACAGCGAGAAGTACGACGCGGCGTTCTGCATCAACGCGCTGGAGCACTTCGTCTCCTCCAACCTGCCGCCGAAGGAGCGCACGAAGCGCTACCGGTACTTCTTCCAGCAGGTCGCGAACGCCCTGAACCCGGGTGCGAAGTTCGTGCTGCACACCATGACCGCCGAGGCGCTGCCGATGAACCGGGCGCTCCTGGACGACCTGAAGTTCCTGCAGCGCTCGGAGTTCGAGGGCTGCCACATCCCGCACCTGAGCGAGCTGAGCGCCGCGGCGGAGGGTCTCTTCGAGATCGACGAGATCGTCAACGAGCGCGAGTCGTTCGCGATGGCCTGCCGTGCCTGGCTGGTCCTGCTGGCCGAGCGCCGGGACGAGGCCGTGGCCATGGAGGGCGAGGAGGTCGTCTCGCGGTTCGAGCGCTACCTCGACATCTTCGCGTACACCCTCGAGGACAAGTTCTTCAACAACTTCCGCGTCACCATCACGCGCCGTTAAGGAGGTTGACGTGACGAGCATTCTCGAACCGGCCAAGGACGGCGGGGCACGTACGGGCACCGAGAAGCGTCCCGGCGGCCACGGCCCGACCCGGCACCTGCGGGTCGCGGTCATCGGCACCGGGTTCTCGGGTCTGGGCACCGCCGTCCGGCTGCTGCAGTCGGGCATCGACGACTTCCTGGTGTTCGAGCGGGCCGACGAGGTCGGCGGCACCTGGCGCGACAACAGCTATCCGGGGTGTGCGTGCGACGTCATGTCCCACCTCTACTCGTTCTCCTTCGCCCGGAACCCGAACTGGAAGTCGACGTTCGCCTCGCGGGACGAGCTGTTCGCGTATCTGCGCGATACGGCCGACCGTTTCGGCGTGCGCCCGCACATCCGGTTCGGGCACGAGCTTCAGGCCGCCCGCTGGGACGAGGGCGAGCGGCACTGGAGGATCGAGACCTCGCAGGGCCAGTACACCGCGCAGTTCCTGGTGACCGGCACGGGCTACCTCAGTGAGGCGGCCGTGCCGGACATCAAGGGCCTTGCCGAGTTCGAGGGCAAGGTCTTCCACTCCTCGAACTGGGACCACGACCACGAGCTGGCGGGCCGGCGCGTCGCCGTCATCGGCACGGGCGCCTCGGCGATCCAGTTCGTCCCGAAGATCCAGCCCGAGGTCGGGCAGCTGGACCTGTACCAGCGCACCCCGGCGTGGATCGGCCCCAAGCCCGACAAGGCCAACAGCCCGCTGCACACCGCGATGCTGCGTTCGCTGCCCGGCTACCAGCAGTTCCGGCGGGGCTTCAACATGTGGGGCCGGGAGATCCTCGCGTTCTTCTGGAAGCGCCCCAAGCTCGCCGAGAAGGTCCAGAAGATGGCGAGTGACCACCTGGAGAAGTCGGTGGCGGACGAGGCGCTGCGCAAGCGGCTGACCCCCGACTATCTGGTGGCCTGCAAGCGGCTGCTGTTCTCCAACACGTGGTACCCGGCGATCCAGCAGCCGAACGTGGAGGTCGTCACCGACGGCATCGCCGAGGTCCGTGCGAAGTCGATCGTGGGCACGGACGGCGTCGAGCGCGAGGTCGACACCATCATCCTGGGCACCGGTTTCCAGGCCACCGACCGGCCGGTCGCGCGCCGGATCTGGGGCCGGGACGGTGTGCAGCTGCGTGAGGCGTGGAAGGACGGGATGGCCGCGCACCGCGGTACCACCATCGCGGGCTTCCCGAACCTGTTCATGCTGCTGGGCCCGAACACGGCCCTGGGCCACTCCTCGCAGACCGTGATGATCGAGGCGCAGGTCCAGTACGTCGTGGACTCCCTGCGGCAGGCTGCCGAGCGCGGTCTGTCGAGCATCGAGGTCCGCCGGGAGGCGCAGGACGCCTACAACCGGAAGCTCGACAAGCACCTGGAGGGCACGGTCTGGATGTCGGGCGGCTGCAAGAGCTGGTACCTCGACTCCGCCGGCCGCAACACCTCGATCTTCCCGACGTACACCTGGCGCTTCCGCCGGGGCACCAAGCGCCTCGACCTGAGCGAGTACCAGCTCGCTTCCCAGGTACGCAGCACCAAGCCGGTACCTCACCAGTAGGAGACGTACGAAGATGAGCAGCACCCACAGAACTGCCGAGGGCACCGCCGCCCAGCCGTCCCGCCGCCGGATCCTGGGCGGGATCGCGACCACTGCCGTCGCGGTCGTCGGCTGGAATGCCGTGAGCCAGACCTGGGCGACGGCCGCCGAGGCGGCCGGGAACTCCGACGTCGTCCCGGTGCCGGGCCTGGTCGGCACCCTGGAGACGACGCCCGGTGTGGTCGACGCCTTCGCCAACGACTTCGGTCATCTCTTCGACGGCGCCCCGAGCAAGCCGTGGGCCGTGCTGCGGCCGGGCGGCGTGGACGACATCGTCAAGATCGTCAACTACGCCCGTGCCAACGGCATCAAGGTCGCCGTCAACGGTCAGGGCGGCACCGGCGACGACATCGAGTCGCACTCGGTGTACGGGCAGGCGCGTGTTCCGGGCGGTATCTCCATCGACGCCAAGGGCATGTCGAGGATCCTGTCGATCGGCAGCGACCACGCGGTGGTCGAAGCCGGTGTGACGTGGGGTCAGCTGACGGACGCGACGCTCGCGGTGGGCAAGACCCCGCCGGCGCTGCCGGACTACCTGTACATCTCGGTCGGCGGGACGATCAGCATCGGCGGTATCGGCGGCACGGTGCAGCGGTACGGCCTGCTGTGCGACACCGTGCAGTCCATCGACATCGTCACGGGTGACGGCAAGCTGGTCACCGCGACGGCGACGCAGCGCACGGAGCTGTTCAACGCGGCGCTGTCGGGCGGCGGCCAGGTCGGCATCATCGTGCGGGTCAAGGTCAAGCTGATCCCGGCGCCGAAGCGGGCCGTCATCTTCAGCCTGTACTACAACACGGTGGAGCAGTACCTGACCGACTCCGAGCGGGTGCTGGCCGACGGCCGGTTCGAGGTCCACGCGGGCGAGATGCAGCGGACCCCGGACAACTCGGGCTGGCGTTACAAGCTGGAGGTCGGGGCGACGTACAACACGACGCCGCCGAACCGGGCCCGGCTGCTGTGCGACCTGCAGGACGTGCGGGCGGAGGCGGTCATCGAGGACGTGACGTTCCGGGACTACATGTTCCGGCTCGACGCGTACGAGGCGTACCTGAAGGAGGGCGGCCACTGGTACACGCCCAAGCCGTGGCTGAGCATGTTCCTGCCGGCGTCGAAGACGAAGCAGTTCATGAAGCTCGTGGAGCAGGAGCTGGATGCGAACTCGCTGGGCGGCGGGTTCCTGCTCTTCTACCCGTTCTTCTCCTCGAAGATCAAGCGTCCGCTGGCGATGATGCCGAACGAGTCGGTGGTCTACCTCTTCGACCTGCTGCGGTTCCCCAACCCGGGTGAGCCCAACATCCAGGGAATGATCGACCAGAACCGCCGTCTGTACGACATCGCGGTGGGCCTGGGCGCGAAGCGCTATCTGGTGGGGTCGATCCCGATGTCGGGTGCCGACTGGAAGAAGCACTTCGGCAACCGGTGGACCGGTTTCGTGAACGCGAAGAACAAGTTCGACCCGAACAACATCTTCACTCCCGGGCAGGGCTTCTTCGCCTGACAGCGGGGGCCTGACCGGTCGTGGAGTCCCGGCGGCGGGGGCGGGGAGAGGGACCCCGCCCCCGCCGCCTCTTTTCTTTCCCGTATCCACTGGAGGGTTCGGTATGACGACGTACGACCTGATCGACGAGGCGGTGATCGACGCCCCGGCGGATGCCGTGTGGGAGGCGCTCGTCGCGGAGTTCCGCGGGGCCCGCAAGTGGTGGGTGCCGGCCAATACGTTCACGGCGGTGTCCGGTGCCCCCGACGAGGTCGGCGGCATGGTGGGCGTGACGGTGCACACCAAGGGCGCCGACAAGGGCGGGCTGAAGCTGCGCTTCACCTCGCGGACGGTGGCGGTGGAGCCGGGACGGCGCCTGGACATCGAGTACGTGGACGGGGTGTTCCGGGGTCCCAGCACGTTCCGTGTGGAGCCGCTGGCGGACGGCCGTACCCGTATCTCCATGCATTTCACCGGCAGCCCGCACGGCTGGCTGAAGGTGCTGGCCAAGGTCGCGGACCTGGGTGCGGAGCACTCCAGGGGCACGCTGGCAGCGTTCGAGTCCCTGGACCGGCAGCTGTCGGCGGTGCCGCGGTGAGCACGGCGGCGGCGGGGCTCACCCGTGAGCTGACGGTCCGCACCGACGACGGGGCCGCGCTGGAGGTGACGGTGCTGGCGCCGCTGGCGGGCACGCCGGCGGCCGCGGACGTGGTCCTGGTGCACGGCTGGGCGCACACCCGGCGGGTGTGGGGCACGGTCGCGGACCGGCTGATCCGGGCCGGGCACCGGGTGGTGCTGTACGACCAGCGCGGTCACGGCGCCTCGACGCTGGGCCGTACCCCGGTCTCGGTGGAGCGGCTGAGTGCGGACCTGGCGGCGGTCCTCGGTGAGACGGACGCGCGGGAGGCGGTGGTCGTCGGTCATTCGGGCGGCGGGTTCGCCGCCCTCGGCTACGCGGCGACCTCGCCGTCGGCGGGCCGGCTGCGCGGGCTGGTGCTGCTGGGCACGGCGGCGCACGGCCAGGACACCCCGGACAGCGAGGTGAAGATGATGGGCAGTGCCGTGTTCTCCAGGGCGCTCGGCCGTCCGTGGCTGGGCCGCAGGCTGCTGGGTTCCACCATGGGCAAGGAGGTGGACCCGGTGGTGCGGGACGTGAACCGGCAGCTGTTCGCGGCGGCCGCGCCCCGGGTGCGGGCGGAGTTCTTCCGGTGCACGCGGGGCTGGGACGTCCGCGAGGCGCTGCGGTCGGTCACGGTGCCGGCGGTGGTCCTGCACGGCGAGGGCGACAAGGTGATCGACATCGCGCTGGCCGAGGTCCTCGCGGAGGTGATCCCCGGTGCCCGCTTCGAACGGGTCCCGGACGCGGGCCACATGCTGCCGCTGGAGCGGCCGTTGCTGGCGGTGGCCGCGGCGATGGAGCTCGCCTCGCGATGATCGAGGAACTCCTGCCTCCGGGCGTCACGTCATCGGAAGCCTTCGACGACGCGGCGCCCGCTGTGCTGTTCCCTGCCGAGGCGGCTTTGATGGCGGGGCGCCGGGAGCGGCGGCGCCGGCAGTTCGCGACGGCGCGGGCCTGTGCGCGGCGCTGCCTGAGCGAGCTGGGGCGGCGGCCGGTGGCCCTGCTCCCGGGCCCGGGCGGGGCCCCGCAGTGGCCGTCCGGTGTGGTCGGCAGCATCACCCACTGCGAGGGGTACCGTGCGGCGGTGGCCGCCCCGGCCTCGTCGGTGGCGGCCCTGGGTATCGACGCGGAGCCGGCGGGGCCGCTGCCGCCGGGGGTCCTCGGGCTGATCGCCTGCGGTGCGGAGCGCGCCCATCTGGCGGGCCTTGCCGCAGCGGATGCCTCGCTGCCGTGGGAGCGGATCTTCTTCTCGGCGAAGGAGGCCGTGTACAAGGCCTGGTATCCGGCGACGGGGATCTGGCTGGGTTTCCGTGACGCCTCGGTGGCCCTCTCCCCCGCGGGCACGTTCACGGCCACCCTGCGCCCGCCGGTGCCGTCGCCGGTGGACCCGGTGTACGAGGGCCGCTGGCTGGCCGGGCGGGGCCTGGTCCTGACGGCGGTGACCCGTGTGGAACACGCGGGCGCCGTGCGGCCGGCCCCGGCCGGTCCTTGCGGTCCTGCTCTCGGGCCCGCGCCGGCCGGTACGGCGTAGGGTCGGCGGCGTACGCGGGATTGCCGAAGCCCTGGTCCGGGCACCGAGGAGACGTCGATGCGGGACCATGACCGGCGCCGCGCCGCGCGCCTGGCGGGTTACGGGGCCGTCAGCACCGGGCTCTCCCTGCTGAGCGACCACCGGCTCGGTGAGGCCGTGGCAGGTGCCACTGCGCTCGGGTCGGGCATCGGCGGCAGGTCGGCCGAGCTGGACGTCGACGGAACGCGTGTCTTCGTCAAGCGGATCCCTTTGACGGACATCGAACTGCGGCCGGAGAACGTGCGGTCGACGGCGAACGTCTTCCGGCTGCCGTTGTTCTACCAGTACGGGGTGGGCTCGGCGGGGTTCGGTGCCTGGCGGGAGCTCGCCGTGCACACGATGACCACGAACTGGGTACTCGGCGACGCGTACGCGGGATTTCCTCTGATGTACCACTGGCGGGTTCTGCCCGACTCCCCTCCCGAAGGATTCACCGACGCCTTCGGGGGCCTGGAGGGGGCTGTCGCGCACTGGGAGGGGTCGCCGGCCGTTCGTGGCCGGCTGGAGGCCATCGGCCGGTCCTCGTGCAGCCTGGTGGTCTTCCTGGAGCACGTGCCGTACACGCTCGCCGGATGGCTGGCCGAGCGGGAGAGCGCCGTGCGGGAGGGCGGGGAGGGCTCGCCCCTGCGCTGGGTGGAGGAAGCCCTGACGGGCGGGGCCGCCTTCATGAGTTCTCGCGGACTTGTCCACTTCGATGCTCACTTCGCCAACATCCTGACCGATGGCCGCCGGCTCTACTTCGCCGACTTCGGGCTTGCCCTGAGCGACTGTTTCGACCTTTCCGCGGAGGAGTCCGGGTTCCTCTCGGACCACCTGGCGTTCGACCGCTGCTACACCGCGAGCCACCTGCTGCGACACCACGTGCTCGACGGCGTGCGCGGTGAGACGGGTCGCGAGGTGTTCCTGCGCGACTGGACAGCGGGCCGGCGGCCCGGCGGCATCCCGCCCGAGGTCACGGATGTCATCGACCGGCACGCACGCTCCACCCTTGTCGTGGACTCCTTCTTCCGCCGTCTGCTCACCGAGAGCAGGCGGACGCCGTTCCCGGCCGCGGAGATCGAGCGGCAGGCGGGCGGCGTGCGGGACGCGGCAGGCGGCTGAGGTGGTCTCTCCCCCACAGTGTGACCGCTCGGGCCCTCCCCCGCGGCGGACTTGGCCGCCGCGCGGGGTCAGCCCCGGTCGGTGGGCAGGACGACGGTGCGGGCGGGTTGGGCGGTGCGGGGTGCGGTGGACGGGGTCGCGCCGTTGCGGAATTCCTGGGGGCTGATGCCCCGTACCCGTTTGAAGGCTGCCGACAGGGCGAAGGCCGAGCTGTAGCCGACGCGGCGGGCGACGGTGGTGACGGTGGCGTCCGGTTCGCGCAGCAGGTCGGCGGCGAGTGCCAGGCGCCAGCCGGTCAGGTAGGCGACCGGGGGTTCGCCGACGACGTCGGTGAAGCGGCGGGCCAGGGCGGCCCGGGAGACGCCGACCTTCAGGGCGAGTTCCCCGACGGTCCAGCCGTGGACCGGGTTTTCGTGGAGCAGGCGCAGGGCGGGGCCGACGACGGGGTCGCTCTGGGCGCGGTACCAGGCGGGGGCGCCGCTGCCGGGTGCTGCCAGCCAGGTGCGCAGGACTCCGATGAGCAGCAGGTCCAGGAGCCGGTCCAGGACGATCTCCTGGCCGGGTTCGTCCTTGGAGATCTCCGAGGTGAGCAGGGTGACCAGGGTGTTGTCGGCGGCTTCGGCGGGGCGGACCAGGAGGGTGGGCAGGGCGCTGAGCAGCCGGCGGCCGATTTCGCTGGGTGCCTGGTAGGTGCCGCTGAGCATGACCGAGGAGCCGGCGTCCTGGAAGGTGTCGCCCCAGGTGCGCACGCCCAGGGCCATGGTGTCGGTGACGTCCTCGCCCTCCTGGGTGCTGCAGCGCTGTTCGGGGCCGACGGTGATCTGGACGGGGGTGCCGGGGGCGTCGGCGACGGTGTAGGGGTCGGGGCCCCGTACGACGGCCACGTCTCCGGGGCGGATCAGGACGGGGTCGGCGTGGTCGGGGACGAGCCAGGCTGTGCCGTGCACCATGGTGACGACGGAGAGGGGGGCCCGGTCCTCGACGCGCAGTGACCAGGGCGGGTTGAAGACGGACTTGAGGAGGAAGGCCCCGCGGGCTTTGGGGCCTTCGAGGAGGCCGGTCAGCGTGTCCATGTCTTCATCCTCTCTCGGAGGGTGCAGCGAAGCGCCCGCTCTCCCGCGGGGGACGGAAAGAGAGCGGGCGCCGTTCGCGGGGTGGGGGGTGGCCCTTGGCCGGGCCGGGGAGGGCGGTTTTACGGGGTCGGTGCGGCCGAGGCGCGGCCGTGCAGGGTCAGTGCGCGGCCCAGGGCGGCCAGGGCGGCGGTGCAGGCGACGGTGCGGACGATGTTCCCGGAGGTCCAGCGGCCGCCGAAGCGGGAGCGGGCGGCGGCGGCGTCGGTGCCGGCCCGGGCGAGCTGGTTGTTGAGGGGGATGTTCACGATCGCGGTGACGGCGAGGGAGAGGCCGTACAGGGCGAAGGCGGCCCAGCCCCAGCGGGCGGCGTCGGGGCGGCCGCCGCGCTGCTGCTGGGTGGCGGCGACGCCGGTCGCCAGGAACGCGCCGAGGAAGAGGAGGCCGAAGAGGCCGTTGTCGATGGCGTCGTTGATGTTGCGCATGGCGGTGACGTAGGTCTGGTCGTCGCCGCGGCCGAGGCCGGGCATCACCGAGATGTCGAAGGCGAAGTAGAGGCCGGCCATCAGGCCGGTGCCCACCGTGGCGGCCACCAGGGTCACGGATTGTGTGGTCGTGCCGGTCACTTCAGGATTCCCTTCAGGGTGCGGGTGTAGCGGCGCTGCAGGAGCGTGGCACCGATCAGGCGGACCGGTGGCGGGATGGTGGCGGAGACGTGGGCGACCGACCGGCGGGGGGCTCCGTCGAACATCCACGGCTGGAGGCGGGTCATCACGCGCAGGGGGGCGCTGGCGACGACTTTGCGTTCCTCGGCGAGGTAGGCGCGTTCGCCGAGCCGTTCGAAGACGGGGAAGACGATGCGTTCCTCGTCGCGGAGGTGGTCGCGCAGGATGCCTTCGAAGGTCTGTGCCGCGCGGGGGAGGTTGTCGCCGCGGTGGGCGATGGCGGTGGACACGGCGGCCATGGCGGCGTCCAGTTCCTCGTGGTCGTCGTGGAGTTCACGGGCCTGGGCGTCGAAGTCGCTGTCGCGGCGGCGCAGTCCGGGCCACAGGACGTCGTCCTCGCTGGTGTGGTGCCATTCGATGGTTTCGCGCAGGTGCTGCCACCAGTCGGCTCCGGCGCCGTTCCATCGGGGGGCGGCGGTGCGCAGGCGGGCTGCGTCGCGTCGCATCGCGATGTGCATCAGGGCGAATCCGTGGAAGTACGGGGGGAGCGCTTCGAGTCCGTTTTCGCTGGAGTACGTCCGGGGCGTGGGCATGGGAACCTCCTGTGCCCCGAGTACCGGGCGGCGGCCGTACCAGAGTCGCCGCCCGGTCAAGGAGCGAAAGGGATGGTGCGGTTGGTGGAAGCGGGCCGGGCGCGGGTCAGACGTTCCAGACTCCGGTGGCCGCGGCCTCGCGGGCGAAGTCGGCGAAGTCCTTGGGCTTGCGGCCCAGGGCTTCTTCGACGCCGTGCACCAGGTGGGCGTTGCGGCCGTCGAGGATCATGGTGAAGAGGTCGGCGAACTCCTCGGGGAGGTTGTTCTCGCGCAGGACGGCGCGGTACTCCTCGTTGGTGACGGAGATGTACTTGATGTCGCGGCCGGTGGCCTTGGTCAGTTCGGCGGCGACGTCGCTGTAGCTGAGGAGGCGGGGGCCGGACAGTTCGTAGGTCTTGCCGATGTGCTTGTCGTCGGTCAGTGCGGCGACGACGACGTCGGCGATGTCGTCGGCGTCGACGAAGGCCTCGACGGCGTCGCCGGTGGGCAGGGCGATCTCGCCGGCCAGGACGGGCTCCAGGAAGAAGCTCTCGTTGAAGTTCTGGTTGAACCAGCTGGAGCGGACGATCGTCCAGTCGGCGCCGGAGGCCTTGAGGTTGTTCTCGCTGACCTCGGCCGCCTCCTCGCCGCGGCCGGAGAGGAGCACCAGGCGGCGTGCGCCGGCGGCGACGGCGGCCTTGGAGAATTCGGCGACCTGTTCGGCGGCGCCGGGGAAGGCGAGGTCGGGGTAGTAGGTCACGTATACCCGGTCGACGCCTTCCAGGGCGGGTGCCCAGGTGGCGGGCTCGTGCCAGTCGAAGGCGGGCTGCCCGGAGCGGGAGCCGATGCGGACCTGGCGGCCCTGGGCGGAAAGCTTCTCGGCGACACGTCGGCCGGTCTTGCCGTGACCGCCGATGACGAGGGTGATCTGCGTGTTCTGCGCGTTCTGAGTCATGAGTACAGTCAAGTCCAGTCTCGCGAGACGGGCCATAGCCACAAAGCTCAGTTCCATATGCGTGCGTCTACGAGTGGTGGCTCGGAGCGCGGCGGTGAGCTGGTGGCTTCGGCATGAGCTGGAGAATCGTAGGCATGCTCCCGGGGGGTGGGCCAGGGTGTCCCGAGTGGTCCTCGACCCTTCATGGACCCTTCTTCGAGGGGGTCTTGAGCGGCCCCCGAGAGGTGGTCCGCGGCGGGGGCTTGAGCGGTTCTCATGTGCGCCCCGGCAGCATCGTCGGTGGAGTTACGACCCCGCCGCTGGGAGGCCGCATGAATGCCATTCCGGATCATCCGGAGCTCGACCGGTTGTCCGCCGAACTGGCGGGTCTGTTCGGACGGATCGGGCTCGACCCGTCCGGCGGGCGGCCCTGGCGCCGGGACCGCATCGACGTCCGTTTCGCTTCCCTGGCCGCCCGTCATCCCGGCCGGGTCGCGGCCCGGGACGCGGAGGCGGAGGTGACCTATCTGGAACTGGAGTGGCTGGCCGACGACATCGCGCGGCGCCTGTCGGGGCGGGCGGGCCCGGGCTCGGCCGTGGCCGTCCGTGCGGAGCGTTCGTGCAGGACGGCGGGCGCGGTGGTCGGCGTGCTGCGGACGGGGGCGTCGGTGCTGCCGCTGGAGCCCGGGCACGGTGCGGGTCTGCAGGAGTTCCTGATGCGTGACGCGGGGGCCGAGGTGGTCGTCTCGGACGCGGGTCTGCTGCACGGGGAGATCCCGGTGGTCAAGGTGGGCCGGTTCGTCGTCGCGGTCCGGCCGCAGGTGGCGGGACGCCGTGAGGTGCCGGCGGGGACGGCGTTCTGGGCGCTGCCCGCGGGCGGTGACCCGGGGCGGGCGGTGGCGGTGCGTCCGGTGTCCCACAGGGAGGTGCTGTCGTGGGTGGACGGCTGTGTCCCGGTGCTGGGTGCGGGTCTGGACGACGTGTGGACGTTCTTCCACTCCCTGAGCCTGGACGTGGGCATGCGGGAGCTGTGGGGTCCGCTGCTGTCGGGGGGCCGTGCGGTGGTCGTGGACCGGGACACGGCGTGCGATGCGCGTGCTTTCGCCCGGCTGCTGGCGAAGGAGCGGGTGACGGTGGTGACGCAGCTGCCGTCGGCGTTCGCGCGGCTGGGCGCGGTGGTGCGCGGGGGCGGTCTGCCGTCGCTGCGGCACGTGCTGCTGTCGGACGAGCCGGTGGACGGTGCGGTGGTGGCGCGCTGGCGGTCCGCGGGGATCGCCCCGCAGGCGCTGACGTGGGACGTTTCGGGGTCGCCGTCGATGCTGTGAGCAGGCGGTACGGGCAGGCGTGAGGGCCCCGGACGGGTGATGTCCGGGGCCCTCGCGCTGTGCGTGTCCCCGCCCCGGGGGGGGCGGCGGGGCGGGGTCAGTAGTTGCCCAGTCCGCCGCACACGTTGAGGGCCTGGGCGGTGATGGAGGCGGCGAGGTCGGTGGTGAGGTAGCCGACGAGGCCGGCCACTTCCTGGGGGGTGGAGTAGCGGCCGAGGGGGATCTTGGATTCGAGCTGCTCCTGGACGTAGTCCTCGGTGGTGTCCCACACCTGTGCGTAGCCGCTGCGCACGCGGGCGGCCATGGGGGTCTCCACGTAGCCGGGGCAGACCGCGTTGACGGTGGTGCCGGTGGGGGCGAGTTCCTTGCCGAGGGCCTTGGTGAAGCCGACGACGGCGTGTTTGGAGGCCGAGTAGGGGGCGCCGAGGAGTACTCCCTGCTTGCCCGCGGTGGAGGCGATGTTGATGATGCGGCCCCAGGGTTCGGCGCCGAGTCCGCCGCGGTTGAGGACCTCGCGGGTGAGCAGGAAGACGCTGTTGAGGTTGGTGGCGATGACGTCGTGCCACAGTTCGTCGGTGATGCCGGCGGTGGCGCCGCCGCCGCTGCGGCCCGCGTTGTTGACCAGGATGCTGACGGGCGCGCCGTACGCGGCCACGGCCGCGGCAACGAGGTTCTCGACGGCGGTGCGGTCGGTCACGTCGGCGGCCGCGCCCTGGACGGTGAGTCCTTCGGCCTGGAGGTCGGTGACGGTCTCCTTGACCTTGGTCTCGGTGCGGGCGCAGAGGAACACCCGGTGTCCGCGGGCGCCCAGGTCGCGGGCGACGGCCAGTCCGATGCCGCCGGTGGCCCCGGTGACCAGGGCCACGGGCCGCTCGGGGGCCTTGTCCATCGCCTTCACCGTCATGCTCGTCCCTCCGTCGCCCGTCTCTGCTGGGTGCAGGATGGCGCAGGGAACTCGTGGCGCGGCGGAAGGGGGATGGAGGCCGGCTCAGGGGTGGCGGGCGGGCCGTCAGTGCCGCCAGCTGCCGGTGCGGTGGTGGCGGCCGGGGGGCGGGCGGTCCCAGCCGGCGGCGGTGGTGCGCGGCGGTGGCGGGGCGGGTGCGGCGCGGTGCAGGAGGAGGGCGGTCAGGACGGTGAGGACGGCGGCGGTCTCGTCCTGGTCGGGGTTCCCGCGGCGGATGCGCCAGGTGTGCGGCGCGTCCGGGGTGCCCGCCGCGGCGGGTGCGGCGGGGGTTTCCGGGGCGGTCATACGGGCGGGTTGCCGTGCTTGCGCGACGGCAGGTCGGCGTACTTGGGGCGGAGCATGGCGAGGGCGCCGGTGAGTACGGTGCGGGTCTCGCCGGGGTCGATGACGTCGTCGACGAGTCCGCGTTCGGCGGCGTAGTAGGGGTGCATGAGTTCGGTGGTGTATTCCTTGATCTTCTGTGCGCGCATCGCGTCGGGGTCGGCCGCGGCGGCGATCTCGCGGCGGAAGATGACGTTGGCCGCGCCTTCGGCGCCCATGACGGCGATCTCGTTGGTGGGCCAGGCCAGTGCGAGGTCGGCTCCGATGGAGCGGGAGTCCATGACGATGTACGCGCCGCCGTAGGCCTTGCGCAGGACGAGGGAGATCCGCGGGACGGTGGCGTTGCAGTAGGCGTAGAGGAGTTTGGCGCCGTGGCGGATGATGCCGCCGTGTTCCTGGTCCACGCCGGGCAGGAAGCCGGGGACGTCGACGAGGGTGACCAGGGGGATGTTGAAGGCGTCGCAGAACTGGACGAAGCGGGCTGCTTTTTCGCTGGCGTGGATGTCGAGGACGCCGGCGAGGCTGGCGGGCTGGTTGGCGACGAAGCCGGTGACGTGGCCGTCCATGCGGGCGAGGGCGCACACGACGTTGGTGGCCCAGGCGGGCTGGATCTCGAAGTGTTCGCCGTCGTCGACGACTTCCTCGATGACCTTGCGGATGTCGTAGGCCTGCTGGGGGTTGGCGGGGACGATGGCCGACAGGGCGTCGGTGCGGCGGCCGGCCGGGTCGCCGGTGTCCTCGCGGGGCGGGGTCTCGCGGTTGTTGGCGGGCAGCAGGGACAGGAGGTGGCGTACGTCCTCCAGGCAGGTGGGTTCGTCCTCGTAGGCGAAGGCGGCGACTCCGGAGACGGCGGCGTGGACGTCGGCGCCGCCGAGGCCGTTCTGGGTGATCTCCTCGCCGGTGACGGCGCGGACCACGTCGGGGCCGGTGATGAACATCTGTGAGGTGTTGCGGACCATGAACACGAAGTCGGTCAGGGCGGGTGAGTAGGCGGCGCCGCCGGCGCAGGGGCCGAGCATCACGCTGATCTGCGGGATGACGCCCGAGGCGCGGGTGTTGCGCTGGAAGATGCCGCCGTAGCCGGCCAGGGCCGAGACGCCTTCCTGGATGCGGGCGCCGGCGCCGTCGTTGAGGGAGACCAGGGGTGCGCCGGCGGCGAGGGCCAGGTCCATCACCTTGTGGATCTTTTCGGCGTGGGCCTCGCCGAGGGCGCCGCCGAAGATGCGGAAGTCGTGGGCGAAGACGAAGACGGTGCGGCCGTCCACGGTTCCCCAGCCGGTGACCACGCCGTCGGTGTAGGGCTTCTTGGTCTCCAGGCCGAAGCCGGTGGCGCGGTGCCGTCTGAGGGCCTCGATCTCGTGGAAGGAGCCCTCGTCGAGCAGCAGGCCGATCCGTTCGCGGGCGGTCAGTTTGCCTTTGGCGTGCTGGCGTTCGGTGGCCCGTTCGTCGGGGCCGGCTGCGGCGCCGGCCTTGATGGCGGCCAGTTCCGCGGCGCGGTCGGGGGCCTGCAGGGGTGGCGCTTGGCTGATGCTCATGTGGCTCCTCCAGGTCTGAAGATGGCGGGTCTCAGGTCGCCCGGTGCAGCGTGAGGTGGCCGCGGCGGCGGACCGGTCGTGCGCGGTACGGGGACGGCGCGCCGGAGCCTCCCGGCCCGGCCCGGCCGGCCGGGCCGAGGGGGGTGGTGGCGGCTCCCGCGGCGGCGAGTGCGCCGCGGGCGGGGTGGGCGGGGTGGGCGGCGGCGCCCCGCTCCTCCTGCAGGACCTCTGCGAGGGCCTGCCGGAAGCGGTCGATGTCCTGTGCGGTGTTGTCGTGGTGGAGGGATGCGCGCAGTGCGGGGGCCGTGACGCGGCCGGCCGGGTGCAGGGGGGTTTCGTGTGCGACGGTCTTGGCCAGGACGACTCCGCGGCGGGCCAGGCCCCGGCGGATGGCCGCGGCGGGGATCTGGGCGTGCCGGAAGGCGAGGATGGCGGCCTGCTCCTGTCCGCCGGCGAGGAGTTCCATGCCGGGGGTGTGCCGGACGGCGGCGCGCAGGAGGGGCAGGAGGTCCTCGTGCGGGGGGCGGGCGGTGGCGGTGTGGTGGGCGAGGGCGGCGTCCAGGGCGGCGACGGCGGCCGGCTCGGGGGCGGCCGCCCGGTACGGGGCAGCGTCCGGGGCCAGGTGCGGGGTGGGGGCGATGTAGGCGAATCCGGTGTTGTGGGGGCCGCGCAGGAACCGCCAGCCGTCGGCGGTGAGCAGGTGGCAGCCGATGCGGGCGGCGTCGACGGGGAGCCGGCCGGCGGAGTGGGAGGCGTCGACGGTGTAGCGGGCGCGGTGGGGGGCGAGGAGGCGGCCGATGTCGTGGACGGGGTTGACGGTTCCGCAGGCCGGGGAGAGGTGGACGGCGGAGACGAGGGCGACGTCCTCGTCGAGGTGGGTGCGCATCCAGTCCAGGTCGAGGTCCCCGTCGGGGCGCAGCGGGACGACCTCCAGGCGGCAGCGGGTGCGGTCGCGCAGGGCGTGCAGGGCGGTCAGGTTGGCCACGCCCTCGTGGGGGGTGGTCCAGATCCGGTCGCCCGGGCCGGGGGTGATGCCGTGGAGGTAGGCCTCGAAGGCCTGCGCCGCTCCGGTCGCCAGGATGGTGTCGGCGGCGGGTACGGACAGCAGGGCGCCGAGGCGTTCGTGGATGCGGGTGTGCAGGACGTCGCCGAGGCTCTCCTGCAGTGCGGCGGTCCCGAGGCGGTCGTCGAGGGCCGTGCAGCGGGCGAGGACGGTGCGTACGGCGTCCGGCATCCGGCCGGTTCCCGCGGTGTCCAGGTGGGCCGTTCGTTCCCCGTGGTGCGTCGGCGCGTTCATTTCAGGGGCCTCCCCCCGCTGTCGGGGCCGCGGGATGTGCACGGCCCTCATGTACCAGGCATTGCCAATGGACTTGGCAATACATTGCCCAGCGGCCGGCAGTTTTGGCAACGCCGGATTGCGGCGGCTCCGGCGAAACTCGAGTTCCAGATCCCTTGGCAACGCGTGGCAATGTCTTGCCAGGCTCTTTCCGAGTCAATTCCTTTGCAGGTCATGGGGGTTCTGATGGGGTTCTCCAGTTCGTCTCGAGTGATTGACGAGCGAATCCCGAGCGGGTGCGGCCAAGCTTCTTGGCAGAAGAGTTGCCAGGAAAGAACAAACAGTTGCCACGGAGGAGTCACCATGAAGAACCTCGCCCGCCTCGTCGCCACCGCCGCTCTCGCCACCGCCGCCGTGCTCACCGCGGGCGGCGCGGCCCAGGCCGACGGCGGGCCCATCGACTGGCCCGTCGCGCCGTCCTCGGCCAGCGCCCCGGGATCCGCCCCGGCCCCGGCCCGCATCGACTGGCCGTAACCGAAGACGGCTCGAAGTTGGGTGGAGGAAAGAGATGGAGAACATCCACCGCGGCTAGCGTGCGCGGCACGGGGGCAGTTCCTCCGCCACCGGTGGCAGAAATGTGCCGGGGGAGCTTGAGGAGTACGGAGGGGAGACCGTGAGGATTCAGGTTCTGGGTCCGTTGAGTGCCGAGGTCAACGGGGGATCCATTGTTCCGACCGCGGGAAAGCCGAGACAGGTGCTTTCCCTTCTCGCGCTGTATCCCGGACGCGTGATACCCGTTCCCACGCTCATGGAAGAGATCTGGGGGACCCAGCCGCCGCAGAGCGCGCTGACCACCCTGCAGACGTACATACTCCAGCTGCGCCGCCGGCTGGGCACGGCGATGGGCCCCGGAGCCCCGGGCGGCGCCAAGGACGTACTGGCCACCCGGCACGGCGGGTACCTGCTCCAGGTGCCCGAGGAGAGCGTCGACGTGCACGACTACGAACGCCTCGCCCGCGAGGGCCAGAGCGCCTTCGAGTCGGGTGACGACCGGGTGTCCGCCGACCGCCTGCGGGCGGCGCTGGACCTGTGGCGGGGGCCGGCGCTGGTCGACGTTCGGGTCGGGCCGATCCTCGACATCGAGGTGCTGCGCCTGGAGGAGAGCCGCCTGGTCACCGTGGAGCGGCGCATCGACGCCGACCTGCGGCTGGGCCGGCACGCCGAACTGATTGCCGAATTAACGGACCTGACGGCACGTCATCCCCAGCACGAGGGGCTGCACTCGCAGGTCATGGTCGCCCTGTACCGGTCGGGCCGCCAGGCCACGGCCCTGGACGTGTACCGCCGGCTGCGCGGCCGCCTGATCGAGGACCTGGGCGTGGAGCCGTCACCGCAGCTGCAGCGCCTGCACCAGGCCATGCTGGCCGTCGACCCGCAGCTCGATGTGCTCGCCGGACCGCGGCACACCTCGACGTTCGACCTGTTCGCCGCCTGAGGGCGGCTTCGCCGTCACCGGCCGGGGGCGGTCAGGGGCGCAGCAGGTGCGCCTCGCCGACCAGGTAGCGGTCCTGGACGAGGTGGGTGGCCGCACTCCACTCCCCCGCCGCCGGTGCCCCCTGCGCCGCCCCGGGGCCGAGCGCCCGGGCGCGGGCCTCCTGCAGGGTCCACAGCCGCAGCAGCCGCTCCCGGCGTCCGTCCTCGGGGAGCGCGTCGAGGACGGACCGTTCCTGCGGGGTCCACGGCCGGGCGGGCGGCGCCAGGGTGCGGACGTCGCGGTCGGCGGGCTCCGCGTGCACGCCGAGCGGCCCGGTGCGGCTGACGCCGACCACGATCAGCTCGCCGCAGTGCGCCAGCGCGATCTCCACCCCGGCACGGGGCGCCCGCACTGCGGGGCGGCCGTCCGCACCGTGGTCCAGTTCCACCGTGTGGACGGGCACCTCCAGGGCGGTGGCCGCGGCGTACGTCATGACGAAGCGCGAGACGGCGAGCCGCAGCCGCCCGGCCGCGGCCGGTGTCTGCCGGAACCGCGGCCAGTCGTCGCCGAGCAGCGGGCGCAGGGCCGGGTCGAGGAGCACGGCGGCCAGCCACTGGCCCCAGGTGGTGCAGACGAGCGCGTGGCCCGTGTCCTCGATCCGGTCCCCCGCCTCGTCCCAGGGGCCCTCCGGGCCCTGGAGGTACAGCGGCGCTCCGAAAGCCCCGTCCGGCCCGTCCGCCGGGTGGGCCGGGTGGGCCGGGTGGGCCGGGTGGGCCGGGTGGGCCGGGTGGGCCGGGTGGGTGTGCCGGGTGGGTGCCATCGGCGGTCGCCTTCCGTTGGTCATCGCAGCCGGCGCACGGCGGTCCGTGCCTGCCAGCCGGCCAGGCGCAGGGTCTCGGCGGCGGCCTGCCCCAGCCAGGTCCGGACGTGCCGGCGGGCCTCGGCGAGGCCGGCGTCGTCGCCCGGGCCCGCTCCGGTGGCGTCCTCGCGGAGCATCACCTGCTGGGCGCAGACGACCCGTACGCCGTTCCCTTCGGGGACCAGGGACCATTCGCCGGTGTGTGCGGCGAGGGGCTCGGGCGTCCGCAGTTCCTTGAAGACGATCCGTGCGGCCGAGGGGAAGCACAGGCGCACCACGCGGGTGGAGCGGGTGCGGCCGTCGGGGGTGGCGCAGGTGTCCAGGGCGGCCAGCTGCACGCCGGGGACGTCCTCGCTCACCTCGGCCGACTCCACGTGCGGGAGGCGCTCGGGCCAGTCCTGGATGCGGTGGAGGAAGTCGTAGACCAGCTCGGCGGGGCCGTCGATGTGCGCGCTGTCCGCGAAGGACAGCAGCAGCCGGTCCAGGTGTTCCCAGCGTTCGGCGACCGCCGTGAGGTGGGCGAGCTGCAGGTCCGGTTCGCTCTCCCACTCCCGGCGGCTGTGTGCGGTGGCGGCGGCGGGCGCGGCGTCCAGGGTGCGGTGGCGGCGCAGTGTCACCAGGGAGTGTGCGGTGCCCCTCTCCTGGACCGTCCAGGTGCCGGTGGTGGGGGCGCCGGGGCGGGCGGTGTCCTCCTGCTCGAACTCGACGGTCCGTGCGTGCGGGTGCAGCACGCGGTGCAGGTGGTGGGAGCGGATCCGGTCGCCGTCCACGTCCCACAGGCGCAGCCGTTCGCGGACGCCGTCGAAGTCGATGCGCTCGACGTGGACGGGTGCGGGCAGCAGGAGGGGCCAGCGCGCGGCGTCGGCGAGCAGTCCGTGGACCACGCCGGCGGGGGCGGCGATCCGCGCCGTCCGCTCGATGGTGTGCACGCGCTGCGCGGGCATGGCGGGCACCTCCCCTGATCGTGTGCGGCGGGTGCGCCCAGCCTGCCGCAGGGGACTCGAGGCTTCCTCAACCCCGGGCGGGCGGGGCCGCCGTGGCGGGCGGGCCGGTGCGGCCGGTCTGGGTCAGTGCGTCGGCCAGCACCCGCCAGATCTCGGCGGCGAGGTCGATGTTGGCGTCCTCCTGGGCCTGCTGGGCCAGGGCGCGCAGGCCCGGGACGCCGGCCGGGTCGCCGTCGAGGATCATCAGCTGGTGGCGCAGGATCTCCTGCCGGACCTGGCCGCGGTAGGTCATCCTGGGCCGGTCGGCGGCCAGTTCGCCGAGCAGGGCGCGCGCGTCGTCGTAACGGCCGGTGGCGAAGGCGAGGTCGGCCTTGAGGGCGGTCAGGTCCTGCCGCAGGGCGGGGGTGCCGACCAGGGCGAGGGCGGCTTCGGCCTCCTGGGCGCGGTGCTGTGCCCGGGCGGGGTCGGCGGGCATCTTCTGCAGGTGCAGGCGGCCGGCGGCCAGGCGCAGCCGGATCCACAGGATCAGGTCCTCCTGGCTGCTGAACCGGTCGAGGGCGTCGTCCAGGCAGGCCTGCGCGCCGAAGTAGTCGCCCTGGTGCATGCGGATGGCGGCGGCGGTCCACATGGCCTCGGCCCACAGGGCGTCGGAGCGGCCCTCGACGAGGGCGGTCAGTTCGTCGGCGTGGAGGCGGGCCTCCCCGGTGCGGCCCGCCTCGGCCTGTACGGAGACCAGCGCCAGCAGGGCGGCGGCCCGGTCCTCGACGCCGAGTTCCTCGTGCAGGGCGATGCGGTGGGCCTCGACGGCCGCGTCCACGGCCGGGGTGATCTCGCCGACGGAGCGCAGGCAGCGGGCGAGGCGGGTCAGGCCGCGTACGCGCAGTTCGCTGACGCCCACGTCGTCGCCGAGTGCGACGAGCTGGGTCAGGCGCTCGCGTTCGGTGGTGTGGTCGCCCTGGACGCGGGCGGCGCCGGCGAGGAGCCACAGCGCCTGCCAGCGCAGGACCGGGCTCTCGTGGCCCTCGGCGGCCAGGGCCTGGCGCAGGGCCACGACGGCGTCGGGGGCGCCGGTGGACGCGGCGAGGGTGAGGGCGTGGGCCAGGGAGCCGGTCGCCGGCTCCTCGAAGTCGGCTGCCTGCAGGCCGAGGCGGCCGGCCAGGTAGCCCACGGCGCGGTCGGTGGGCTGGCGGGCCCCGGACTCCAGGCGGGAGAGGTAGCCGGTGGACATGCCCTCGCCCGCCAGCGCCGTCTGCGACAGGCCCTGGGCCAGCCGGAGCTTCCTGAGGCGGTGTCCGAACGCGGGCTGTCGCAGCATGGGCATCCTTGGGGTCGCGGGCAAGGAATCTGTCGGGAACCGGCACCGAGCGTAGGGTCCGCGGCAACGGCCGGGCAAACCTTTGCCACCGTTTCCGGGCCCGTCTCATGCGGTCCTCGAGCGGTCCTCGACCCCGCCGAGGCAGACTCTCCAGAATCCGGCCGTCGCACCGGCCGGCGCCCTGTTCCTCCCGTATGCAGCGCCTTGGAGTCGACGATGAGGCCATCGGTCGCCGGTACGGCCCAGGACGACCAGCCGGACGACGACATCGGCTGGCCGAACCACTGACCCGCCCACCGGGCCACCCCGGATCAAGCCCCCGCCGGCACGTGAGGCGCAGGGCGCAGGACGCCGGCCCGCACCGGTTTCAGCCCCGCCGGCGTTTGATGTGCGGGGTCCGGGGCGGCGCCCCGGCAGCGGCGGTGCACGTGGACGCGGCGGTGCTCACCGCCGCGTCGTGCGGGCTGCGGGGTGCGGGGCGGCACGCTCAGCGGCCGTGCGGCCGTGCGGCCGGGGGGTGCGGCCGGGGGCGGTGCGCGGTCAGACGGCGTACCGGTCGAACGTCGACCCCCGCTTCGGCCCGGCCTGCACGTCCAGCGCCGGATCCACCGTCAGCATGGCCTGGTGCAGGCGCTGCAGCTGCGGTGACGGCTCCACGCCCAGGTCCTCGATCAGGCGTCCGCGCAGCCGGCGGTACACGTCCAGGGCGGTGGCCTGGCGGCCCGACCGGTACAGGGCGAGCATCGCCTGCGCGTGCAGTCCCTCGTGCTGGGGGTGGCGGGCGATCAGTTCCGTGAGTTCGGCCAGCAGTTCCGTGTGCCGGCCCAGCCGCAGGTCGGCGTCGATGCGCCGCTCCACGGTGCCGAGCCGGCTCTCCTCCAGGCGCAGGATCTCGATCTCCAGGATCGGTCCGGCCCGTACGTCGACCAGTGCGGGTCCCTGCCACAGCGCGAGCGCCGCCCGCAGCAGGGCTGCCGCGCTTTCGTCGTCGCCCTGCTCGAAGACGCTGTGGCCCCGGGCGACGAGGCTCTCGTACGCGTGGACGTCCACGGACTCGGGGGGTATCTGCAGCAGGTAGCCGCCGTGCCGGGTGACGAGCACGTCCTTGGCGCCGTCGGGTCCGCCCGGTCCCATGGCGGTGCCGAGCCGTCGGCGCAGCTGGAGGATGTAGGTCTGCAGGGTGGTCAGCGCGCTCTGCGGCAGGGCGGTTCCCCAGATCTCCTCCATGAGGGTGGGCACGGGCATCACCCGCCCCGGGTACAGGGCGAGGAGCGCGAGGATCTGCCGGGGCTTGCGGGCGGTCGGAACGATGGATCCCCCGTTGACCTCGGCGCTCAGCGGGCCCAGAACCTGAATCTCCACGTTCTCTTCCCCAAGTCGTCGGGTGCGGGGGCACGGTGGTCCCGCTGCTGCGGGGCCCTGCGCGCGCCGCGGCCCGGCCCCGCCGGCCCCGCCGGTTGTGCCGGTTGTGCCGGTTGTGCCGGTGGCAGCGGCGGGCGGGGGCGGGCGGGGCGGCGGGTCACCAGCCGATCCGTACCGACTGCGCCCCGGAGAGCTCCGCGTCGGTCTGGTAGTCGTGCTCCCGTCCGGCGGCGACCAGGCTGGGCAGCAGCAGTGCCCACAACGCCCCTACTTTCCCCTGCAGTTCCGCGTAGGACATGCCGGTGGCCGACATGGTTTCGATACCGCACGCCGCGGCCGCGACCAGGGCCTGTGCGCTCTCCCAGCGGCGGCCGGCGGCGGGCAGTTCTCCCGCGTCGCGTGCCAGCCGCAGCAGGGTGGCGACCGCCGAGAGCCAGGCCCCGTGGAAGTCGACGACCACCGGGCGTGCCCCGGCGGGCCCGCGGGGGCCCGCGCCGCCGCATTCCTTGGTGATGCGGAAACTCGCCGGGATCGCCGGTTCCTCGTGCAGGGTCCACGCCAGCCAGTGCGTGATGTCGATCAGTGCCTGCAGCGGGGAGACCCCGTCCTCGCGCAGCGCGCGCACCGCGTCGTGCAGCAGTGCGCATCCGCGCTGCTGCACGGCTTCGGCGAGTTCGTCCTTGGAGGCGAAGTGGAAGTACAGCGCTCCCTTCGTCACTCCGGCCGCGGCCGCGATCTCGCCCAGCGTCGCGTTGGCGTATCCATTGCGGTGGAACAACTCGGCCCCGGCGTAGACCAGCCGCCTCCGGGTCCGCTCCGACCTCTCCTGCACCGAGCCGTCTCCTCTCGCCCTGACAGAGCTCCGAACTCCCGGCTGCCGGACCGCTCCGGGGCCGCGGACCGCTCGCCGCGGGCCCGTGCGGCCGGGGCCGGGCCTCAGACCCGTACGAGCCGTTCGCCGCCCGGCTCCGCGTGGGCCTCGGCCAGGCTCTCCGGCCCGGCCATCAGGATCGACCGCTGCAGGCGCCGCAGTGCCACGGACGGCTCAAGTCCCAGCTCGCGCACGAGCGTCGCGCGCAGCCGCTGGTACACATCCAGTGCCTCGCCCCGGCGTCCCGACCGGTGCAGGGCGAGCATGAACTGCCCGTGCAGGTTCTCGTGGGTGCGGTACCGGGTGACCAGTACCGTCAGTTCGGCCAGCAGCTCCCGGTGGCGTCCCAGCCGCAGGTCGGCCTCGATGCGCTGGTCGAGGGCGCACAGCCGGGTCTCCTCCAGGCGCCGGGTCTCCATGTCCAGCTGGACGCCGCCCTGTACGTCGGCGAAGGCGGGCCCGGACCACAGGGACAGGGCCTCCCGCAGCAGGCGTGCGGCGCCGGGGAAGTCCCCGGCGTCCATCGCGCGGTAGCCGGTTCCCGCGAGCCGGTCGAACTCGCGCACGTCCAGGGTCCCGCCGCCGCTGCTGAGCAGGTATCCGCCGGGCAGTGTGACCAGGATGTCCTTGGCGGTCCGGCCGGCCGGCTCCCCGCCCCCTTCTGCGCTCCCACTACCGCCCTCGCCCGAAACCGAAGCAGCAGCAGCGCCCTGCTCCAGGGCGGCCGCGATCAGTGCCCGTAACTGCAGGACGTAGGTCTGCAGTGTCGTACGGGCACTGCGCGGCGGTTCGCCCGCCCACAGCTCCTCTATGAGTGCCGATACGGGCACCACCTGATCGGCATGGAGGGCCAGGAGGGCCAGGACCTGCCGGGGCTTGGGGGCGGTCGGCGTGATGGAGATCCCGTTCTCCCGCACCGCCAACGCGCCCAGTACATCGATGTCCACGCCGTACTCCCCTGTCCTTGGATGAGTCGCACAGCCAGTAGAAAACAGGACCAGCGGTTTGTCAATATCAAACCGGTCGTGCTGTTTTGACGATCCAGCACATCTGACTGACCCTCAAAAACCTACGATGAACTGGCATTTCATCTTCCCGGCCTGGGTCCGGAGCCGCTGCAGCCGGCCTCGATCGGCCCTCGACGCGGGCCACAGGAACACGGTCTGCCCCACCGGAAAGAGACCAGTCAGTCTGATTCGGTGGTCCCGGACGGCGGCACCGGGGTGCCCGCCGGCGAGCCCTGGGGCAGCAGGGCGCCCAGGGTCGCCTCCGCCGCGAGGCGCGGCAGCATCAGCGCCCAGAACCGGGTGAGGGTGTGCGGCGCGACCCACTCGCGGTCGCAGGCGCCCAGGACCTCCAGCCCCACCGTGGCGGCCACCACCCCGCGCGCCGCGTCCTCATGGGCCAGGCCGCGGGCGAGGGAGCCCTCGCGCGCCGCGGCGGCCACGGCCTCCTCGACCCACAGCCGCCACTGGCGGCGCAGGTCCGCCCCACCGCTCCAGGAGGGGTCCGCGCACAGCCCGAAGCCGGCCCGCACCACCACGTCGTGCGCGAGGAGGGCCATCAGGGCGTGCGTGGAATCGACCAGCACCTGCAGGAAGCCGCCCCCGGCGGCGGGCTGCGCCGGCCGGCCGGCGGTGACCGGGATGATCCCGCACAGCGCCCGCGCCGCCCGGTCCTCCACGGCCTGCGCGAGCGCGGTCTTGCTGGCGAAGTGGAAGTGCAGCGCCCCGGCGCTCACCCCGGCCCGGCGGCTGATCACCGAGATCGACGCGGTGACGAACCCCTCCTCGGCGAACACCTCCGCGGCCGCACGCACCAGCGCTTCCCGCGTGCGAGCGGCACGTTCCTGCTTGACCATGGAGTCTCCACAAACCGCCAACGCGGTTTGCCCAAGAGGGTATTCAGATCGTTGCGGGTCACAGTCGGCGCCGGAACCGGAGCCGTGCTCGAGTCCCGCTCGAGCCCAGTGGCCCCACCGGCCCCGCCGGCCCCTCCGCCCCCGCCCGAGCGCCCCGGTTCCCCGCCGGCCCGGATTCGGCGCCGGCCCGGATTCGGCGCCGGCCGCCGGCCGCCGGCCTCAGTTCAGGGCCGGCTCGGACTCCTGCGCCGCGCCGGGGCCCGTGCCGCGCCTCATCTCCGCGCTCACCCGCTCCCCCCGGTCGGGGGCCATGTCGAGCCGGGCGAGGACCGCGGGCGTCGAGATGCTGGGGCAGATGTGCTGGTAGACGGCGGCCACCCGCTGCTCGATGTCCGCACGGTCGCTCAGGGTCTGCGAGTAGATCTGCGCGCCCGTCCAGCAGGCGGAGAGGATCCAGGCCGTCTCGGCGGGGTCCACGTGCGGCAGCAGTTCGCCCTGCTCCTTCGCCCGCACCAGCAGGGTCCGCGTGAACTCGATCCAGCCCGGCACCGAGCCGCCGCCGAAGATGTCGCGCATGCCCGGCCCCAGGGAGAGCCGGGCACCCGCGCTGAGCATGGGCTCGCGCTTCATCCGGTACGCCAGCACCATGGCGACGTCGACGAGTTCCTGCAGCTTGCTCTCCCGGTGGGGCACCCCGCCCTCGGCGAACTGCTCGTCGAGCACGCCCTGGGCCAGCTCCTGCTTGGAGGAGAAGTGGAAGTACAGGGCGCCCTTGGTGACGCCCGCCCGGGAGAGGATGTCCGCGATGGTGGCCGCGTCGTAGCCGCGCTCGTCGAAGACCGCTGCCGCCGCCTCCAAGATCGCGCGCCGCGTACGTACCGCACGCTCCTGCCGTGCCACGGGTGCCTCCGTTGTCCATGGGTCCGTTGCCGGTGGATCCGCGTCGCGGATCCACCGCCCCATTAAAACCAACCAGAAGGTCCGATTCTTTTCAAGCAGGCCCGGTCCGGCCCCGGCGCGATCAGTCGCTCACGTGTGCCGCCGGCCCCAGCACGACCGGCAACTCCCGCAGCCCGTTGGAGATGAACGACTCCACCCGTGGCAACTCCCCCTCGCCCGCCGGGGCCAGGGCCGCCGCCGGGAACCGCTCGAAGAACCGCCGTACCGCCACGGCGCACTCCAGCCGGGCCAGGGCCGCACCCAGGCAGTGATGGGTGCCGAACCCGAAGGACAGGTGCTGCCCGCGCGTCGGGCGGGTGACGTCGAACTCCTGTGCCCGCTCCCCGTGCACGGCCGCGTCCCGCCCCGCCGAGGCGAACGACACCATGATCGGGTCGCCCTTGGGGATGACCACCCCCTCCCCCATGTCGATGTCCTCCACCGCGAACCGCAGCAGCCCGTACGAGGCCGGCGGCTCGATCCGTGCCGCTTCCTCGACCACGTCCTCCCAGGAGGCGAGCCCCTGCCGGACGAGCGCCAGCTGGCCCGGACTGCGCAGCAGTTCGTGCAGGGCCGTGCAGATGAGGTTGACGGAGGTCTCGTACCCGGCCGTGAAGAGCAGGATCAGGGTGTCGGCCAGCTCCTTCTCGCTCAGCCGCGCCCCCTGGCCCCCGCCGTCGTCACCGTCACCGTTGCCGTTGCCGTTGCTGGCGCTGCCGCTGTCGTCGCCGGCGCCGTTGTCGCGGGCCGCGATCAGCGCGCTGGTCATGTCGTCGCCGGGGTGCTCGCGCCGGTGGGCGAGCAGGTCGGCCATCGTGACGTGCAGGTCCTCCGCGTTGCGCTGCGCCTCCTCGGCCGTGATCGCCGTGTCGAAGAAGGCGTTGATGATTTTGTGCAGGGGGGCCCAGGAGTGCTCCGGGATCCCGAACAGCTCGAAGACGATCCGCGTCGGCAGCTCGTGCGCGAACTCGGTGCGCAGGTCCAC
The DNA here is from genome assembly GCF_035989885.1 of Streptomyces sp. NBC_01232. Lineage (GTDB taxonomy): Bacteria > Actinomycetota > Actinomycetes > Streptomycetales > Streptomycetaceae > Streptomyces. The sequence continues at coordinate 148,724 of NZ_CP108518.1, forward strand.
CGCCTGATGGGGTGCCAGTGCGGCGAGGCGGTCGAGGAGTTTGCCCACGACCTCCTCGATCCTGGGCAGCATGCCGCCCGCGCGGCGTGCGGTGAACGCGGCGGCGGCCGGTCTGCGCAGTCTGGTGTGCTCGGCCCCGTAGGCGGTGATCATGTTCTGCACGGAGACCCAGATCGCCAGCGGCCACTCGGCTCCGACCTCCCCGTCGATCCACGCCGGCCAGTGGCGGTAGGCGTCCTTGGACACCCGCGGGTCCACCAGCAGCCTGCGTATGTCGGCGTGCCGGGCCACGGCCCAGGCGGTCACTCCGCCGGGCAGCATCACCGGCGTCGCGGGCGCCTGTTCGCGGATGAGTGCGGCCTCGGTGTGCATCTGCGCACCGGAGACGTCGATCGCAATCGGGCACTGACGGTTCATCTGGGGCTCTCCATGATGGGCGGCGGTTGTCGGCGACGGGGTGCAGCGGAGTGTCCACACCCTGTATTTCAAAACCGCCCATCCGGTTTCCAATTCACCGGCGGCGGCCCCGAGTCTGGCACGGCCCGCCCCTCATGCCAATGGTTTTCGGGGCACGGCGGGTGCCGTGTCGGCTGCCCGGGGCGGGCGCGGAGCGGGCTGGTTGAACAGTTGGCGCCTGCACCCTGTCCGACCGGCACATATGACCGGAAGGCCAGCTCTCACTTGGGGTGGGGGGCCTGCGGCCCGAGGGGGCATCGCCGTGTCGGATATCCGCTGGTCGGGGTCGTGGGGGCGTTTCCAATGGCTGTCCGGCGGCCGGTGGCGGGGATGCGCGGGCCGCATCCTGCCCCTCTGAGTACCTTGCAAACAAAACCGGAGAGTACGTATCTTGCGTCTCGCGAGCGGAACCCGTCCCATCCGTCGAACGGCTCTGCGGGAGAACTCCATGACCATGCTCACGATCGGAAAGACCGCGCCCGTCCTGCCTCTTCCTGGAGAGGGGCATCCGTGGATGCGCTGCAACGACGCCCGCTCCCTGACCACCACGGTGCCCAGGGAGTACGTCCACCGCAGCTCCCTCGCCGAGGTCTTCCTCACCGGCTGCGACCGCACCGGTGAGGACACCTTCTCCCTCACCGGGCAGTGGCCCCGCGCCCACACGTTCTTCACCAGCGCCGACGGCGCCAGCCACGACCCGGTGCAGGCCGGGGAGACCGTGCGCCAGGTGGGGCTCTACCTCTGCCACGCCGTCTACGGGGTCCCGCTCGGCCACAACGTCCTTCTGTGGAGCCTGGACTTCACGACGGCGCCGGGCGGGCTGCGCATCGGCCGCGGGCCGAGCGACCTCGAGATGACGGCGGTGTGCACGGACTTCGGCTGGAAGGGGAACCGGTTCTCCGGGTTCCTGGAGGTGGACATCCGCCGGGGCGGCGAGCTCGCCGGCACCGGCACCGCCCGCTTCAGCTGCGTCGCCCCCGCCACCTACCGGCGGCTGCGCGGCGACCGCGGTCTCATGGCGTTAACCCGGCCGCTGCCCCGCCGCACCCCCATGGCCGCCGCCTCCGCCGGCCGGCTGCTGCCCTTCGACGTGGTCCTGGCCCCCGCCGGCCGGCCGGGCCGCTGGCAGCTGAGCCCCGACCTGGACCACCCGATCCTCTTCGAGCACGCCAACGACCACCACCCCGGCATGGTCCTCGTCGAGGCCGCCCGCCAGGCCGCCTGCGGGCTCCACGCCCCCGGCGGATTCACCCCCTCGGGCGTCGCCACCGAGTTCCGCCACTACGCCGAACTCGACGCCCCCTGCTGGATCGACGCCACCGTCCTGTCCCCGGGCCGGGTGGAGGTCACCGGCCACCAGGAGGGCCGTACCGTCTTCCGCTCCACGGTGACCGGCGCCGCCTGAAGAGACCCCGCCCACCCCGCGGCGTACTGCCGCCGCACCCGCCGCCCCGCACCCGCCCGCTTGGACCCGCCGCCCCGCACCCGCCGCCCTGCACCCGCCGCCCTGCACCCGCTGCGCTCCCCCGCGGCCGGGAGCCGGCGGCGCGGGCGGCGGGGCGGGGACCGTACGGCGTGGCGGGGGTGCGCCATGGCGGGGGCCGGGGGCTGCGGGCCGGCTCCTGTGCGGGCGGCCGGTGCTGTCACACGGCGGCCGGGGCCCCGCCGCCGCCCCGGTACCAGGGGGCGCAGCGGGCGAACGCCTCGGGGAAGGGCGGCCCCGGTGATGCCTTCAGCCCCGCCCACAGCCGCCCGCTGTCGTACCAGTGGTCCACCGCGAGCAGCCTCAGCCGCCGGCGCAGCGCCGGATCCGTCCCGCCCGTGCCGCCCAGCAGTTCCAGTGCCCGGGGGATGTCCACGTCCCCCGCCGGCAGCGGCAGGGCCAGCTCCCGCGTGACGGTCTCCACGAGTTCGCGTGCGGTGACCGGCTCGGGATGACCGGCGTGCAGTACACCTGCCGGGGCGTCCTCCTCGCGTACGGCCAGCTCGGCCAGCGCGCCGGCGAGGGCGTCCACCGACGTCAGGGACATCCGGGCCCGGCCGCCGTCCACCCAGTGCGGCAGCCCGGCCAGCAACTGCAGCAGCGAGGGCACCACCCAGCGGTCGCCCCGCCCGTACACCAGGTGCGGCCGCAGGACCGTACCGCCGGCCGCGAGCACCAGCCGTTCGCCGGCGAGCCGGGTCACGCTGGTCACCGAGGCGGGCTGTTCGGGGAGTTCGCCCTCGGCGGCGCCGCGGTGGGCGCCGTCCCCGTACACGGCCGCCGTGCCCAGCTGCACGATGCGCCGTACCCCGGCCCGCCGTGCCTCCGCGAGCAGTGCCCGGGTGCCGTCCACGTTCACGGCCCGGCACTCCCGCAGGGTTCCCCCGATGCGTGAGGCCAGGTGCAGCACCGTGGTGACGTCCTCGCAGAGCCCGCGCAGCGATGCGGCCCGCGCCAGGTCGCCCCGTACGGTGTCGGCCCCCGGCGGTGCGCTGGCCTCGTGGACCAGCGCCCGTACGGGCACGCCCGCCGCCAACAGGCGTTCCACGACGGGGGATCCGGCGAACCCGGCGGCGCCGGTCACCAGTACGATCCGGTTCTCTCTCTTCATCACGCGGCCCATTCCACCGTGTTACGGTCGCGCGGTGACGCTGGGAACGGATAAATCTCTGCTGGCGGGCAAATCGGCGCTGATCACGGGCGCGAGCTCCGGCATCGGGGCGGCCGCTGCCCGCGTGTTCTGCCGGGAGGGCGCCTCGGTGACCCTGGTGGCGCGCCGGGAGGCCCAACTCGCGGCGCTCACCGCGGAACTGCGCGCCGCCGGCCACCGGGCCCAGTACGTGGTCGCGGACGTGACCCGCACCGAGGACGTGGCGCGGGCGGTCAAGGAGGCCGTCAGCGTCTACGGCCGCCTGGACGCGGCGTTCAACAATGCGGGCATCGGTGCGCAGCCGGCGCCGATGCACCTGCTGGACGAGGAGACGTACGACAGTGTCATGGACACCAACGTGCGGGGTGTCTGGAACTGCATGCGTCACGAGATACGCGCGATGCTGGCGACCGGCGGCGGCGCGATCGTGAACAACAGCAGCACGGCCGGCCTGGTGGCCACGCCGGTGACGGCGGCCTACATCGCGTCCAAGCATGCGGTGCTGGGCCTGACCAAGGCTGCCGCCTGCGAGTACGCCGCCCAGGGCATCCGGGTGAACGCGATCGCCCCGGGCTCCACCCGCAGCGAGATGATCGACGCCTGGCTCCGGGAGAACCCGGCGATGGAGGAGGTCCTGCTGGCCTCGGCGCCGCTCCCGCGGATCGCCGCACCCGCGGAGATCGCCGAGTCGGCGGCCTGGCTGTGCAGCGACCGTGCCTCCTTCGTCCTGGGCACCACGCTCTCGGTCGACGGCGGCTGGACCACCCGCTGACCACCCCGGTTCGCGGCAGGTGGTGTCCGGTCAGGCGTGGTGCCGGGTCAGGTGTGGTGCCGGGTCAGGTGTCGTGCCGGGTCAGGCGTGGTGCCGGGTCAGGTGGGCGAAGGCGGTGCGGGCGAGGACGTCCAGGGCCTCGGGTGTCGCTCCGGGGGCGAGGGCACGGAAGGACGCGGCGAAGGCGTCCGACTGCGTGCACAGGGTCCGCACCTCCAGGGCCTGGGTCAGGCGCGGTATCACCTCGTGGAAGCAGTAGGGGTGCTCGGATTCGATGAAGGCCTCGAGGCTCTCCTCGTAGGAGGCGTGCTCGCCGTCGTAGGCCCAGCCGTCCAGCGACAGCAGCAGCGGCCACTGGGCCCGCACCTCCCAGGCGGTGAGCGGTACGTCCTCGTAGGAGGGGTCCCCTTCGCGGTCCGCGAGGCGCAGCAGCAGGGCCAGCCCGGTCATGAACTGCGGCAGGCTGTCCGCTCCGGCGGCCGCCGTCCAGGTGCGGCGGGTATCGGGCGGGCAGGTCGCGAAGAACTCCTGGGTGAACGCCGTTGCCAGGTAGTCCAGTTGTGAGGCGAGCGAGCGCAGGGAGCCGCGCCAGGCGGTGTCCCAGTGGTTGGCCCGCATCGTCCGCCTGAACCGCAGGACCTCCCACTCCAGCGGGTCGGTCCCGCCCGCGGCGAGGCCGACCAGGTGCGCGATCGGTCCGCTGGTGAACATGCCTTCCGGGTGCAGTGCCATGCTCCCTCTCCCCCTTCGTCGTTGCGGGTCCATCCAACCCCCTTGCGGACGGCGGGGGCGGCCCGGGGCGGGCGGCGGCAGTGGGGGTGGCGGGGGCAGTAGGGGTGGTGGTGGTGGTGGGGGTGGTGGCGGGGACAACCGGCCGGCCCGGTTCCGCGTCCTTGCCGTGGAGAGCCGTCTCCGGGCCACCGGTGCGGGAGAAGGACCAGACCTGGAGGGCGTCATCGGCACGTTCACCCCTGACCGGCCCGATGCGGGCGCACGGCCCCGCAGGACGGCCGGAACCGGCAGGGTGCTGCTGGGCTGCCTGGCGGGGATCGTACTGACCGCCGTGGCCCTGACCGTGGCGTGGTGGCCGCGGACGGAGGTGACGTACCGCAGCACCGCGCCCGCGGAGCCGGTGTACGACGACCGGTCACCGCACTACCTGGGGCTGGTGCACGAGCAGACCCTGTCCGGGCGGCAGTCCTACCGGATGGTTGTCGGCAGGTACCCCGGGGTGGCCTACGGGCACTGGGTGGACGTCGAGACCGCGTGGGGGGCGCAGGGCATCGAGTCCACCACGTGGACGGAGGCCGGTGTGCGCGTCCGCTTCCGCACCGGTCACGAGGTCTTCGTGCCGGCCCGTTTCTTCCTGCACGGCAGATGAGACCGCGCGGCCGTCACACGGCCGTCGCCCCGCGGGCGGGCCGGTCGGGCCTCGCGCAGCGGGCCGGTGGCGTGACGGCTGCGCGGGCGGCGGGGGGCCGGGCGGGCGGGTGCCGTCGGCGCGTTCGCGGCGGCGGGCGGTCCGCGGCACGGCTGGTGCGCAGAGCGGGCCCACGGGCGACGTCGATGGCCAGGGCCGCGGAAGGGGTACTCCTTCGCCGCCGCCACCTGCAACGGCGCCAGGACCCGCACCGGTGGCCAGGGGCGGCGGTGAGGAACGCCGGCGTGCCCGCCCCTACCAGGTCCCCGTTGCGGCCCGCCGCCGTATCCGGCAGGGGTGCCTGAACGGCGGCCACGAGCAGGACCGGAGGCAGGACCAGAGGCAGGGCCATGGGCAGGGCACACGGCCGGGCCGGTGCCGGGAACGCGAGGGCCGGGGACAGCAGCTCAGCGCGAGGTTGCCGGTGTCGCCCCGGCCGGCCGCACCCTCGGCGCCGCAGGGCGGCAGGGCGGCAGGGCGGCAGGGCGGCAGGGCGGCAGGGCGGCAGGGCGGCAGGGCGGCAGGGCGGCAGGGCAAGGTTCCCGGCGGTGCGGGAGCCGGTGAACACCACCACCCCCCTCGGCCCGTAGGAGCCGGTGGGATACACCGGCACTGTGGTGGCCGGTGGCCGCCGCCGTCATCCGGTGACGGGCCGCGGGCCGGGAACGGGGGCGGGGGGCGGTCGAGGGGGTGCGGGTTCTGCGGGCGCGTACCACTGTGGTTGCAGCCGGACGCTCCCCTCGGCGGTAGGGGACATCAGCTCCCGGCGGGCCGCCAGGGGCGGCGGCCGGCGGCTGCGTTGCCGGCGTTGCCGCCCGTTCCGCAAGACCGTGACGCAGGAGCGCCGCATGCTGACCCGTTTGGCCGATGACAACCGCAGGCGAGTGGTGTGGGGCATATCCCTGCTGCTGATCGCGGTCACCGCGCTCCTGGGAAGCGCACCCGGCAGCGCCGGAGCAGCCCGGGCCGCAGGGGGCGGCGGGGTTTCGGGGGGCGGCGCGGTGCCCGTTCCGGTGCTGTCCTGGGGGCCCTGCGACGGGGCGGGCGACGGCTTCGGGTGTGCGACCGCCCGGGTGCCCCTGGACTACCGCCGCCCCGCCGGCCCCGCCCTCTCCCTCGCGGTCACCCGCCGGCCCGCTGCCGGCCCGGCGCACCGCACCGGTGTGCTGGTGCTGCACCCCGGCGGGCCCGGCAACTCCGGGGTGAACTTCGCCCGCAGCAGCTACGGGGCACTGCCCGCCTCCCTGCGTGACGCCTTCGACGTCGTCGGGTACGACATGCGCGGGGTGGCGCGCAGCGGGCAGGTGGAGTGCTGGAACGACCAGGAGTACACGGCGGCCGTCGACGGTGCGCGCGGTGTGCCCGGTCCGGGGGCCGTGCAGGAGGCGGTGCGCCAGGGCCTCGACTTCGCCCGGGCCTGCCGGGAACGCTCCGGGGACCTGGTGCCGTTCATCGGTACCGGGTCGAACGCCAGGGACATCGACCTGCTGCGCCGGGCCCTGGGCGAGGAGACGCTGTCCTTCTACGGGCGTTCCTTCGGCAGTTACGTCGGTACCGTGTACGCGGCGCAGTTCCCGCGGCGGGTGCGGGCCATGGTGCTGGACGGGGGCTACGATCCGCGCCGCTATGCGGATGTGCCGTACGCCTACGACGGCGGGCAGTTCGCCGCGCTGGACGCGGCGGTCGGCCGGTTCCTGAACTGGTGCGGGCACGACGCGGCCGTCTGCGGGTTCGGGGAGGGCCGGCCGCGGCAGGCCTTCGAGCAGCTGAAGCGGGATCTGGACGCCGATCCGGTGATCACGGCGAGCGGGCGCCCGGCCACCGGGTACACGCTGGCCTACCGGCTGATGTTCAGCATCAACTCGGGCAGGGAGATCTGGCCCGATCTGGGGCAGGCGCTGAAGGCGGCCCAGGAACGGCGGGGTTCGTTCCTGCTGTCGCCGCCCTCGCCCGCGTCGTTCGACTTCCTCAGCGTCAACACGGCCGTGGAGTGCGCCGACCGCCTCTATCCGGGCAGCCGGCTGCTGCTGGGCGCGACGGTCGGCGCCGAGGCCGCCGCGGCCCCGCTGCTGGGACCGCCCATCGGGCTGGGGCCGCCGGCCTACGACCACAACCACGCGCCCGCCTGCGCCCAGTGGCCGGCCCAACGGCCGAGCCGGTTCACAGGCTCCTACCGGGCGGCCGGGTCCGCCCCGATCCTGGTGCTGGGCACGACCGGGGACCCGGACACCCCCTACCGGGACGCGGTGGCCCTGGCCGGGACGCTGGAGGGCGGGCGGCTGCTGACGTTCGCCGGTGAGGGGCACACCGCCTACAACCGGAGCGCGTGTGTCAGCGCGCTGGTCACCGACTACCTCGCCACGCTGGCGCTGCCCGCGCGGGGCACCGTGTGTGCGGACGAGGCCGGCCCGGAGCCGGCGGGCCGTCGCACCACCGGCATCGAGGCCGACGAGACACAGGATGTGATCCCTGCCCTGCGCTGAGCCGGCGGCGCGTTGTCACACCCAGGTGTAGTTCTCGTCGGTGACGGCCTCCAGGGCAGTGTGGGCGGGGGCTGCGCGGGGGTCGGGCAGGGCCGCGAGGGCGGGCCCGATCGGCGGGAAGAGGGGCAGAGCGGCCGTCCTGCGGTAGTCGACCCACTCGATGACACCGGTCTCGATGCTGCCGTCGGGGAGTTCGTCCTGCTCGAACTCCGCGAGGGTGGCACGGATTTGGGGGGTGATGTGGAGGCGGTGGATCAGGTGGAGCTTGCGCGGCGGCGGGGTGGGGCCGGGGCGGGTGACCCGCTGGTCGACGACCCACAGCAGGTCGCCGCCCTCGGCCTGCTCCGCGTCGAGGCCGAGTTCCTCGGCGAGTTCCCGGTGCAGGGCCTGCCGCAGGTCCTCCCCGTCCTCGACGTTGCCGCCGGGCGGCGTGTAGTGGGTGGACCGGGCACGGTCACGGCGGATCAGGGCGACGTCGTTGCCGCAGAACACCAGCGCCCCGGCCCGGATCCTGATCCGCGAGAACGGGACACCCGCATGGTCACCAGTACCAGTCATGACCACCAGTATCACCGACCACCGCCCACCGCCGCCGCAGCCGGGGGCGGCGGTGGGGGGCGGCAGCGGCCGCCCGCGTACGGCCGGCTCCCATGCCCGCAGGGCCCGGCAGGGCTCAAGCACGCGGACGTGCCGGGCAGCACGCCCCGGACGTCCCGGACCCGACCGGAGCGCCGGTGCCCGGCACAAGGGCCTGCGAGAGCCTCCGCGCCCGGAGGCATCCCCGGGAAGCCGCCGGCGAGGACCCCACCTGCAGGCCCAGATGCACGGCTCCAGGCACCGGGCCGGTTCCACCAGGTGCGTCCCGGCCGGGGACCGGGCCCGGGGCCGCGCACAGCGGCACGTACGCGGGAACCGGCGAGGACGACGACCGCGGCCTTCTCCCCGTGCTGCACGCGGGGGGGGGTGGGCCAGAGCGAGTTGGGCGACTGCCCGTACGCGAAGACCGCGTGGACGGCCGGACCGGCCCGGCGGGCAGGCGAGCGCGCCGGCCGGTGTGCATGCGGCGGGAATCCGTAACTGATCCGCCGTGCGGGGCCGTCGAACAGAAGCAGGAAGAGGCGGAGGAGATGGAGGAGGCCGGCGCCGGCGGCCATCACGTCGCGGGCCGCCAGGAGCGACCAGCTTCTCCGGTCCCAACACCGGGCCGGTTCCACCAGGTGCGTCCCGGCCGGGGACCGGGCCCGGGGCCGCGCACAGCGGCACGTACGCGGGAACCGGCGAGGACGACGACCGCGGCCTTCTCCCCGTGCTGCACGCGGGGGGGGTGGGCCAGAGCGAGTTGGGCGACTGCCCGTACGCGAAGACCGCGTGGACGGCCGGACCGGCCCGGCGGGCAGGCGAGCGCGCCGGCCGGTGTGCATGCGGCGGAGATCCGTAACTGATCCGCCGTGCGGGGCCGTCGAACAGAAGCAGGAAGAGGCGGAGGAGATGGAGGAGGCCGGCGCCGGCGGCCATCACGTCGCGGGCCGCCAGGAGCGACCAGCTTCTCCGGTCCCAACACCGGGCCGGTTCCACCAGGTGCGTCCCGGCCGGGGACCGGGCCCGGGGCCGCGCACAGCGGCACGTACGCGGGAACCGGCGAGGACGACGACCGCGGCCTTCTCCCCGTGCTGCACGCGGGGGTGGGCCAGAGCGAGTTGGGCGACTGCCCGTACGCGAAGACCGCGTGAGCGGCCGGACCGGCCCGGCGGGCAGGCGAGCGCGCCGGCCGGTGTGCATGCGGCGGAGATCCGTAACTGATCCGCCGTGCGGGGCCGTCGAACAGAAGCAGGAAGAGGCGGAGGAGATGGAGGAGGCCGGCGCCGGCGGCCATCACGTCGCGGGCCGCCAGGAGCGACCAGCTTCTCCGGTCCCAACACCGGGCCGGTTCCACCAGGTGCGTCCCGGCCGGGGACCGGGCCCGGGGCCGCGCACAGCGGCACGTACGCGGGAACCGGCGAGGACGACGACCGCGGCCTTCTCCCCGTGCTGCACGCGGGGGGTGGGCCAGAGCGAGTTGGGCGACTGCCCGTACGCGAAGACCGCGTGAGCGGCCGGACCGGCCCGGCGGGCAGGCGAGCGCGCCGGCCGGTGTGCATGCGGCGGAGATGCGTAACTGATCCGCCGTGCGGGGCCGTCGAACAGAAGCAGGAAGAGGCGGAGGAGGCCGGCGCCGGCGGCCATCACGTCGCGGGCCGCCAGGAGCGACCAGCTTCTCCGGGGACCCGATGACCCGACGACCCGGTGACCCGATGACCCGGTGACCCGATGACCCGGTGACCCGATGGTTTGGTGGCCCGGTGACCCGGTGACCCGATGACCCGGTGACCCGATGGTTTGGTGGCCCGGTGGCCCGGTGGCCCGGTGACTCCCGGAGGGTCATGCGTCACCGGGGTGGCACAGGCACGGCAGGCCGGCCCGGGCTGGAGACGGTGACACGCCCGGCCGAACACGGTGGCCACGGCCAGGCTCGGCAACGGTGGCGGGCATACGGGACGGCGGCGGTCCGCAACAGCAACGGCACGCCGCCGCCCTCATGTCGTCGGCGCACAGTCCCCGAACGTGCACCCAGGGCGCAGCTGCCCGGGCAGGAACCCGTTCCCGGCCCCAGGGGAGCACTGACCCCCACCGCCTGCCACGCCGGGTCGCTCTCCCCTCGATGCACCCGTGCAACCCCTCTCGACACGAACTCCGTTACGGTGCCGGGGCCGGGGCGGGGGCCGGGGGGAGTGCCCATGCCGGTCACCACTGACACACACCGCCGCACAACACGGCTCAACACACCACCGACCCCACTCCACTGCACTGCACTGCACTGCTTCGCAGCGCATGCCGCGGCCTCGTCCGGGTGAGGTACAGCCACTCCCCCAGGCGGGCGGGGCGGGCCGGCGGGGGTCTGGCAGGAGGGGTCTCTGGCAGGGGTGTTGTGCGGGCGGGCTGTCGGTGCCCGGGCCGTGCGGGTTGTTCCGCAACGGCCCTTGCAGAGTTCGGCGGTGCGCGGGCCGGTACATGATCCGCTGTCACGGGTACACGTAGTGCGTACCATTCGCGTCCCGGTATCCCCTTCAGTCACAGACATCGAGGAACCCATGAACACCACGGGCAGCAACGTCACGCGGGTCAAGGACGATTACGCCGAGCAGATCGCCGGTGATCTCGCGGCGAACCAGGCAGCGCAGGAACAGAGGCGCACCGAACTGCAGCGGCTGCAACAGGAGATCGGGGAACTCGAGGAAAGCGAGAAAGTCCTCCTGAGGATGCAGGACGCGCTGGGCATCACCGCCAAGCCCACGCCCACGCCCACGCCCACGCCCGCGCCCGCGCCCGCGCCTGCGGGGCAGCCGGCCGCCAAGCGCAGCGTGAAGCGGGCCGCAGTGCCTTCGGCGCGCAGCGCCGCCGGCAGCGCGAAGAAAACCCCGGCACCCACCACCACCACCGCCACAACGGCTGCGACTGCGGCGGCGAAGGCCCCGCGCGCCCGCAAAGCAGCCGGTGCTGCCGCACCCGTGAAAGAGAAGACAACCGGTACCACCGCACCCGTGAAAGAGAAGACAGCTGGTGCTGCCGCACCGGTGAAGGAGAAGACGACCGGTACCGCCGCAGTCGTGAAGGAGAAGACAGCTGGTGCTGCCGCACCGGTGAAGGAGAAGACGACCGGTGCTGCCGCAGTCGTGAAGGAGAAGGCGGCAGGTGCTGCCGCGGTGAAGGGGGAGACGGCAGGCCCGTCCTGGCTCGAACTCGTCACGGCCGCCCTGGCCGGCGGGAAGGAGCCGAGGTCGGCCGCCGAGGTGACCGAAGCGGTCAGTGCCGCCCACCCCGGACGCAAGGTGAAGGCCGCGGTCGTCCGCAACACCCTCGAACAGGGTGTCGCCCGCGGACTGCTGGAACGTTCCAAGCAGGGCCGCTCCGTCTACTACAGCCCCACCAGCCCTGCCCCGGTCACAGCCGCGGACGCCGGCCCGACCCAGCCGTAACGGCCGCACCCGCCATGCCCCACCATGTCCGGCCGGCCCATCGACGCAGCCACGCATGATGCCCTACCCCGGGCGGCATCCACCCCGCCCCGGCAGGCATTCTGCCGGGGCCGTCAGGCGGGACCGCACGTACGCGTGGGGGCGGCGGGCGGGGCCGGATGTACGCGGTGGCGGGGTGCCGGCTGCGGGTGGCCGTGTCGGACGGTGCGGGGGCTGTCCTTTAGGGTCCTTCACGATGACCCGCCGGGCGGTCCGTGCGGTGGCGGCCGGCAACGGTCGTGGGGGCAGGGGGAACTGATGGAGACTTTGCGGCCCGGTGACCCGCTGGAGATCGGCGGGTACCGTCTGCTGGCGCGGCTCGGCTCGGGGGGCATGGGCGAGGTGTTCCTGGCCCGGACGGCGTCCGGGCGGGCCCTGGCCCTGAAGACCGTGCACCGTGAACTGAGCGCGGAGGCGGACTTCGCGCAGCGCTTCGACCGTGAGATCCGCACCAGTGACCGGGTGCGCTGCGCGTGGACGGTGTCGGTGGTGGACTTCAGCCCGCCGGGGGCGTCGCCGCAGTGGCTGGCCACCGAGTACGTTCCCGCGCCGTCGCTGGGCGACTGGGTGCACGGGCGGGGACCGCTCGGGGCCCCGGCCGTGTGGCGCCTGGGACAGGAACTGTCGGCCGCGCTGGTGAGCGTACGGGAGGCGGGAGTCGTCCACCGGGACATCAAACCGGCGAACGTGCTGCTCGGGATGGAGCGGCCCTTCCTGATCGACTTCGGTATCGCGCGTACGGCCGGTGATCCGCGGCACACCCGTACCGGCACGGTCATCGGCACACCGGGTTTCCTGGCACCGGAGCAGGCCACCGGGGCGGTGGCCGCAGCGGCGGCCGATGTGTTCTCCCTCGCCGCGGTACTCGTGTACGCGGCGACCGGGCGCAGTCCCTTCCTTGCCGCGGGGGAGGAACTGGACCTGCCGGCGCTGCTCTACCGGATCGTGCACGACGAGCCGTTCCTCGACGGTGTCCCGCCGGCGCTGCTGCCGCTGGTCGGTCGGTGTCTGGCGAAGGACCCGGGGCAGCGTCCCACCGCGGCCGAGGTGTCGGCCCGCCTGGACGGTGGCCCGCAGCAGGACTGGAGCACGGTGATCCCCCCGGCCCTCACGGCGGAGGCGGCACGCCGACAGGGCGAACTGGGCCGCCTGCTGGCCGCACCCCACCCGGCACCCGCCACACCCCCACTCCCGACACCAGGACCGGTGCCGGTGCCGGTGCCGGTGCCGGTGCCGGTGCCGGGTGGTCCCGTGGCGGCCGCACCCCCGACGGCAGACACCACACCCCCACCGGCAATCGCGCCCCCACCCGCGTCCGCAATCGCGTCCGCGCCGACACCCGCGGGCGGGTCCGTGCCGGGGGCTGCGGGCGGGTCCGGGGGCCGGTGGGCGGTCCTGTCGTCCCGGGGAGCCGGAGCGGCCGCGGGCGCGGCCGTCGTCACCGCCGCCGTCGCACTCGCGGTGTCCCTGCCCGGACGCACCGACGGCAACACCACCACACCCGCCCCCACCCCCACGCCCGCCTCGGCCGCCCCCTCCGCACCACTGGCAGCAGGGACGGCTGCGGCGGGCGCGCTGCCGGCAGCCTGGTCCGGCACCTGGTCCGGCACCGGCCCCGGGACACCCGACGCCGATGGCATCTCCCGTGCACGGACCGGTGAGTTCACCGTGACGGTCACACTCAACGGCGGGACGGTGGGCGAACTCGTCGGCCGGCAGGTCAGCAACCTGAAGGAAACCGCCACCGGCCGGAACCTGGGCTGCACCGAAGCCCTCCAGCTGCGCCAGACCCGCGGGAACACGGCTGTGTTCGAGGCGGTCACCAGCCACCCCACCGACCGCACCGCCGTCCTGGACTGCCCCCGCAACAACCTGTACGTCCTGACGATGACGGGCCCCGACCGGCTCACCCTCGAATCGGAAGGCGCCCAGTCCGCGGGCGCCCCCGCCGCACTGACCCGCACCCCCTGACAGCCACGGCTTTGACCTCAAGCGGACTTGATGTTCTAAACCTGGGGCATGACCTCACCCCTGCGTATCGCACTGATCATCGCCAGCACCCGGGAAGGCCGGTTCGGCCCCACCGTGGCCCGCTGGTTCGAAACCGTCACCGCCGGCCGCACCGACATCGAACTGACCCTCGCCGACCTGACGGACGCCGACCTCCCCGCCCACTGGACCCCCGACCTCACCCCCCAGGGGCGGGCCTTCGTCGAACACCTCGCCACCTGCGACGCCTACATCGTCCTGACCCCCGAGTACAACCACTCCTTCCCCGCCTCCCTGAAGCAGGCCATCGACATCGCCGGGCCCGTCTGGAAGCGCAAGCCCGTCGGATTCATCTCCTACGGCGGCCTCTCCGGCGGCCTGCGCGCCGTCGAACAACTCCGCCCGGTCTTCGCCGAACTCCACGCCGCGACCATCCGCGAAACCGTCAGCTTCCACCAGTTCCCCTTCGACCGGGCCGGACAGCCCCACGACCACACCAACGCCACCCAAGCAGCCACCACCCTCCTCGACGACCTCGCATGGTGGGGCCACGCCCTGCGCACCGCCCGCCGACCCGACCGGGCACGGACCGAAGCGGCCTGACCCCCACCCGCCCGCCGTTCCCGCCCGCACCCACCCCGGGCAAGCCGCCCAGGCGCACCGCCCGGGAAGGAAAACATCCCGCGGCAGGCAACGACAGGCCGACACGCAACCACCAGGGCGCGGAGATGCCCGCCCCGGACGGGGCTCCCGGGCGCACCCCTGGGGAAGAACACCCCGGCGGAACGCAGCAGGCCCACACCCAACCCGCCGGGCACGAAGACGCCGCCCCGGCGGCAGCCCCTGAACCCGTACAGCCGGACACCCCGGCCCGCCACAAACCCCGCCGCAACCACTACGGGCAGGAACGACCCCTGCCCGGCTCGCCCACGGGCAGACGCACCACCACCCACGGCCGTGCACGATCACACGGCCGGAAGGATGCGGGGCACGGCACTGGCCAGGAAAAGGGCCACGTCACATCACCGTCGACGACACCACCCACCAGGTGACGCGTTCCAGAGGTGGCCGGCCCCGCCCAGGAAACGGGCCGGCCACCCCTCACCCACGATCGAACACACCGGCCAACCCGGCACCACCCCCGCCACCAGCCATCCCCACCCGGCAACCGAACCGGCAGCCCCTCCACCCCGGCCCCCGGCCCCCGGCCCCCGGCCCCACCATCCGCCCCGCCCCTGACCCGCAACCGGAGCCCGCAACCCCAGACCCCCGCGCCACCTCAGCCAAAACCAAAACCCCCAGCCCCCTCACTGACGCGCGCAGCACACCGAAACCCACCACCCCAGTGACCGGCCACCGGGCCGGTGCTCCTTCCCCGCTGCCCGCTCCCCCACCGGCCCGCCGGCCCACTCGCGCGGCTTCGTCGACCAACTGCGGCCCACAGCATCACCCGCGCCCCGACCACAGTTCCTCAAACCCCTGCATTGATGAGGCTCGTCGAAAACGCCCCACCCCCTGATCGGGAGTGACCCCACACCGGCCCGATGGATCCCCCAGCAACGGGGCACCCGACCTGCGACCTGGCGCCACAAGGACGGCCACCCGGTGGACAGCCAACCCCAGACGCGGGGCCGACTGTCCATGGCGGCCCAAGGCCAGCACACAGCCCGGCCGCAGGCGCCCGGGGGCCCTACGGGCACCCGACGACCACGGCCGCTCGAGGGCCCTCTGCCGTCCAGTGACGCGCGCCGGCACTACGGGGGACGACATCCCCGTCACCAGCGCCATACACCGACGCCACACGGTCTTCCCCGCCACCCCGGAACCAGCCGCAACCGGTACTCAAAGCCAGCCAGCACGAGGAGGCAGAACTCGCTGCCTCCCGACCAGCATGCTTCCCGGCATGCCGGCCAAGACACACACACCACACCGAACAACCCTGCCCACACCCCCCGGCCCGGCACCCGACTCCCGGTTCGCGGTTGGCGGTTCGCGGGCCTGTCCCCTCCCCCGGCCGGCTCAGCCGCGAACCGCGCGGGACAGACCGTCCACACCCAGCGCATCCAGACGTGCCTGCGCCGACCGCAGATGACCCTGGTCCATACCGGGCAGCACACGCAGCAGAGCAACCAGCCCCGGCCCCGACTCCACCACCGCAGCCCGCTCCCTCACCTGCGTCCAGCAGTACAGAGCACCCGCAGCCGCCGCATACACCTCCGGCGCAGCCACCCCCTGGCATTCCACCCGGACCCGGCAGGCCCCCGCCCACAAACCCGTCGCGACAAGAAAGTCACCTGCCATCCGCGCCAGATCAGCACGGATCTCCGTCCACTGAACCGCCTCCACAGACGATCCCCCGTACAAGCCCCCCGCGTACTCCTCCCACACCCGCGCCAAAGAAGCCGCCTCACCATGACGTCCCCCCGACGCCAGCCAGTGAATGTAAGGCCGCGGATCCCCACCACCCCCCGGCAACCAACCCCCACCAGGAACAGCCAACTCCCCCCGTTCCGACCCTCCCTGACCAGGCCGGCCATCCAACACCAGCCGCCCCACCCCCAACCGGCCCGACCCAAACCCGTCCGGCGCAAACCCGTCCGGCCCAAGACGGTCTGGGCCAAGCCCGTCCGACTCCAACCGATCCAGCCCAACCTGATCCATGCCAGGCCCGTCCGACCCAACCCGATCCGGCTCAAGCTGTTCGTGCAGCGGCTCATGGGGCCGCTGCACCGACTGCCGCTCCTCCGCCAACGGCTGTCGCTGTCGCTGCTGCTGTTCCTGCACCGGCGAAGGCTGCAACAGCGATTGCGGATGCTGCTGCCACAGCGGTTCAGGGTCCTGCGGCAACCGCTGCGCCCGTGCTTGAGGTTCGTGCGGCGAACGCTGCTGCGGCAGCGCCTCCTGCTGCTGCCCGTTCAGCGGCTGCTGCGCCGGCCGGTGTGGCGACTGCCCGTACGGGTGCTGCTGCCGGGGGGCGGGGCGCATGCCCAGCTCGCGGGCGGTCGGCACGACCAGCGCCCCCGACGGAAGTCCCGCAGCCCCCACCGCAAGGACATGCACCTGCACATCCGCCGGCCTCACCGGAGCACGACGCAACTGATCGATCCACTGCCGGGTATACCCACTCACCCCACCACCCCCCGCCACCGAACCCGGCGGGCACACCACCCCGTACACATCGACACCCGACGCCACCGGCGGCAGACCGCCGTACTCCCCCAGCAGCGGCCACGCCTCCCGGTCCGCCACAAAATCCACCCACACCGTCGTCGAACCAGCCGGCCGACCCGCCAGCACCCCGCCCAGCCACTCCCACGGCACAGCCGTGTACCGCACCGCAGACGAAACCGTCCCCGCCAACGCGAAATACAGACACCGCCCACGCCGGTCAGCCGTCAACCGACCCGACAAATACACCAGCAACGGACCCGGAGCCGCAGCAGCCGAACGCAACCGCGTCAACACCGTATTCGGATCCCGCACCCCGTCCAGAGCCACCATGTCAGCCGGAACATCACTCCCCAGCAACACACCCGCCGGCACCATCGCCAACGCGCCCAGATTCACCCCCGGATCCAACTCCACCACCCGACGACGCACAGCAACATCCCCCGCCACCAGCAGAACATGCCCCCGCCGGCACCCCGGCCCAATGAAATCCATGAACAGACCGTACTCACCCCACACCCACCACCACCAACACCACCACCCCCACCACACCACCCTGCCCAGCCTGTCGTCCGCACCACCCCGCACCGTTGAGCCGGCGCTCACCGGCCACGTCCATTCCCCTGACCCGAGCGGTCTGCTGCCGGTGGGCCACCACAACTGCGGCCGGGGCCGGCCTCCTGTCGTTAACCATTCCCGCCGGGCAAACCACGCCCTAAGACATCGTTTCTCTTGGTCAGCTGTCCTGCCGGCGCCCGAGCAAACGGCCCTGCTCCTGCTTCAGGCCCGCGAACCGGTGCCGCGCGTATGCGGCTATCTCCTCACTGGGGAAGGGCACCACGGACAGGTGCTGGTCATAGCTCCCCTGCTCCCACCGGGCGGCTGTGATCTCATAGCCGGAAACGTGGGCGCACAGCTGAAGCAGAATCGGCGGCATCTCTGGTTCGCTCAAGAGGTCAGCGTGCTTGATGACGAGGTCGCGCATCGCCTGAATGTTCGGGAGGAAGACGGTCCTGACCCACAACCGCCATTCGGCGAGTTCCTCGTCGGAAGGCGGTATCTCATGCACGAAGGGCGACCTGCCGTCAGGACGAGCGTTGCGCTCCATGAACGCGCCGAAGATGCGGCTGTTGGCTTCCGTGAGGGCGAACAGCGGTCCGTAGAAATCGCTGAGCTGCCGATTCAAGCGAGCGAGGCGTTCTTGGCGCTGCGACAGGCGCAAGCCGTTGAGATAGGTGGCTACATAGCCGACGAACGCCAGCGCGATGGTGACGACTACTGTGATCATGAGAGGCGATGCTAGTGAGTATCACCTCCCTTGGTCAGCCTGCGGCAGCAGATCAGGGTCGCCGCGATCCCGGCGAAGGCGAGGAAGTGCTCGGCCTTGCGTTCGTAGCGGCGGTGGAGTCGACGGCAGCCGGCGAGCCAGGAGACGGTCCTCTCGATGACCCAGCGGTGACGGCCCAACCGCTGTGAAGACTCGATGCCCTTGCGGGCGATGCGGTGCCGAATACCTCGCTTGCGCAGCCAGCAGCGGAGATGGTCGTAGTCGTAGCCCTTGGGGACTGCTGGATTACGCACGCCCTGGCGGCAGCACGACGGCAGACAACAAAGTCGCTCCCGACCCACAGGATGGGCCGCCGTCGTGCCGGTGAGGTGCAGGAATTCAGAGGCGCCGCTGCCCATGCGTCTCATACCCTCGGCCGCACTGACCCGTCGAGTATCAGCAAGGACTTTGTGAATCACTCCGATCTCCTCGCCAAGGCCCCCTCGCTCGCGGCCGGCATGGCCGCCGCCGATCACAGCCCGGACACCCAGCTGACCCAGACTCGCCACCGCGCCGCGCTCGTGGCGAGCTGGCACATCGCACCCGGCTCAACCGTCCTCGAGCTGGGCTGCGGCCAGGGCGACATGACCGCCGTACTTGCAGAGGCGGTCGGGCCCGAAGGGCGCGTGGTGGCCGTTGACGTGGCCGCACCCTCCTACGGGGCGCCGGTCACGCTCGGAGAATCAGCAGCCCGGCTCGCGGCGGGCCCACTCGGGCCGCGCATCGACTTCCGCTTCGGCACCGACGTCCTCGACCCGTCGGTCGACTTCCCCGAAAGCACCTTCGACCATGTGGTGCTCGCCCATTGCTCCTGGTACTTCACATCGCTCGGGCAACTGCGCGACACGCTGGCCCGGGTACGGCCGTGGGCGCGGCGACTGTGGTTCACCGAGTGGGACCTCACGCCTGCCTCCGACGACCAGTTGGCGCATCCGCTTGCCGTGCTGATCCAGGGGCAGACCGAAGCCGCGGGATCGCATGGCCAGGGCAACGTCCGCACACCTTTCTCCCGTGAGGGCCTGCTGCGGCTCCTGCCTGAGGCCGGCTGGACGGCCGACGGCAGCGAGCCGGTCAATACCGAAGAACTTCAGGACGGCGACTGGGAAATCGCAGCTTGCCTCGACCTGGTGGGAAACGATGGGCGTCTGGCCGCGCTGCCCGAGCCGGTGCGACAGCTCGTCCTGAGTCAGGCCGACGTTCTCCGGGCCATAGCCAAGCCGCGCGGCAACCGCGCGCTCGCCGCGTATTCAGTCACCGCGCGCTGACATACGGCCCCAGCGTCCAGCCCGGCCAGAGTTCAGTGAGATCAGCCAGCCTTCACGCACCTCCGCCGCCGCGCCGCCACATCTGGGACACCGCCTCGGCAGGGCACCGCGCCCTCCCGGAGTGGTCCGGGCCGTCGGACTGCGCCACACCTACTTCCCGACCCCCGCCGACACGACAGTCCCGGAAGGCCACCCCCCGGGCCACCACAAGGAATCGGCGGGTGAGCCGTGGCGCGACGCGATGCCACGGACATCGACCCGTCCGCCAGCTGGGCGGCGGGACAGATGATCTCCACCAACTCCGGCCTCAACTGGTTCTGCACTGCGCTCCCGGCCGGCCTGCCGAAGGACGCGCAGCTCGCCGAGATGCGCACCACCGTCCCCCTCGGGAACACCGGTGCCGGGTACGGACTGGGGATCATGAGCGGACCGCTGTCGTGCGGCGGCCCCTACTGGGGCCACGACGGCACCATCATGGGGTACGGGATCCACGGCGGGGTCACCGACGACGGTCGCGCGGCGGCGAACGTCACGGTGACCGCCGTTCCGACGGACGTGGCGACCACGAGGCGCGTCGAGAACACAGCGGACACGGCCCTGTGTGCCGCGAAGCAGAAGTAGCCGGACAGACCCGGCGGAGGGTGTTGCAGAAGGCCGTGCAGTACGCACCGCGGCCATAGACCCCACCGGTTCACTGCTGGCAGCGCCCGAAGGTCACGACGTACGTTCCGGCCTGGCTCGCGCCGGCCCCGGCCCGGTCAGCCGAACCCGGCTGGGCCCAGGCGCCGATCTCCCGCATAGCCGGGTCGAGGATGATCTGGCGGTGGCCCCACGTGCTCACGTTCATCCACCAGTTGACCGCAGCATTCGCGGTCCCCGAGCCGCCCCAGCCGGTGTAAGTGATCTCGGCGACGGCCCATGACCTGGGGTTCGGGCAGTAGCCCGCGGCTTTGATCCGGCTCTGTGGTGTCGAGCCGGTCTGTGGGTTGCGGTGCGAATCCTTGCCCGGACCCCACCACTTCAACTGCACGGCGGCGGCGGAGTGCTGCTGCGCCGCAGTTGTCAGCGCCTGGTTCGTGGTGAGGGCGGGCAGGCCCCTCAGCGTGCGCTGGTTGTTGATGAGGCATACCAGCGCATTCCGTACGGCGCTGTCGTTGCTGCTGTTCGGGGCTCGGGCAGCGGCCGCCGCGTCGCACGTGACGGCTGTCGCCGGTGCTGCCGATACTGGGACCACTGCGGCCGACAGGACTCCGGCCACAGCGAGACCTCGTGCGGTTCGGATGAACGAAGCGTGCCTGCTCAAGGAGGTCCACCTCCCGGGAACACGAACAGTGGTTTCCAACAGTGGAGGCGCCACGTCGCGCCAGTGGCGGCGGCACGTGGCACGGCCCGCCGCTACGGCTTCTCTTCCCAGGTTGCCAGCCGACGAGCCGACCCGCCATCCAGGTCCCGGGCAGACGTACAGGCGCGCTCTCCGACATGTCCGAGGGGCCGCGGCGGAACCGTCGTCCCTGCGGGATTCACCGGACTATCGTTTTGAGGCGTGACCGATCCAGGACGTCACCGGGGAACCGGACCCCTGGTTGCGGCGCAGGCAAGGGGTTGCCGACTATGCCCACGGGTGGTGGCGCCTCAAGCCGCTCGCCACCCGGAGCTCCGGCCGGGAACGGGAGATCTGCGCCTGACGTCGGCCCCTGGACGGTCAGGCGGCCTGCGTGGCACCGCCGCGTCACATCTGTCGGGCGGCATGGGGTTCGCCACGGCAACGCGTGAACCGGCCCTGGAGAGCGGGCATGCTGCCCTCCCCGGCCGAGGTGTCGCCGATCCCTCGCGGAGGCTGCCTGCGGGGCGGACGCGTATCAGGCCTCGAGCGCCTGCGGCCCGTCAGCCCCCGTCCGGCAGCGGGACCTGGCCTGCAGCCTTCTGCACCTCGGCCTCCAGCTCGTCGCGCTCCAGACCGAGCGTGTCCGCGTAGTGCTCCAAGGCCGTATCCAGCAGCCACCAGGGCTCACGTGCGTCCTCCCACGCGTCCCGCCAGGTCACGTTCTGTTCGTCGGTCCACTGAGCCGCGTCGCCGAGTTCCTCCTGAAGGCGCATCAACCCGGCGTGCGCTTCCTCGGATGCTTCCTGCAGCTCAACCAGTTCGTCCAGTGCGTCAGACAGTCTGATTTCCACCCCGGCATCCTACGTGTCAAGAACCGGCCGGCCCGCAACAGACCTCCGAGACGATCCTGGTGGGCCGCCTGGCGGACGGCCGGCGCTGTGCCGCCGACCCCGGCACGGGGCGATCAGCGGGCCGCGGTCGCAGTGCCCGCCGGCGAGCCGTCCGGGATCCGCACACGTACCGGGGAACACCGAACGGCTCACGCCACGGCGGGCCCGCCGCCGGACACCGGCAGGAACAGCACAGCGTCCAGCCACACGGAACACGGGCACCGCAGGGCAGGACACGCAAGCATCCAGACACCGGGACAGGAACACCGGCAGGCAGCACCCGAACCGGATGCCTCAACCGCCGGGAAAAACCGGCAACACCGCAACAGGCAGCCGCCGGACACCCACACCGACACCACAGCCCCTCCACCCGACCACCTGGTCTACCCTCGGTCGGATGATCACCCACATCAACCAGCTCGGCGCCGAAACACCCCACACCGGACCCGCACCCACCGGCACACAAGCCATCGTCTGGTCCCTCGACACCACCGCCCACACCATCGGCGGACACCACATCCACGACGCACACACCATCCTGGACACCGAAGAACGCACCAAAGCCGCCCGCTTCCTACAACCCGACGACCGCCACCGCTACACCAC
This sequence comes from Streptomyces sp. NBC_01232, assembly GCF_035989885.1. Taxonomy (GTDB): domain Bacteria; phylum Actinomycetota; class Actinomycetes; order Streptomycetales; family Streptomycetaceae; genus Streptomyces. The sequence goes on from NZ_CP108518.1 coordinate 171,109, forward strand.
CTCCCACCTCGCCCTCCGCATCCTCCTCGGCAAATACCTCAACCAACCCCCCCAACACATCACCCTCACCCGCGAACCCTGCCCCACCTGCGGCGGCCCCCACGGCCGACCCGCCCTCACCCACCCCAACCTCCACTTCTCCCTCTCCCACAGCGGCAACCTCGCCTACATCGCCCTCGCCGCCACCCCCGTCGGCATCGACATCGAACAAACCCCCACCCCCCAAACCGTCAACGACATCATCAACACCCTCCACCCCACCGAAACCACCGAACTCAAAGCCCTCACACCCGACCAACAACCCCCCGCACTCGCCCGCCTCTGGGCCCGCAAAGAAGCCTGCCTCAAAGCCACCGGCACCGGACTCTCCCAAGGCCTCACCCACCCCTACGTCAGCACCCACCCCACCCCACCACCCACCCCCGGCTGGACCCTCACCGACCTCCCCACCCCCCACGGCTACACCGCCGCCCTCGCCCAAACCCAACCACCCATCCACGACCCCGCCCTGTAAGCACACGCATTCCCGCACACGGTCTCTCCCCCGACGGCTCGCCGGCGTGTATCCGGCGCCGTGCAGACACCTTCGAGAGCCAGTTGATGAACCAGTGAGCGTTTTGAGCTTCGCCACTCCAGGGTGACGCTGTGGCCCGCGCTTGAGTCCTGGAAGCTCCTCGGCTGGGCCGGCTCGCCGGGCACAGTGGGTTGTCTGTGAAAAGTTGCGGGCGGTCACCCGCTGAGGGGCCGACCCTGCACTTCGGGGCGGAAGATGATCGCGGGGAGGGATGGAACACACGCTCGAAGTACCATCCCTGCAAGGTTGCCCGGCCGATACTTCCCCACCTCCGCAGTGGCGTAGTCGGACGGAGACATCCCTGTAGAGAGGACAGAGGACAGAGGGCGATGAGTGTGGCTGAGAGTTGGTCGCGTGTGATGAGTCTTCTTCGGGAGCACGCGTCGGCCGATCACGCAGATCTGCCAGGGCCCGCTACGGAGCAGATGCTCGCGGCAGCCGAGGAACGGATGGGGATCTCCCTGCATGGGGACCTGCGGACGTGGCTGTTGCAGAACAATCTGGATCTGCCGAAGGAAGACGTCGACGACGAAGTGGCATGCTGCGGCTTCGACGGGTTCCCCGACGAGGGAAGCTTCTTTCTGGGCATCCGGGCGATGGAGAAGCTCTACGCGAACCGCTCCACGTCCTGTGGATTCGACCCTCCGGACCAGCCGGACCACCCGTTCTGGCGTAACGAGTGGATCCCGTTCCTGTCGGACCGGGACGGCTGGATGGGAAAGTTCATCGATGCGCGGGACGGGCGCGTCGGCAGCTGGTTCGTGGGTGGCCCCACGGTTACGGGCGAGTACGAATCGATGGCCCAGTATTTCGACTCCGTGGCGGAGACGCTGACGAGGATCGCCGAGGGAAGCTCCCCGGTCTGTCGGTTCACCGAAGGTCGACTTGTCTGGTCGTGAGACAGTTCCCAACTGGATGACGGCCATTGCCAATCCGGTCGGGGCTGCAACGGGCCCGGCGGAGGATCTGCCAGGACTTGAGTCGCGCGATGCTTCGTTCGACCGGTGCTCGTGCCGCTGACAGGGCTCGGTTGATTGTCTGTTGGGTTGTGGTGAGGTCCTGGCCGGGAAGCCGTCCGTAGGCGCGGTCGGCGAGCACGGGTGCGCCCTGGTGTTCGCAGATCCGGATGATGCGGTGGGTACGGGCCGCGGTCAGGTCGTGGGTGCGGCCGGGCAGCGCGGGTGAGATCCACAGGAGCTTGCCGGTGGGATCGGCCACGACCTGCACGTTCACGCCGTGACGGCGGTGCTTCTGGGAGAAGCCGGCCCGGCTGTCGCCGACCCGGTCGCACTCGGCGAGCGTCCCGTCGAGCAGGACGTGATGGGGATCCGTCTCGCGCAGGACCCGCAGCAGGCCGGGTGCCGGTGGGACAGGTGATCGACGACGGCCGCGACGTAGGCGTGGGCAGTTCCGACGGATATGCCGAAGCCGGCGGCGATCTGCGCGAGCGTGTCGTGCCGGCGAAGGTAGACCGGGCCCACGAGAGCGCGCTGCTGGGGCGGGAGCTGACAGCGTCGGCCACCCTCACGGGTGACGATGAGCATGGATACCCACTCGACCAGGGCATGCGGCAGGTCGAGTGCGGCAGAACGGGGAACCAACGAGGCTCCTGAGCTGATGAGTTGAGCCGTCGAGCACCTCTTTCAACGGAGCAGGAGCCCCGTGAGTTGCGGGACCGCCTCTTCGGCAGCACCGCGGTCGGGGAAGGGGCTCGGATCAGGGCACGGCGCGGACGAGGACGAGGGAGCCGATCAGGCTGGGCTGTCGGCGCAGGGCTCCGTGGCGTTCGTCCCAGACTCCGGCCTGCAGGTCCTGGCGGAGTCGGTCGACGTACTGCTCCTGCACGGCCGGTCCGACAAAGCTCCAGGCCGAGCACGCCTGGCGGGCTCCCGGATCCAGGAGACGCTCCGGGCGGGCGTAGTAGGCCTCGTTGAAGCCGTCCGTGCAGTCGGCGGGGATCGGGACCCGCTCGACGGTGGTGCGGCCGCCGAGCGCTTCCCTGATGTCGGCCAGAGCAGGGTAGCGCCGGGCCTCGGTGTCGAGGACGAGCGGCGCGTACGCGTAGAGCCAGAAGTCACGCACCAGATCCGGGTCGCAGGTCAGTACGACCACCGGGCCGCGGGCCACGCGCCGCATCTCCCGCAGCCCCGCGCCCAGATCGCTCCACTGGTGCACGCTGAAAACGGTCATGGCCGCATCGAAGGCATCGTCGGCGAAAGGCAGGTGCTCAGCAGTCGCATCGACGGCCGGTGGGAGGTGCGCCGGCCGCTGTGCCCGCATGGACCGGGAGGGTTCGACCGGGGTGATCTCCCATGCCGCCAACTCGTACGAGCCCGCCCCGGCGCCGATGTTGACCACGGTCCGGGCGTCGCCGATCGCCCGGTGGATGATCGCCGCGATGCGCGGATCGGGCTGCCGGTAGGCGCTGTAGCCGACGCCGATCCTGCCGTAGTCCGCGTCCCCCGCACTGCCGTCCATCCGCTGCATCCCCATGCCACAAAGGTAAGCAGGCGCCACGGGGAGCGGAAGGTCAGGCCGCGCCGTTCGCTCCCGGGGACGCGGGCAGCCCGCCGAACTCACCGTCGAACGCGGCCGAGATGCCCGGCCGGCCCACTGTTTCGCGAAACACGGCGGTCGCCCGACCCAGGGCGAGCTGGTTCTCCTCCTCGATGGCCAGCTCCGCCAGATAGGCGCGCACGCTCTTGCCACGAGCAGCGGCAACAGCAGCGAAACGGTCCCGGGTCTCGGAGTCGACCTTCACGGTTGTATCTGCCATACCCCGAGTATGCATCCGCGCATACCTTTGCGAATACCTTCCCGGTTCGTTCCCGTGCCTCCGTCCGGTCCGGGGTGGTCCTCGTCTCCGGATGTCGCGGCCGGCGCCCGCGGCACAGGGCACCCGGCTCACGGCTCATCCGGCCTTCAGGCGGCGGCCGATCTCCTCGGTCATCCGGCGCTGGAGTTCGGCCAGTTGCTCGTTCGTGTACCCCGTCAGATCGCCGGTACCGCCCGGGCTCTTCGCTCCCTGCTCCTGTTGCTGTTTCTGCTGCTCCCGGCGTTTGAGCTCCTGTTCCTCGGGCGAGCCCGGAGCCGCGTACGCGCACCGGATGAGCGCTCCGTCGGCCGCCTTCAGGCAGGTCGCCTCACGGCCGCCCACCTGGCCCTTCCCCTCCACCCGATAGCGGACGTTCTGCTCGCTGCCGACGGTCGCCGTCCATGTGCCGCCCCCGGTGGGTACGACCTCGAAGACCTGGTCGTCGTTGTAGCAGCAGACGTCCCGGTACTCGGCCTTGATCAGGGCGACCAACGCCTTCGGGGACGACCACGCCGGATCGAGGCGGTGGACGGTCATCGGCGCGAGCCCGCCGCCCTCGTGGCGGGTGGGCACCGTCGATACGGCCACCACCGAGCTGGCCTCCCCCTGCGGCGTGAGCGGAGTGACGTACGCACTGCGCCCGGCCGCCTCGCGGTACCGGAGGGTGAACTCGGACTCGTTGCCCTCGTTGGCGCCGTCCTCGGAGGCGTCCCAGCCGCTGCGTTCGAACCACCAGTCGCTGAAGCTGCCCACCGCAGCCGTTCCCTCCCGCTGACGGGCCGCGAGGCTGATGGGGTACGAGGGACCGGGGACGGCGGAGGTGTCGGTGGTGACGGTGAGCTTTCCCGTCCGGCCGTTGTAGAGCGCGACCCCGGCGGGGCGCTCGGTCACGACGAGGAGCCCGGTCTGCCGCTTGAGCGGGACGACCACGACCGGTGTGCCGCCCGAGCAGGTCGCGTAGGCGTCGTCGGCCTCGAAGCGGACCCAGCGCTTCTCCGCCGAGATCTTCCTGCCGAGGTTGTGGGAGAACCAGCCGCTGATTCGCGCGTCCGCCACGGACACGTCGAACGGGCAGCGCTCCTGGCTGCGGCTCTCGCCGCCGAGGGGGACGTCCTGCACGAGGCCGACCTCGTACCCGGCCAGCCAGCCGCGCCGCTCCACCAGGGTGGCGAACCGGTCCGAGTCGGGCAGGTAGGTGATGTCGGAGATCTCACCGGTGACATCGCCCAGGTGCGGGGCGGCCTGCGCCTTGCCGGCCACGTACGGCACCCGTGCCGTCAGGCCGGGTACGGGCTCGGTCACGACCTTCGCGGTGGCCATGTACGCCCGGTCCTGGAGGTACGAGCCGTACACCAGCCAGCCGACGGTCAGGCCCAGTCCGACGACGGCGCCCAGGCACCCGATGACGACGGCCCCGTCCCCGGCGCCCGCGCCGCGCCCGGCACGCCGCCGCAGCCATGCGACCAGCAGCCACACCGTCGCGGAGCCGCCCGCGGCCAGCAGGGGCAGGGCGAACCAGGCAAAGAGCTTGCGCAGCTCCCAGACCGCGATCGTCGTGTAGTACGAGCCGTACCAGAGCACGAATCCGGCCAGCAGCACGCCTATCCCCACACGCAATGCCCGACCCATCAGCGCCCCCGCCCCTCGGCCCACCTCGGCTTGTCCGGTTTCTGTACCCCGGACCGGACCTCTCACGCCTTCCGACGCCTGTCGGCTCGGGCCTTGTTCAGCCCTGTTCCCGCTCCACCGGGAGCCACAGCTCGGCATCGGCCTCGGTGTGGTCCGCGGACATACGGGTCCGTAGGATCTCCGGGCCGGGCCGGCTGCGGTAGGGGTTGGACGGGAACCACTGCGTGAACACGTTCCGCCACAGCTCCTGGATGGCCTGCGGGGCCGGTCCGGAGGTGGTGAAGACGGCCCAGGTGCCGGCCCGGACCGGCAGGACCGCTGCCCCTTCGGGGGCGGCCGCCGACGTGATCACCGCCTGGTAGTAGTCGAGTTCGGTGCCCTCCGCCCGGCTCGGGTCCAGGTCGTCACAGACCGCGACGATGCCGTGGGGCTCCTGGTCCGACAGTTTCTCCAGGCGCTCCAGGACCTGCGGGTCGGTCCCGCGGACGAAGTCGATGATCGCCTGGTTCGGCCCCGCGTGCACCAGTGGCACCCGGGCCTTGAGGCCGACGACGCTGAAGTCCGGCCTGTCCACTACGCGATAACGCATGCTGCTGGTCCCTTCGACGGTGAGACGGAAGGTCAACCGGGGCTGGGAGACGAGCGCGGCGCCGGTGCGCCGGGCCTCGCCCGGACCGACCCCGTGCATCGCGCGGAACGCCCGGGCGAACGCCTCGCCCGAGCCGTAGCCGTAGCGCACCGCGATCTCCAGCAGAGACTCTTGCCCTGCGAGCACCTCGGCACCCGCGAGCGTGAGACGGCGGCGCCGTACGTACTCCGACAGGGGCATGCCCGCGAGCGCGGAGAACATCCGGCGCAGGTGGTACTCCGAGGTGGCCGCGATGCGTGCCAGCTCAGCCCCGTCGACCTGCCGGTCGAGGTGGCGCTCGATGTACTCCAGGGTCTGGTTGAGACGCTCCAGCACTCCCGGTCTCCTTCCTCTTTCGTGATCACCATGCTAGGGAGCGGGCACCCTGCCTGACCCGACATCCTGTGCCCGATCGGGTCGGGTGCGCGCACACCGGAAAGCCGGCAGGGACGTCCCCCGACGCCGGATCGCGATCATTGTTCGAGTGGGCCGGCCCCTGACTCCCCCTTGCCGACGTGCCCAGAGCCTCCGCCATGGGGCGAGTGGCCAGGGGGCTCTCAGCAGTGGACCGGGGCTTCGGCCACGGGTGGGTGTGCGGCGCCGGAGGCGAAGGCCGCTTCGGCCGCCGTCCGGCCCAGTGCGGACAGGCAGGCCGACCAGGCCCGGTCCACGTCGTGCCGTTCGGCGGGCGGCAGCGGCGTGCCAGCCGACGTGCGGGCCGCATCGGCGGCGCCGAGCAGCCGCGCTGCCCGCTCGGGCTCGCCGCCGGCCGCTGCCGTGCCCGCCAGGCCCTCCAGGGCGAGCGCCACCGCACGTGCGTCTCCCAGTGCCCGCGCCGCCGCGAGTCCTTCGGCGTGCAGGGTACGGGCCCGCTCCACATCCCCCCGCAGTTCGGCCGTGAAGCCGAGTTCGGCGAGGGCGAGCGTCGTGCCGGGCCCGTAGCCGGCGTCCCGGAACCATGCCAGGACCGCCTGCATGTGCTCCTCTGCGCCGGTGAGGTCGCCGGTGCGCCGGGCGACCAGACCGAGTCCGATCCGGGCATCGGCCTCCCCGGCGCGGTGGCTCTGTTCCCTGGCCAGGCGCAGGGCGTCCGCGTGCCGTTCACGGCTCTCCTCGTACTCCCCCGCAAGGAACGCCAGCCGGCCCAGGGCACACAGCCGCTTGCCCGCCTCGGTCCTCAGCCCGAGCTCCTGGGCGAGGGCCAGGCCCTCCTCGTGCAGCCGGGCCGCCTGCGGGTACTCGCCCGCGATCTCGTGCAGCGCGGCTCGGGGGAACACCGTCTGGAGCAGGCCCCAGCGGTCGCCCAGTCCGCCGAACAGCCGGGCACTGCGCTCTGCGTCGCGGCGTACGCCGGCCAGGTCGCCGTGCGCGAGGGCGTGCCGGGCGCGCACGCTCAGCGCGGCCGCGGTCCCCCAGGAATCGCCGAGCCTCTCGGCCGCGGCCAGTGCCCGGTCGGCGAGTTCCTCACCCATGGGTACGTCCCCCGCACCCATCTGCGCCGCGGCCAGGAACCACAGGGCATGGGCGTGACCGAGCGGGTCGCGGTCCGCCGCCTCCCGCGCGTCGAGGGCGGCCGCCGCGGCACGCAGCAGGCCCTCGGAGGACAGCGACGTGCCCTCCCACACCGTCAGGCCGGCCCGCCAGGCCGTCGCCAGGGCCACGGCGGCGATCCGCTCCCCCGCGTGCCCGCCCCGGTCCGGCCCGCCGTGGGAAGCGAGGTGGTCGCGCTCCGCCGCGAGGCAGGCGTCCAGCAGACGGCCTCCCTGCGCGGGTCTGCCGCGCAGCAGCCAGTACCGGGCCAGAGCGCGAGCCGTGCTCAGGGCGGGTACCACCCGGCCGTGCTCGAGCGCCTCCTCGACCGCCGGGTACAGCTCGGCCTCGGCCGCGTCGAGCCGTGCGAGCCAGAGCCGCTGGTGCGGGCCGCGCAGCAGGGGTTCGGCCCGCAGCGCCAGCTCCCGGTAGTACGTACCGTGCCGGGCGCGGGCGCCTCGCTCCTCACCGGCCTCCCGCAGTCGCTCCCGGGCGTATGCCTTCACGGATTCCGGCAGCCGGTAGCGGCGGCCCTCCGGACGGTCGACGAGGACCACGAGCGAGCGTTCCACCAGGCGGTCCAGCACCAGCGGAACCTGGTGTTCCCGTACCTCGGGAACCGGGGCGGATTGTGGGTCCGGCGGTACGGGAACGTCCGCGGGCGCGTCCCCGAGCGCGTCCGCGCACACCACACCCGCGGCCTCCGCCGAGGCGTCGCCGCCGTGTACGGACAGCCGCCGGAGGACCGATTCTTCAGCGCTGCCGAGCAGTGCCCAGCTCCAGTCGATCACCGCTCGCAGCGTGCGCTGCCGCGGGGGTACCCCGCGCAGCCCCCGCGACAGGAGGGCGAACCGGTCGTCGAGTCCGGCGAGCAGGCCGTGCACGCCGAGGGCGGGGGCGCGGGCGGCGGCCAGTTCCAGGGCGAGCGGAAGCCCGTCGAGCCGGACGCACAGGCCCTCGACGGCCGCCATGTCCTCGGGCGTGGCGGTACGGTCCGGCGGGAGTCCGGCGCGGGCCGTGAACAGGGCGACGGCATCGGCGGGTTCGAGGGGCGCCACCGGGTGCACCGCCTCCCCCGCCAGGTTGATCGGCTCCTGGCTGGTGGCGAGCACCGAGACCCCGGGCGCCTGCGGGAGTACCGCCGCCAGCACCTCTGCCACGGCGTCGCAGACGTGCTCGCAGTTGTCGAGCAGCAGGAGGAGGCTCCGTTCCCGGAGGGCGCCCGCGAGCAGATGCACGGCCTCGGGGTGTTCGCCCTCGGGGCTGCGTACGCCGAAGGTCCGCAGTGCCGCGCCGGCCACGGCGTCGGCCGGTGCGCCTGCGGGGAGGGGCGCGAGCTCGACCAGGTGCGCGCCGTCCGTGTGGCGGGCGGACGCCTCGCCTGCGCATTCGACGGCCAGGCGGGTCTTGCCGACACCGCCGGGTCCGGTGAGGGTGACCAGCCGGGAGTGCGCCAACAGGGCCCGTACGGCGGCGAGATCGGTTCCGCGTCCGACGAGTCGGGTGAGCGGTTCGGGCAGCCGCGGCCGTCCGGCGATTCCGGTTCTGCCCGTACGCGGCGCGGCCTGCGCGGCCTGTGGCGACTGCGGGGCCTGTGCGGCCCCTGGGACTGCTGCCGCCGCATCGCCGCCGGGGACCGCGCGCCGGGCTCCTCCGTCTGCCGGCGCTGCCTGGTTGCGCGGAGGGGGCTGCAGGTCAAGGTCGGGGTCCTGGCGGAGGATCGCCCGCCGCAGTGCCGTCAATTCCCGGCCCGGCTCCAGTCCGAGGTCCCTGTCGAGCCTGTATCGGAGTGCTTCGTAGCTCTCCAGTGCCTGCGTCTGCCGACCCGCCCGGTACAGCGCCCGCAGCTGGACGGCGCGCAGTCGCTCGCGCAGCGGATGGGCCGCAACGAGCTGGTCGAGCTCGCCGAGAACGACGCGCTCCTCGCCCAGTGACACCCGCAGGTCCAGTAACTCCTCCCGCACGAGGAGACGTTCCTCCTCCAGCCGGGCGGCCGCGGCACGCACGGACGGGTCGTCGGTGTGGCCCGCGTATGCCTCGCCGCGCCACAAGGAGAGGGCCTCGCCCAGCAACTCGGCACGGGGTCGGGGTACGAGGGCCTGTACGCGGGCCCTGGCGGCCAGCTCGGCGAACCGCTGAGCGTCCAGTTGCCCTGGCGCGAGCTCCAGCCGGTAGCCGCCCGCTTCGTGGAGCAGGCGGCCGCGGCCGTCCTGCGGCGCGGCGCGCTCGAGTGCGGCGCGCAGCCGCGAGACCTGGCCCTGGAGGCTCGCATACGGGTGGAGGGGCAGTTCGGCGTCCGGGCCGCCCCACAGTGCGTCCACCAGCCGGTCGGCGGAGACGGGGCGGCCCGGTTCGACGAGCAGCCGGGCGAGCAGTCGGCGCACCCGCGCCCCGGTCACGGCCACCGGCTCGCCGTCACCCGTCCAGATCACCAACGGCCCCAGAACCCCCACACGCATGTCGATCAGCCTAACCGGCGCGCTGTCCCCCACCTGGGCTCCGTGTCCCCGCCGCGGAGCGGGCCCGGCCGAGCGGTCCCGCGGCCGCCCTGCAGACGTCCGGCAGCAGACGGCTGACCGGCAGACCGGCAGCGGAGATGCAGCAGACCGGCAGCAGACCGGCAGCGTGGCCTCGCAGGGTGGGTCCTGTTCGACAGCACCACCGACACGAGGAGAGACCGATCATGAGCGCAATCGCCGCCGCACCCCACCGGATCCCGGTAAGCGTCATCGGCCTGGGCAACCTCGGCCAAGCCCTGGCCGACGCCTTCCTGACGCAGGGACACCCCACCACCGTGTGGAACCGCTCGGCGGGAAAGGCCGACGCTCTGGTGGCCCGCGGAGCGTCCCTCGCGAGCACTCCCACCGATGCCGTAGCGGCAGCAGAACTCGTCGTCGTCGCGGTTCTGGACTACGACACGGTCGGCGAGCTGCTGCTGCCGACGGCCGGGGCACTGGCCGGCCGTACGGTCGTCAACCTGACCACCGGCACCCCGCCGGCCGCGCGCGCCCTCGGCGCCTGGGCGGCCGACCAGCAGGCCGCCTACCTGGACGGCGCGGTGTACGCGGTGCCCCAGACGATCGGCACCTCCGCCGCCTTCGTCCTCTACAGCGGCGACGAGGCGGCGTACCGGACCTACCGCACGGTCCTCGACACGATCGGTGAGGGCAGCCTCGTCGGCCCGGCTCCCGAGCTGTCCTCCGTGTACGACACCGCTCTGCTCAGCGGGATGTACGGGATGTTCGCCGGGTTCTTCCAGGCCGTGGCACTCGCCGACACGGAGGGAATCGGGGCGGCCGAGCTGACGCGCCCGCTGGTGCGGTGGCTGACGGCGGCCGCCGACGCCCTCCCGGCCTTCGCGGAGGAGATCGATGCGAAGGACTACGCCACGACCACCTCCAATCTGGAGATCAATGCGGTGGGGCTGCGCAACATCCTCTCCACCACCGAGGTGCAGGGACTGCCGACGGACCTGCTGGCGCCGCTGCAGCGGCTCTTCGACGACCAGGTCCGCGCGGGTCACGCCGCGTCCAGCCTGTCCAGGGCCGTGGAGTCCTTGCGTGCCGATGCCCTTCGGTGAGCGTGACCGTTGGGGATCGGCAACAGCCGAAGGACAGGGCTCAGGGCTGCTGGCGTGGACACCGGACCGCTCCGCGGGCTGCTGCGGGGTGAGCCGCTGGGGCACCCCGCGCATCCCATGCTGGTGGAGGTACCGATGGGGTGCTGGCTGTCCGCCGCCGTGCTGGACACCGTGCCCGGGGCGCACCGGTACGCCACGGTCCTGACGGCGGTCGGCCTCGTCGGGGGCGCTCCGGCGGCCGCGGCCGGGTGGGCGGACTGGGCGGAGCTGCCGCCGCGGCAGGCCAGGGTCGGGGTCGCGCACGCGATCGCCAACGTGGCCGCCGTCGGCTGCTACGTGGTCTCGCTGTCGGACCGGCTGCGGGGCCGGCGCGCGCGGCCGCCTCTGGTCGCTGGCCGGGCTGAGTGCCGTGGCGGTCAGCGGGGCCCTGGGCGGGCACATCGCCTACGCGGGCCGGCCGGAGCCCGGAGCTCCGGGCGACGCAACGCACACGGGCCCATGGGCTCGCTGTACAGCCCGCATCGTGCCGTGCCGTGCGGGTCGTCCAGGTTTCGGGTGCCGCGGCCCGGGCAGCAGCCGCTCGGGGGCTCCGATGCACGGGAAGGATCCGCCATGGAAGACCAGGGCGGCGCCGGCGGCGCCCCGCTCCACCACCACGACCACGATGACGACCACGACCAACAGCGACGTCGCAGGACGTCGCACACCGCACCCGGCCCCAAGGACGAACAGGCCGTGCGCGCGGCGGACACCGACGAGGCCAGCCGGCTGGACCGGCCGGGCGACAGCGGCGGTGAGCCCTTGCGCGAACGTCGCCGCCCCGGGCGCGAGCACTGACCTGTCGCTGCGCGAGCACTGACCTGACGCTGCTCGGAGCCGGACGGCAAGGGCAGCGGGCACCGTCATCTGCGCGAGGTGGTGATGGCGAGCAGTTCCTGCATCAGCCGGACGACGAGCCGCGGCTGTCCCACGAACGGGGAGTGGCCCGTCTGCCATTCGCGTACGTCGGTGCAGCGCGTGGCCATCGTCCGTTGCAGGCCCGGATCGACGGCCCGGTCCTGCGCGCAGACGACGTAGGTGGAACGAGTGTGCTTCCAGCCGTGGCGCTCCGGTACGCCGCGCCCACAGCCGGGGGCCTGGGCACGCAGCAGGTCGACCGCCCGGGCTGCGAGCGGCTCGGGACAGTCGCCGTAGAGGACGGCGGCTGCCCGGTCGGGGTGCAGGCGGGTCGAGCCGTCCGGCTGAGGGCTGATCGCGTCCTGGAGCTGCGGGGACGCCCCGCCGAGACCGGCCGCGCTCTCACCGGCGTCCGGCACGAAGGCCGCCAGGTAGACCAGGTGCCGCGCTCCGCGCAGGCCGGTGATCACCGACCCTCCGTAGGAGTGACCGAGCACGACCGGAGGCTCCTGCAGCGCGTCGACGGCGGCCTGGACCGCGGCCGTGTCGGCGAGCAGTGAGCCCCGGTGCAGCTCGGGAACGACGACCTCGGTTCCCGCGTCCTGCAGCTGCTCTGCCACCGCGGCGAAGTGCTCGGGACGGTGGTACAGGCCGTGAACGAACACCACCGCTGCCAACTTCGCCCGCCCCCAGGTCGCGTAGGTCGCATCGCCATCGAGCCAGTGATCTTAGTCGCGGACGGTGGCCGGGCCGCACCGGCAGTCCGTCGAGAGTCCGGCAGGATCCGGCAGGATCCGGAGGACGTGCCTCAGAAATCCCCGTAGCGCATGCGTCCCAAGGCCGTCATCGGGCGGTCGTGCGCGGCGACCGGGGCCGGGAGGCACGTCGAGCCGGTCAGGTAGCGGTCCACGGCCGCGGCTGCCGCCCGGCCCTCGGCGATGGCCCAGACCACCAGCGACTGCCCCCGGCCCGCGTCTCCCGCGACGAACACTCCCGGCGCCCGTCCGGCGCCCGCCGCGAAGCGGGCGTCACGCGCGAAGTTGCCGCGTTCGTCGAGTTCCAGTCCCAGCTGCTCGCGCAGGCCGCCCGAGCGCTCGGGGCCAGAAAAGCCGAGGGCCAGCAGGACCAGGCCGGCCGGTATCACGTACTCGGTGCCGGCCACGGGGCTGCGGGCCACCGGCTCCACGGCGGTCAGGCGCAGCGCCCGTACGCGGCCGGAGGCGTCCCCCTCGAAGCGCAGGGTCGCGCAGGCGAACAGCCGGGGGTCTCTGCCTTCGCGCCCGCGGGCCTCCTCGTGAGCGTGGGAGATGCGGTACGTCCTCGGGTACACCGGCCAGGGCTCGCCGTCGGTGCGGTCTGCACCCGGCTCAGGATTGATGTCGAGCTGGAGCACGGATTCCGCGCCCTGCCGCAGGGCCGTCCCGAGGCAGTCGGAGCCGGTGTCCCCGCCGCCGACGACGACCACGTGTCTGCCTTCGGCGGTCACGGGCGATACGGCGTAGTCGCCCTCCCGCACCCGGTTGGCGCAGGTCAGGTAGTCCATGGCCTGGTGGATGCCGTGCAGCGAACGGCCGGGCACCGGCAGTTCGCGGCGTTCACCGGCGCCGATCGCGACGACGACGGCGTCGCAGGCGCTCCGCAGCGCGTCCGCTCCGGCACCGGTCGCGCCGCCGACGTCCGTGCCCGTCACGAACAGCGTCCCCTCGGCCCGCATCTGCTCGATACGGCGGTCCAGGTGCGCCTTCTCCATCTTGAACTCGGGGATGCCGTAGCGCAGGAGTCCGCCGATCCGGTCGGCCCTCTCGTGGACCGTGACGCGGTGCCCGGCCCGGGTGAGCTGCTGCGCCGCGGCCAGTCCGGCCGGACCGGATCCGATGACGGCCACCGTCCTGCCGCTGCTCTTCTCCGGCGGCCGGGGGGTCATGAAGCCGAGCCGCAGGCCCTCGTCCGCGATCGTCTGCTCGACGTTCTTGATGGTCACCGGGTCCGCGTTGATCGTGAGGACGCATGCGTCCTCACAGGGGGCGGGGCAGAGCCTGCCCGTGACCTCCGGGAAGTTGTTGGTCGCGTGGAGCCGCTCGTACGCCGTGCGCCAGTCTCCGTGGGCGGCGTACGCGTTCCACTCGGGTATGAGGTTTCCCAGGGGGCAGCCGGTGTGGCAGAACGGGATGCCGCAGTCCATGCAGCGGTCGGCCTGGCGGGAGACGAGCGGCAGCAACGCCTGGCCCGCGTGGACCTCGCGCCAGTCGCGGAGCCGTTCCTCGACGGGGCGGGCCGGCACGGCCTCGCGGGGGATCCTGAGGAAGCCGAACGGATCGGTCACATGCCGCCTCCCTGGATCGGTCGCGGCGGGGTACGGCGGGGTACACGGAGCGCGCACCGTTTGCCTGGCACGCGCGCGTTCCATGGCGGTTCGGCCAGATTACGCCGCCTCCGCGACGGCGCCCAGACCTGGCGGATCCGGTGACCGGACGAGTGCGGAAGGTGACGGCGAAAGCGGGGGTTTGCTCCCTCCGTCGCCGTGATCGGCCGGTGGATGTCGGCGGCGGTCCGGCAGCGCAGCAGCTACGTACAGTCATGGCTTGCGCTGCTGCTCGGTCCCGCTTTTACTCCCACTCCCACTCCCACTCTCGCTCTCGAACGTCACGCCAGGGTGGCGCGCGAGCGCCGCGAAGAGCTTCCACCGTCCTGCGCACCGCGTCACGCCGTCCGTCCCTGCGTCCTCGTCCTTCACCGGGAGACCGAACGTGGGCTCCGGCGACGACAGGAAGACGCGGGCGCCCGGAAGGGGTCGGGCGCCCGCGTCTTCGTCCTTGTGCTCGTACTCCGCTTCGTCCTCGCCTAGTTGAACGGCTCCAGTGTCATGAAGGCCTCTTGGGGATTGCCGTCGTGCACCAGCGACTCGTGGGCGCCCACGTCGTCGAAGGCGAAGCCGTACGCCTTACCGTCGGCCATCTGTCCGTGGATGACGCGGGAGTAGTGGTTGGTGACGGCGTCACGGTAGAAGTTGGCGCCGTTCGCGTCGGGCTGGCTGGGGTTGCTCAGCAGCGTCGACCGGTTGAAGCCCGCGCACAGGGTTCGGGATATCGGGCCGCGGACCTGGTCGTTGGGTGCGTCCAGGAGCTTGTAGCAGCCGAAGACGCTGTCGGAATCCGGCTTCTGGAAGCTGGTGACCACCGCTCCCGAGCCGTTGGTGAAGTTCATGACGTTGCCCGAGACACGGCCGTAGTACTTGACGTTCGGCTGGTTCGCGAACGGCGTCACCGTGAGTGTGGAAGAGCTGTACTTGCTCCAGACGCGGTTGATGTAGTCGTTCATGACACCGGCGGGGATTCCGCCCGCCTCGATGCCGTGACCGGGCGAGAGCGCGCGCAGCGGGGTGCCGTCGGGACGGTTCTGGATCAATCCGCCCCAGCCTGCCGAACGCAGCTGGCTGAACACGGCGTTGTAGCCGCCCGGCTTGAGCCGCCCGGTGTTGGTGACCGTACCGCCCGCCGCCTTCACGCCGACTGCGTACGGGGCCGAGAACATGTCGACCTGGGTGCTGTTGATCCACAGACCGGCATCGTTGAGCGTGTACTCGGACCAGTTGAACAGGACGTTGCGGTTGGGGTCGGAGGGGTTCTGCACGGCGGGCTGCACCAGGCCGCCGGTGCTGACCTTGAAGACGATCTTCTGGCCGATGGAGAAGTAGACGCGTCCGGAGAACTTGGGCATCCGGATGGTCCTGGTCTGTCCGTTGGCCGGTCCCGCGATCGACGCGTCGGGCGCGGGGGTGGGGGGATTGCCTCCGACGGGCCACGGGTGGAACCCGCCGTTGGCGTCGGCCCAGCCCTGCTGGCCGGTCGTCAGCAGCGTACCCAGGTTGTAGATGTAGACCGGTTCGCTGCGTCCCGAGTTGTTCTTGATCGTGAGCGGGATGGTCGCCGGTACGGCCTCTGCGGACGGCGACGGGCCGAAAACCATCAGACCGGCGCCGACAACCAGTGCTGCTATCCCGGATGCAAGCACTTTCGATAAACGGAACACGCTCTTCCTCCTTGTGGGGGGCACCTGACGGTGGGGAGGTTCGGCGCTCCCATGTTCATACATTGATACCTGAGAGCGCTCTCAGCGTCGGACTATGCTCAAGTTCTGTCAAGAACTGGACAGAGTCCGGAGCGCCTGATCATCGTCGGGGTCCGCGCCTGAAGGCTCTTGGACCAGCATGTTTCGACGGGATCAGCGCATCAGCCGTGCGACCACCCGGTCGAAACATGGAAGCGGCGACGGCCGTTGGCCGTCGCCGCCACTTGGGTGAGCGTCTCCACTCTCTGAAAGCTGCGGCCGATCAGCCGGGCCAGGTGCCCGTGAGGCGCCGGGTGGCGACCGCTCCGGAACGGTCGACGGCGGCCTTGACGGCCGCGAAGATCGCGCCCTGCAGGGCCGCGGCAACCAGGATCGCCCGCCAGGAGCGGTCCTCGTCGGTCGCGTCGGGAGCGTCGTCCGCCCCTTCGATCAGCTTCCAGACCTGCTTGAACACGAGTCCGGCGAGTGCGCCGCTGAGGGCGCCCAACGCCAGTCCGACCGGCTTGTATGCGATCGCCGACGCTTTCACTGGTGCCTCCTCCGGTTGCCCCGCACCAGCAGGAACACGATCAGGGCAGCGCCGACCGTGAGCAGTGCGGCCCGCCGCGCCTTGTCGAAAACGGGGTCGAGGGTCTTCTCGGCCGCCAGGTGCACGGCATGGTCGACCCCGCCCCGGATCCGTCCCGTCACCAGGGCGGCCTTCTCCGTGGCCTGCTCCTTCACGGCGGCCGTCTTCTCCCGGGCCTGCGCCTTGACATCGGCCTTGGCGGCCAGCGCCTCGACGGTGCGGCCGAGTTCATCGCGGGTGTGCTCGATCCGTTCCCGCAGTTCCTCGGCAGAGGGTTCGCCGGAGGTCGGCTGCCGAGGTTGATCGGGCTGTTGGGGAGCAGCGGGCCGGCGGGGAGCGGGTTCGTTGCGGGACTGGCTGGTCATCGGTGTGCCTTCTCCCTGATCTCGGCCACGTCGGCCTGGAGGCTGTGCATCGTCTGCTCCGGCGCCGGTGTGCCTGCCTGCGCGATCTGCTTCTTGCCTGCCATCGCCACCACCACGGCGCTCGTCGCCAGAACGGCGGTGACGATGAGGGCCGAGGCCCAGACGGGAAGTACCAGAGCCAGTGCGGCGATCCCCGCCACCACCAGGGCCTGGGCGGCCAGGAAGCCGAGGAGTCCGGCTCCGCCGAACAGGCCGCCACCCGTGCCGAACCGCTTCCCCTTCTGCGTCATCTCAGCCCGCGCGAGCTGCATTTCCTGGCGCACCAGCTCCGAGATCTGCTGAGACGCCCGCGAGATCAGCACGCCCACCGAATCATCGGCGGGGCGAGTGCTCGGTTCGATCGTGCGCATGATTCTTCACCTCGTCCTCGAGTCGATCGGATACGTCTCGTTGCTCCCTGCCTCCGGGCTGGACGGCGGATCCCTCCATGCGGCGACGGTCCTCGTCGCTCCATGCCCTGGTGTCGCGGGGCTGCACGTACGGCTCCTCGTGCTCGGGCAGCCCTCCCGCGATCGCCCGCTGGCGGGCCAGTTCCGCGTCGAACTCCAGCCCGAGGAGAACGGCAAGGTTGGTGATCCACAGCCACACCAGGAACACGATCACGCCCGCGACCGTGCCGTATGTCTTGTTGTAGGAGGCGAAGTTCGCGACGTAGAAGGCGAAGCCGGCCGAGGCGGTCATCCAGATCGCCAGGGCCAGGAAACTTCCGGGGGTGACCCATGCGAAGCCGCGCCCCTTGGCGTTCGGAGCAGCCCAGTAGAGCAGCGCGATCATGATCGTGACGAGAAGGACCAGCACCGGCCACTTCGCGATCGACCAGACCGCGAACCCGCTGTCACCCACGCCGAGTGCCTCGCCGGCCCGCCGGGCCAGCCCTCCGCTGAACACCACGATCAGTGCGCTCGCACAGGCCAGGAGCATGAGCGTCACGGTCAGGGGCGAGGCGAAGCGGAAGGATCTTCCACACCGACCGGCCCTCGGGAACGTCGTAGACGGCGTTCGAGGCACGGATGAACGCCGCGACATAGCCGGAGGCGGACCAGAGGGCGACGACCAGGCCGACGACCGCGACCAGTGAGCCGATGCCGCTCCTGCCTTGCAGTTGCATCACGGCATCGCTGATCACATCCCGGACCGAGCCGGGCGCCAGTCTCCGCAGGTTGTCCAGCACGCGCTGCGTCGTCGACTCGCCTGCGATGCCCAGCAGGGACACGAGGACGAGAAGGGCGGGGAAGATTGCCAGTACCCCGTAGTAGGTCAGGGCCGCTGCGCGGTCGGCCAGCTCGTCGTTCCTGAACTCCCTCACAGTGCCGCGCAGCACGGCTCGCCACGATCGCTTCGGCAGGTCGGTGGGCCGGTCGGGGGCGCGCTCCCGCACCCGATCGCCGGGGCCCACCCTTGTGCCGGCCCCCGCCTCCGTGCCCTCGCCCGCGCCCGCGTTCGTGCCGGTGTCCGGACGCTCGTCTTCCGTGCCGGGGTCCGGCGTCGAGCTGCGTTTCATACGCTGCGGCTTTCCGTCTCGGCGGGACTCATGCCCGTAGGTCTCAGGCTTCTTCTGGAAGATCTCGTACGCGTCCTGCGGCTGCTCCTGCGGCACCCGCTGCGTCGCGAAGACGTCGTCGGGCGGTCCGTCCGGTACCCGGCCGGGCGCGCTGCCGCGCGGGCCCTACATCGCGCGTGCCCCCTGCGGCGCGGGCGATTCGTGAGGATCCACACTTTCCCGCACGTGCAGATCACCGGATGGCGGGTAGGCGCACCCCATGATCGCTTCCCTGCCGCTCGCGGCTTCCGGTTCCTCGTCCCTCTTCCTGATCATGGCCGGCGTGGTGGTGGCCGCACTCCTGGTCAGCGCCTTCTGGTACGGCAGCCGCCGCGCCGCGACCCGCAAGGATCCCGGTGCGCAGCCGTCGGAGCAGAGTCGGGCGGCACGGGCCCGGCAGGACTCGTGGCAGACGCCGGACGGGCCCGGGACCGGCCCCGCAGCCCCGCGACGCCCTTGACCCGAGTCCCCTGTGCGACCGGGTCCGTACCGGGCTTCCCTCGACGGCGCCGCGCCCTTAGAGGCCTGAAGTGCCCTTCGCGAGCCCCGGATCACTGTCCCGGTCCCGCCCCAGCCGCCTCACCGGGTCAGGATTCACACGGGTGGCGCAGATTGCCAGGCGCGTTCGGCGGGTACGCGCGGCCGGTCACCTTTTGCCTCGTGGAGGTCTCCTTGCTGTCCTCTCTCTCCGACACGATCTCGACGCACCTCGACCTCGCCGGCTGCCTCCTGCCGGTACCGACGCGTGCCGTGTACGACACATCCGACCCGTACGCGGTCCGGTTCGACTTCATGCTTGACGCCGGGCGTCCCACCCGGTGGCACTTCGAGCGGGACATGCTGGCCGAGGGCGTGTGCCGCCCGGTGGGAGAAGGCGCCATCGCCCTCCGACCCCGCTCGACGGGCGGACATCACACCCTGGTCATGGAGCTGTGGGGGGACACCCTGACCGGATACGAGTCAGCCGTGCTGATCGTCGACTCTGCTCAGGTGAGCTGCTTCCTTGAGCAGTCCTACGGGTTGGTGGCCCGCGGGTCCGAGTCCGACTCCTGGGACATCGACGGCTTCCTGTACAGGATCCAGTGTCCGGACTGAGCGCGCCTCCGGAAATGAGGGTGCGGTCAGGCAGGCGGACGGTTGGTCGGTTGGTTGATCGACCTGCGTGCTGCACGCCTCTGGGTCATCCTGATGCGACCCCGTATCTCCCGTTCCGGACTGGAGTTTCGCTGTGCTCGAACGCGATCGTCGTAAGGATCAGCCCGAGGTCAAGGTCGCGTTCGCGCTGCCGACCGACGTACCGCACCGGCCCGGCCAGGTGGCCGCGGGCCCGGGCGACCGGCAGCCCGGACCTCACGGGGTCACGTACCGGCCGGACGACCTCAGGGCCGTGACCGACCCGTCCTCCCGCTACCTCGCGGCCGGGGACTACTGGTTCGACCGCAGCAGCACCGCCGCTCACCCGAACGGCGCCAACCGCCTCACCACCTGAGGCAGAGGCCCACGAGGACGGTGACCGGCCGCACGAAGTAGCCGCGGTACGAAGAGTCAACCCCGGCCTCCGCCACGAAGGCCCTGGCCGCCCTGCTCGCCGGGCACCAGGTGTGGGACCGCTTCCCCGCCGCGCCCACCCCGTAGCGCCCACCCCGTAGCGCCCGCCCCGTAGCGGGCGGCCCGTAGCGGGCGGCCCGGCGGGTTCCGGGCGGCCGCCCGGGGCGCGTTCAGAACGTCAGCCGGAACAGAGCGCCCCCGCCCGGGGCGGCCTCCGCCATCAGTTCGGCGGCGTGCGCCCGTGCGATCTGCCGTGCCATGGCCAGGCCCAGACCGGACCCCGGCAGGGCGCGGGCCGCCCCGGCGCGGTAGAACCGGTCGAAGACGTGCGGCAGATCCTGCGCCGAGATCCCCGGCCCGTGGTCGCGCACCGTCAGTTCCGGCCCCCGGCCCGGTAGGCCCGCCACGAGCTCCACCTCGACGGGCAGCCCTCCCCCGCTGAATTTGGCCGCGTTGTCCAGCAGGTTCCCCAGCAGTCGGCTGAGCCGCGCCGGCACCCCCGGCACCACGACCGGCTCCGGCGGCACCCGTACGTGGAAGGGCACGGACGGCCAGTGCGTCCGTGCGGCCTGTGCGCAGTGCTCCACCAGCGCGCCCAGCCGTACCTGTTCCACCAGCGGCTGCGGTTCCTCGTCGCGTGCCAGCTCGATCAGGTCGTTCACGAGCCCCGTCACCTCCCGCAGCTGGCGCCCCAGCGCGGCGGAGGCCCGTTCGCGCTGGTCCGGTGTGAGCCTGTCCGCCCGTGCCAGCAGTTCGGCGTTGGTCCGCAGCGCCGTCAGCGGGGTGCGCAGTTCGTGCGAGGCGTCCGCGACCAGTCGGCGCTGTGCGGTGACCGACTGTTCGAGCTCCCCCAGCATGGTGTTGAAGCTTGTGGCGAGCCGGGTGATCTCGTCCTCCCGCCCCGGTGGCGGCAGTTCGATCCGGTGCCGGGGGTCACGGGTGGCGGCGATCCGCTCGGCCGTCGCCGTGAGCCGGGTGACGGGGGCCAGGCCGGTCCGTGAGACCCAGTGCCCGAGGAGTGCGGCGAGCAGCACGCCGGCCGCCGCCGTCAGCACGAGCCATTGGGAGGCCTCCTCGATGCCGTCCTCGACCGTGTCCGCCCGCAGGGCGACCTGCAGCGCCCGCCCCTGGGCGTAGTCGGTGGTGAGCATGCGTGCGGGGAATCCGGCCACCGTGATGTTCGTGTAGTACGGGGCCTTCGTGCCCGCTGCGACCTTCCGCGCGGCCGGGTCCACGGGTAGCTGTCCCGGCGTCGCGGGGTCCTTGGCCGGGTCGGCGGGGACCACTTCCGCGCAGGCGGGAGCCGCCAGGAAGCGGCACTCTCCGGCCAGGATGCCGGGTGCGGCGCCCGGGTCGCGCTGGGCGGCGAGCCGCGCGGCCTGGGTCAGGCTGAGGTCGAGCTGCTGGTAGAGCACGGACCGGACCACCACGTACGCCGCCACGCACACCCCGATGGCCACGAGGGCCACGGCGGCGGTGACGGAGAGCGCCAGCCGGGTCCGCAGCGGACGGCGCCTGCGCCAGACCCGGCCGAGCCGCCGACGGCCGCCGCTCACGCCGCGTCCAGCCGATAGCCGACCCCGTGGACGGTGTGGACCAGCCGGGGCTCTCCCCCGGCCTCCAGCTTCCGGCGCAGGTAGCCGACGTAGACGGCCAGGGAGTTGGAGTCCGGGCCGAAGTCCCGTCCCCACACCAGCTCCAGGATCAGCTCGCGCGGGAGCACCTGGCCGGGGTGGCGTAGGAGCAGCTCGAGCAGGGCCGCTTCGGTACGGCTGAACTCCAGTGGCCGTCCGCCCCGGCGCCCGGTCCGGGTCGCGGGGTCGAGGACGAGGTCGGCGAAGCCGAGCGGGGCGGCGCCGGCGGGCCCGGGCGCGGCCCGCCGCAGCAGCGCCCGGACGCGGGCGACCAGCTCGTCCAGGGCGAACGGCTTGACGAGGTAGTCGTCGGCCCCCGCCTCCAGTCCGTCGACGCGCTCGCTGACGGAGTCGAGCGCGGTCAGGACGAGGACGGGCGTACGGTCGCCCATCGCGCGCAGCTGCCGGCAGACGGCGAGCCCGTCGAGCACGGGCATCATGACGTCGAGGACGACCGCGTCGGGCTCCCAGGCCGCCACCTGGGAGAGGGCCGCCAAGCCGTCCGCGGCGCCCCGGACCTCGTACCCCTCGACCGCCAGCCCGTCCTCTACGGCCGCCCGCACCTCGGGCTCGTCGTCGACGACGAGGATGCGACGGCTGTCCCTGTGGCCGGTGTGGCCCGCGTGGAGTGCGGCGCCTGCCTGGTTCATGCTGCCCGTGCCGCCGGTGCTGCTTGTGCTGTCCGCGCTGCCTGTGCTGTCCGTGGAGCTCATGGGGCAAAGCCTGCCAAAGGCTTCTGAGAGAACCTCTTAGAACGTTCTTAGGGCGCACCGGGAGTGTGCGGCCATGACCACACCACACACACCCGCGGCACTGTCCGTCGTGATCGGTGCGGGCGGCACCGGCGGCCACATCTATCCCGGCCTCGCCCTCGCGGAGGCGCTCCGCGCCGCCGTGCCGGGCGCCGTGGTCTCGTTCATCGGGACCGAGCGGGGCCTGGAGACCGAGCTGATCCCCGGCGCCGGCTACCGCCTGCACACCGTCGACATGATCCCCTTCGATCCCGCGCTGGGCGCGAAGCGCTACCTGCTGCCCGCGGCGCTGC
This sequence comes from Streptomyces sp. NBC_01232, assembly GCF_035989885.1. Classification (GTDB taxonomy): domain Bacteria; phylum Actinomycetota; class Actinomycetes; order Streptomycetales; family Streptomycetaceae; genus Streptomyces. The sequence goes on from NZ_CP108518.1 coordinate 193,590, forward strand.
TGCGTTCGGCGCACCAGGCCCGCTCGGTGATCCGGGGGCAGGGCGCCCACGCGGTCGTGGGCATGGGCGGCTATCCCAGCGCCCCCGCCGTCCTCGGGGCGCGGCTGGCCGGGCTGCCGGCCGTGATCCACGAGTCCAACGCGGTGCCCGGCCGGGCCAACCAGTTCGCGGCCCGCCTCACCCCGCACGTCGCGGTGGCCTTCGACCGCAGCCGGGGCCACCTCTCGGGTGGTGACCGGGCGCTGACCACGGGGATGCCGATCTCCGCGGCCCTGTCCGGCCTCGCCGAGCTGCCCGGGCCGGCCCGGGTGGCGCTGCGCGCCGAGGCCCGGCGCGCGCTCGGCGTCCCCGCGGGGCGGCGGCTGGTCGTCTTCAACGGCGGCAGCCTGGGCGCCGTACGCCTCACCCGGGCGGCGGCCGCGCTGGCCGGGCTCTGGCAGTACCGGGACGACGTACAGCTGCTGGTCAAGACCGGCCCGGCCGCGCTCGTCGACACGGTGGCCGACCTCGCGGCGTCCGGCGGGCAGCGGATCGCCCGGGCCGTGCCGTACCTGGACCGGATGGACCTCGTCTACGCGGCCGCCGACCTGGTGGTGTGCCGGGCGGGCTCGGCGACCGTCGCCGAGCTGGCGGCCACCGGTGTCCCGTCGGTCCTGGTGCCGTACCCGTACGCGCCCGGCGACCACCAGACGCACAACGCGCGGGTGCTGTCCGACGCGGGCGCGGGACTGCTGCTGCCCGACAACGAGACCACCGCGGAACGCCTCGCCGGCCTCATCGGGCCGCTGCTGGCCGATCCGGCCCGACTGGCGGCGATGGCCGGCGCCGCCGAACCCGGCCCGCACGCGCGGGCCGCCGAACTGCTGGCCGCGGAGGTCCTCCGCGTCGCCGGTGTCGTCCCCTCCCCTGCCCCTCACCTGGAGCGCATATGAACAGCTGGACCGACCGCACCGTCCTCGTCACCGGCGCCGAGGGCTTCATCGGCTCGACGCTGGTGGACCTGCTGGTGTCGCGGGGCGCGCGGGTGCGTGCCTTCGTCCACTACAAGCCGTACGCCGAGAAGGGTCACCTGGCGCGCTACCTCGCCGACCCGGACGGCCCGGTGGAGATGTGGGCGGGCGACGTCCGCGACGCGGGCCGGGTCAGTGACGCGGTGGCCGGCTGCGACACCGTCTTCCACCTGGCGGCGCTGATCGGCATTCCGTACAGCTACGCCTCGCCGGGCGCGTACGTGCAGACGAACGTGACCGGGACGCAGAACGTGGCGGAGGCCTGCCGTCGGCACGGGGTCCGCCGGCTCGTGCACACCTCGACCAGCGAGGTGTACGGGACGGCGCTGACCGCGCCCATCTCCGAGAGCCACCCGCTGCAGCCGCAGTCCCCGTACTCGGCGTCGAAGATCGGCGCGGACATGATGGCGCTCTCCTTCCACCATGCCTTCGAACTCCCGGTGACGGTGGTACGCCCCTTCAACACGTACGGGCCGCGCCAGTCGGCACGCGCGGTCATCCCGACGATCCTGGCCCAGCTGCACGCGGGGTCCCGGGAGATCCGCCTCGGCTCGCTCACCCCGACCCGGGACTTCACGTACGTGACGGATACGGCGGAGGGCTTCCTGGCGGTGGCGGACTGCGACCGGGCACTGGGTGAGACCGTCAACCTCGGCACCGGCGAGGAGATCTCCGTCGGCGCGCTCGCCGAGGCCCTGATCGCGGCCTCGGGGCGGGATGCGGCGGTGGTGGCGGACCCGACCCGGCTGCGTCCGTCGGGGAGCGAGGTCCAGCGCCTGTTGTCGGACAACTCCCGGGCCCGCGAGTGGGCTGGCTGGCGGCCCCGCGTCGGCCTGGAGGAGGGCCTGCGCCGCACGTCGGACTGGATCGCGGCGAACCCCGCCCTCTTCGCGCCGGACCGGTACGCGGTGTAGCCCCTCCGCCGGGACCGTCCGACCGCCGGGCGGCGCCGGCTCGGGCGGCGGGTCGCACCGATCACCGGCAGCCGATCGGTGCGACCGCGTTCACGTCCCGGAGTGGTCGGTGCACATGGCAGGTACGGGACAGCCCGCGCAGCGCCTGAAGTCCGGGCAGAGGCGATCGCACATCAGGGCCGGTCAGAGCGGTCGGAGCGGCCCGGCAGTGTGCCGGCGCGGGTTCAGAGGGTCTCGCCCGTGCACGAGCTGTGGGGGCCGCAGGAGTAGCAGGTGTATCCCATGCAGCCGGTGCACAGGCCGATGTTCTCCATGCGGTAGCGGTCCGCGCAGCCACCGCACTCCACCCGCTCCCGGAGCATGGCCTCCCAGCCGGCGCGGCCGCCGAGGGCGTCGTAGGACGCGGCGACGAACTCCGCCCACGCGATGTCGTGGTCCGTCCAGTATTTGAGGTGCCAGGAGTACACGGCGAAGAACGCCTCGCCGGTGAGGAGGTGGTCGGGACCGCGCCCGTCCCGGGTCCACAGCCGGACGAGCTCCCTGATCCTGTCCTCGATCGGCAGTCCGCAGTCGAAAACCACGTGGTTGCTGTTCATTGCGGCATTATGCGTCCGGCGCGGTGAGGGCGGTCCGGGAGAGGCGAGAACCGGTCGCCGGTGTGGCCCGAACCGGTTCCGGTTCGGGCCACACCGGCGTGTCGGGGTGCGGTGTTCTCCTTCGCGGTCCTCCGGCGCCCACGGCCGGCCCGGCCGTGGGCGCCGTCAGCGCGGCGCCGGGTGCGTGGTGAGCCAGTGGCGCGCGATCCGTTCGCGCGTGGTGACCCACGCCCCGCCGCGCTGCGCGACGTGCTTCAGGAATCCGTCGAGGGCGCGGATGCGGCCGGGCCGGCCGATGATCCGGCAGTGCAGGCCGACGCTCATCATGCGCGGGCGGTCGGCGCCCTCGGCGTGCAGCGCGTCGAACGTATCGATGAGGTAGGTGAGCATGTCGTCGGCGGTCGTGAAGCCGTGGACGATCAGGAACTTGAAGTCGTTCGCGTCGAGGCTGTACGGCACCACGAGGTGCGGCCGGCCCGCCGCCTCGACGTAGAACGGCAGGTCGTCCGAGTAGTCGTCGGAGTCGTAGAGGAAACCGCCCTCCTCGGCGACGAGGCGGCGGGTACTGAGGCTCGTGCGACCGGTGTACCAGCCGACGGGCCGGCGGCCGACGAGCCGCTCGATCGTCGCGATCGAGCGCGCGATGTCGGCGCGCTCGATGTCCTCGGGGACATGGCGGTAGTCGATCCAGCGCCGGCTGTGGCTCGCGACCTCCCAGCCGGCGGCGCCCATCGCCCGTGCGGCGCCCGGGTTGCGTTCCAGCGCCTGCGCGACGGCGTAGACGGTGAGCGGCGCACCGTGAGCCGCGAGCGTGCGGTGGACGCGCCAGAAGCCGGCCCGCGAGCCGTAGGCGAACAGCGACTCGACGTTCAGGTCGCGCCCGCCGCTCACGGGCGGTGCGCCGACGAGCTCGTGGAGGAATCCCTCGGAGGCGGGATCGCCCTCCAGGACGTTCTGCTCACCGCCCTCCTCGTAGTTGAGGACGAGGCTGACGGCAACACGTGCGCCGCCGGGCCATGCGGCGTGCGGGGGCTCGGCGCCGTAGCCGATGAGATCACGCTGGTGCTCGGACACGGGCCGCACCCTACCGCCGGTCGGACGCGTGGCCGGTGGGGCGCAACGAGGCGGCCCGCTCCGGGGTACGCAACCTTGGGTGGGGGCTCGAAAGTACCCCGCTGCAACCCTCCTCCCGACGGCCACCGGCAGCAGAAGATGCGGACCCTGGCGGATGCCGGGATGCTGGATGCGCCAGCATCCGCGAGGAGGCCAAGATGTCGATGCTCGACAAGCTCAAGGGCCTGATCAAGGGCCACGAGGACACAGCCCGGCAAGGCGTCGAGAAGGCCGGCGACGCCTTCGACGCGAAGACCGGTAACAAGTACCAGAGCCAGGTCGACACGGCGCAGCAGAGGATCAACGAGCAGCTGGGATCCACCAAGCCGCCCGAGGACCGCCCGCCGCAGCCCTAGGCATTTCTGGATTCCCGTGCTCAGCCCGGATCTCCGGCCCTGCGCCCCGCCCCGCCTCGCCGCACCGGCGCAGCGGGGCGCAGGGCCGGAGATCCGGGCGAATGACGCGCAGTGGGCTTGGGTAGGGCGGTTGTTGCCGGACCGACACCACCCGGGCGGGGGGAAAGCGATCGACGTGCTCGCGTGCAAGTGCCGCACCGGTACGCCCGCACAGGCCCTTCCGCGGCCGTCCGTGGGATCCTCCCGGTGAGCGGCTCCGCCCGGCACACCGTGCCGGTCGACGTGCACCTCATCCTGCGCCGCGACAGCCTGACCGGCCCGGAGGTGCTGCTGTCGCGGCGGGCCGGGCCCGTGTACGCCACCGGCCTGTGGCATCTGCCCTCCGGGCACCTCGACCCGGGTGAGGACATGGTCGCGGCGGTGATCCGGGAGGCCCGGGAGGAGACCGGTGTCCTCATCGCGGTCGAGGACGTGACCGCCGCGGTCACCGTCCACCACCGCCCTCCCCGGGGTACCGGATCGCGGATCGGGGTGTTCTTCGAGGTACGGCGCTGGTCGGGCCTGCCCCGGGTCAGGGAGCCGGACCGGTGCGACGGCATGGGCTGGTACCCGCTCGGCGCCCTGGCGGAGCCGATGGTGGCGTACTGCCGGGCCGGCCTGGACGCCTACCGCGCGGGCCTGCCCGCCGCCGTGCACTTCCAGCAGCCCGGCGATCTCATCGAGTTCGCCCCGGACGCGGTCGACCCCACCCGCCTGCTGGCCGGGCCGTCCGCGGACGCAATGGAACTGCCTTGCCTGTTGCGGGAGTTCGCCGACCGGACCGTCGGCCCGATCACGGAGGCGGTCGACGTCTCGTGGGCGCGCCCCGGCAGCCGGGTCTGGCGCATCACCGGCTCCGGTGGTGGCACCTGGTACCTCAAGCGGCACCGCGCGGTGGGCTTCCACACCCGGGAGGTGGCCGCCTACCGGATGTGGGCGCCGGCGCTCGGGCACCACGCTCCCCGCCTCGTCGCGGCCGACACGGCGACGCAGGCCGTCGTCATCACCGCGCTGGCGGGGCGGTCCCCGCACGGCATGGTGCTGGACCCGGCGGTCGAGGTCCTCGTCCAGCGGGAGCTGGGCCGCCTCGCCGCCGCCCTGCACCACTGCACGCCGGACGAGCCGGACCAGCCGGTCTCGCCCGACCCGGCCTCGGACAAGGTCCTGCGTCACCTGGAGGCGGCCCGGCCCCACCTGGCCGACGGGGACGAGGAGCTGGTCCTCGCCGCCGCCCGCACGTACGACGGGCTCCCGCGGCCCGAACTCGTACCCACGCACGGGGACCTGCAGTACCGAAACGTCCTCCTCGCCGACGACGGCGAAGTGCGGCTGTTCGACTTCGAGCGGTCCGAGTACGCCACCCGCACCAGGGACATGGTCCGTCTGAGCGACACCTGGGCCGGCCGGCCCGAGCTCCGTGCCGCCTTCCTCGGCGGGTACGGACGGCCGCTCACGCCCACCGAGGTGGTCCGCCTGGACTGCGAGGCCGCCTTCGACTCGGTCGCCGGCATCGCGTACGGCCACAGCCACCACGACCCCGAGGTCGTCGAGCGCGGCCGTCGCACCCTGCGCCGTCTGCGCACCGCCCGGCGCCCGTGAGGCCGGCCGCATCGGGACCACCCCGGGACGCGCCGCGACCGGACGGGGACAGGCCGGGCGGCCAGGGACCGGCCTGAGACCTCCAGGAACGGGCCTCCTCGCGGAGGTTCAGAGGGTCTCGCTCAGCGAGTCCGCCAGCCTGCGCCGCGCCGCCCGTGTCGCCGGCAGCGCGGCCGCCGCCAGCGCGCCCAGCACCGCTCCGACGATCACTGTCAACAGCACGGGCCATGGCGGCAGCTGAGCAATTCCGGCACCGATTCCGCTTGATGCGCCCTGGGTGTCGACCAGCCAGCTGCCGGACAGCACTCCCACCGTCGTGCCCACGACGGCGGCTGCCAGCGCGGTCAGTCCGGCGGCCGTCACGATCATCGAGCCGATCTGGCGCGGTGTCAGTCCGATCGCCTTCAGCGCGAGCAGGTCCCGACCCCGGTCCCGTACGCCTGTACTGATCAGCGTCAGCAGCTCGATCAGCCCGATCAGGGCCAGGACCGCGATGAGTGCGGCGATCACTCCGCGCGCCGGCTCCAGCCGGTCGACGGGGTTCGGTGTCTCCCGGACCTCCAGCGCTCCGCCGTCCACCCCGGCGAGCGCGGCGCCGACCGCCCGGGGATCCGCGCCCTCGCGCAGTACCAGAGCGTGGTAGTCGGCACGCAGCCCCGGATCGCGCTCGCGCAGTGCGTCGATGGTCGTGGTGATCACCCGGCCGCCCGATTCGGGTTCGATGGTGCGGCCGACGACGTGCAGGATCTGCGGCCGTCCCTCGACGGTCATCCGCACCCACGCGCCGACCCGCACTCCGAGGAGGTCGAGCAGTCCCTGCCCGGCCACCGCCTCGTCCGGACCGCTGACCGCGCGTCCTTCCACGACCTTGGAGGGGTACGGGTCCCGGGCCGTGCCCAGCCCCCGGAGGGTGATCGTTCCGGTCTGTCCGGGCACGAGCGCCGCCATCTCGGCGCCCGGGTGGACCGTGGCGATGTCCGGGATCGCCGCGAGGGCCTGCGCCAGGTCCGCCTCGGTGGACGCCGCGGGCTGCCCGGACCGTACGGTCAGTGCCGCGGCCAGTCCCATCTGCGCGGGCCGGCTGCGGAACTGGTCCAGCGTCGACCAGGCGACGAGCGCGACCGTGATGAGGACCAGCGGGAGTGCGAGCCGGGCCACGGGCAGGAGCGTCCGGCCGCGCCGCGGGAACGCCGCGCGCCAGCCCAGTACGAGGGCGGGAGCCACGCGTACCCCGAGGGCCCGCCGGCCGAGCGCGGTCATCGGCGCGGCGGTCGGCAGCGCCGCCCGGGCCACCGGCACCGGCGGGACCCGTCCGGCCCGCCAGGCCGAGAGTCCGGTGGCGGCCGCAATGAGCAGTACGGCGCCGCAGGGGACGCCGATCATGAGCGCGGTGTGGCCGGGCAGGTCCTGCCACACGGCCGCGGCCTCGCCGATCCGCCCGGGTATCCGGGCGCCCAGCAGCGCGATCGCCGCGGTGCCGAGGGCGACGCCGAGGAGTGCGAAGGCCAGGTGCTGTACGAGGAAGCCGCGGGTCACCTGGCCGGGGGTGAAGCCGACCGCCTTGAGGATCGCGATGTCCCTGAGCTGGCCGCGTACCCGGGCACCGATCGCTCCGGCGGCGGCGAGCGCCGCCGCGAGCAGTGCGCCGAGCCCGAAGACGGCGAACATCTGGCCGAGCAGCCGGTCGTCGCCGCCCGCCTCCGCCCGTGCCTGCTGCCACTTGGTGACCTGGGCGACGCGGTCGGCGCCGAGGACGGTCACGGCGCGCTGGACGGCGAAGTCGGTGTCGTCCGGATCCTGCAGGCGCAGGCCCACGCTCTGCCCGGTCTCGCCGTGGGCGATCCCGTCGAGGGTGTCGGCGAGGATCCAGCCGATGCCGGGCCCGCCGCCCGGGTGGTAGCGGGGCTCGGCCACCTCGGCGATCCCGCGCACCCGGAGTGCGTGCGGGGCGCCGTCCGGGCCGGTGACCCGTACGGTGTCGCCCGGCTCCGCCCAGAGTGCCCGTGCGACCGAGGCCTCCAGTACGACGGCGGCTCCGCCGCCGGTGCCGGTGCCGGTGTCGGTGTCGGTGTCGGTGTCGTCGTCGGGTCCGGAGAGCCAGCTTCCTGCGGTGAGCAGTGGCCTCCCGGTCTCCGGGGGTGCTGCCTCGGCCGCGCGGAGCGACACTCCGACCCGGGCGCCACGGGACTCGACCGTCGTCGCCGCCGTGCGGTAGGGGCCGGAGACGGCTGCGACCCCGTCCATGCGGGACAGGGCGGCCGTGTCGGCCCCGGCGCGGGTGTGCAGCCAGATGTGTGCGCCGTGGGACTGGTTGAAGACGCGCTGCCAGGGGTTGGCGGCGTAGCTGAACAGTGCGCCGGCGAGCAGGAGCGAGGCGATGATCCCGGCGCTGGCCAGGACGACGAAGAGGGCTTCGCCGCGGTGTGCGCGGAAGTCGGCGTGCGCCCAGCGCAGGGTGGCCCGCACGGTCACTCCTTCGGTTCCGGTTCCAGCTCCAGGACGCCGGAGACGCCGCGGGCCGGTGTGCGTCGTCCGCCGCCGAGCTGCGCGTCGTCGGCTATGCGCCCGTCGAAGAAGCTGATGACGCGGTCGGCGGCGCTGGCCATCCGGGCGTCATGGGTGACCATCATGATCGTCTGGCCGCGCTGGTGGAAGCGGGAGAGCAGGCGCAGCACCTCGCGGGTGCCCTTGCTGTCGAGACTGCCGGCCGGTTCGTCGGCGAGCAGCAGCGCGGGGTGGTTGACCAGGGCTCGGGCGAGCGCGACCCGCTGCTGCTCGCCGCCGGACAGTTCGCCGGGCATCGACCGCTCGCGGCCTTCGAGGCCGAGTTCGGCGAGCAGTTCGGCACGCGAGGCGCGGGCGGCCTTCGGGGAGGCGCCGGCGAGCAGGGCGGGCAGTTCGACGTTGTCGGCGACGGTGAGGTTCGAGACCAGGTTGAAGAACTGGAAGACGACGCCGATGCTGCGGCGCCGCAGGACCGCCCAGCGGGCTTCCCGGTACTCGTCGACGCGTTCTCCGCCGAGCCACAGCTTTCCGCTGTCGGGGCGCTGGAGGCCGCCCATCAGGTGCAGCAGCGTGGACTTGCCGGCTCCCGAAGGCCCGGTGATCGCGACGAACTCGCCCGGCTGGACGGACAGGTCGACCCCGCGTACGGCGTGCACCGGCACGCCCTCGCCGTGGTGGGTCTTGGTCAGGCCCTCTGCGCGCACGATGGGCTCGGCGGGGGCGACCGGGTCGGCGGGCACGCCAGGAGCGGCGGTGGTGGCGTCGTCGCTCATTCCAGCTCCTCCTGGCAGCGTTCGAGCCAGTCGAGGTCGGCCTGCAGGTGCAGCATGGCGCCCTCGATCAGCAGTTGGGAGATCTTGTTGTCGCGGTCCTCCGCCGCGGCCAGCTTGGACAGGTCCCGCATCGTGTTGAGGTACTGCCGCCGCTGCTTGTTGATCAGTGCGACCGGATCTGCCAGACCCGACTGCGGTGCGAGCGCGATCTTCATGAAGAACTCGTCCCGTACCCGGGGCTCCTCGGCGGTCTCCTCGAACCAGGCCAGTACGGCCTCGCGTCCGGCGTCCGTCAGCCGGTACGTGCGCTTGTTGGGCCGGCCCGCCTGCTCGACGTCCTCGCCCTCGATCAGGCCGCTCTTCTCCAGCCGGCCGAGGGTGACGTAGATCTGGCCGACGTTGGGCTGAGGGTACGCGGCGCCCAGGAGCTTCTCAAGGTCCTGCTTCAGCTCGTAACCGTGCGCAGGGCTACGGGTGAGGAGCGCAAGGAGCGCCAGCCGCACTCGCTCCCCCTCCTTCCCGCTCCGTAGTCAACGGTTCACTCGGCAGCGGGCCGAGTTGCGCCGCTGTCCGTCTCGTCTGCCTGGGCGTCTAGTATCGCCCATGCCTAACGGGTATATATAGGCCACGATGGTCGGCGGCGCAGCCGGATCGTGCACTGGGAGGAATCTATGCGGTGGATGCGTGCCGCGGGTAGAGCTCTCCTGGTGGGAGCGGTCGTACTGGCGGGTTACACCGGTTTCGGCGTCCGCGCCGACGCGGGGACGGCCTCCGGTGCCGGTGACCGCGGTCCTCTGACGCTCGTCACGGCGGGCGATCTGACGGACTACCTCCCGCCGCTCCTCGACGACTGGAACGAGGCCCATCCCGACGAGCGCGTGACGCTCGTCGAGCTGCCCGACTCGGCGGACGAGACGCGGGCCCAGATGATCAGCGAACTGCGTTCGGGCCGTGACCGGTTCGACGTGCTGAACATCGACGTCGCCTGGACGTCGGAGTTCGCGGCGGCCGGGTGGATCTCCCCGCTGCGGCGTGACCGGTTCCCCCTGGACGCGTTCCTGCGGCCGGTCGTCGACACCGCGACTTTCGACGGGCGGCTGTACGCGGTCCCGTACGTCACCAATGCGGGACTGCTCTACTACCGCAAGGACATCCTGGAGCGGGAGGGCGAGGAGCCGCCGCGCACTTGGGACGAGCTGGCCCGCCAGGCCCGCACGATCGCTCCGGAGTACGGGCTGGACGGCTATGCCGGCCAGTTCCTGCCGTACGAGGGGCTCACCGTCAATGTCACCGAGGCCGTGCACTCGGCGGGCGGGTCGATCCTGCGCGACGACGGCGCCCGCGTGAGCGTGGACTCCGACGCGGCGCGCGCCGGGCTGCGGTTCCTCGCGGACGGTGTGCGCGAGGGCTGGATCCCCCGCGAGGCGCTCGGGTACAAGGAGGAGGAGTCGCGGCGGGCCTTCCAGGACGGCCGGCTGCTCTTCCTGCGGAACTGGCCCTACGTGTACGCGGACGCGAGCGACGCGGGGTCGAAGATCGCGGGCAGGTTCGGCGCCGTGCCGCTGCCCGGAGCCGACGGGCCCGGCACCAGCGTGCTGGGCGGGTCCAACCTCGCCGTGAGCAGCCATGCGCGGCATCCCGCGTCGGCGGCCGATCTGATCTCCTACCTGACCAGTGAACGGGTCCAGCGGCAGGTGCTCACCAAGGGCTCGCTGCCGCCGGTGCGCGCCGCGCTGTACGAGGATCCCGAGCTGGTCCGGGCGTATCCGTACCTGCCCACGCTCCGCCAGAGCGTGCTGTCGGCGGTGCCGCGCCCCAAGAGTGCGCGCTACGACCAGGTGAGCCTCGCCGTGCAGGCGGTGGCGCAGGACGTGATGGCGCTGCGCCAGACGCCCGAGGAGGCGACGGCGCGGCTCGCGCGCGAACTCGGGGCCATCTCCCGCAAGGGCTGATCGCGCTCCTCGGGCGCTGAGCCCTGCCGTTTCTCCGCTCGTCGACATCTTCACTCCCCAAGGGTTTCTACTTACATGTTAAGTAGAGACCCTTCTTCATGCATGCGGGCATTCATGCACAAACCATCCCAGCTTTGCGCTGTTTCTGGACACATCGTTGACACCTTCCGGTCGCTGCTACTTAACATGCATGCATAACAGCGCACCGATCCGGAGCGCTCTCGCATTCAGCAGACAGGTCGACGCGAGATGCTCAGCACCCTTCCGGCCGCCACCGGCCACCTCTCCCCCGCCGCTCCCGCCCCTGCCCCCTGGTGGCGTGACGCGGTGATCTACCAGGTCTATGTCCGCAGCTTCCTCGACAGCACCGGGGACGGCATCGGCGACCTGGCCGGCGTCCGGACCGGACTCCCCTACCTGCGCAAGCTCGGGGTCGACGGCATCTGGCTCAGCCCCTTCTACCCGTCGCCGCAGCACGACCACGGCTACGACGTCGCCGACTACTGCGGGGTCGACCCCGTCTACGGCGACCTCGCCGAGTTCGACCGGCTGGTGGCCGACGCCCGCCGGCTCGGGCTCAAGCTCCTGCTCGACATCGTCCCCAACCACTGCTCCAGCGAGCACCCGTGGTTCCGGGACGCGCTCGCCTCGGGACCCGGCAGCGCAGCGCGCTCGCGGTTCCACTTCGCACCCGGCCGCGGCCCGGACGGGACGGAGCCCCCCAACAACTGGCGCGCCATGTTCGGCGGACCCGCCTGGAGCCGGATCACCGAGCCCGACGGCACCCCCGGTGAGTGGTACCTGCACCTCTTCACTCCCGAGCAGCCGGACCTGAACTGGCGCGACCCCGCCGTGGGGGACGACTTCGAGCAGGTGCTGCGGTTCTGGCTGGACCGCGGGGTCGACGGTTTCCGCATCGACGTCGCCGCCGGACTGTTCAAGCACCCCGCGCTGCCCGACTCCGACGACCCCGGAGCGGACGAGCGGGCCCGCGACGCCGTCAACCAGCTGGCCTGGAACCGGCCCGAGGTCCACGACGTGTGGCGGCGCTGGCGCTCGGTCTGCGAGGAGTACACCGCCCGGGACGGTCACGAGCGGCTGCTGGTCGGCGAGGTGTCCGTGCCCACCGCACGCGAGCACGCCGAGTACGTCCGCCCCGACGAACTGCACCAGGCCTTCTTCTTCGACCTGCTCAGCGCACCCTGGGACGCGGACGCCTTCCGCGCGACGATCACCGAAGCGGTGCGCGACATCGCCGGCACCGGCTCCACCGTCACCTGGGTCCTCAACAACCACGACCAGGTCCGCACGGTCACCCGGTACGCGGGCGAGCCCGGGGTGGAAGGCAGCGGACTGGGAGCCGCCCGCGCCCGCGCCGCGGCCCTGCTGATGCTCGCGCTGCCCGGCGCCGCCTACGTCTACCAGGGCGAGGAACTCGGACTGCCCGAGGTCCTCGACCTGCCCGACGAGGTCCTCACCGACCCGATCTTCCTGCGCACGGGCAGCCGCAAGCACGTCCGGGACGGCTGCCGCGTGCCCCTGCCCTGGTCCGGGCACGCCTCCCCGTTCGGCTTCACCGGGGACGCGGCCGGCGCCAAGCCGTGGCTGCCACAGCCCGAGTGGTTCGCCGAGCACGCCACCGACCGCGCGCTGGCCGACACGCGTTCCTTCTGGCACCTCTACCGCGACGGCCTACAGCTGCGGCGCACCCTGCCGCAGCTCGGCGACGGCGCCCTGCGCTGGCTGGACGCTCCCGCCCAGGTACTGGCGATGGTCCGCGGCGACGGCCTGGTCTGCGCGGTCAACTTCGGCACCGAGCCGGTACCCGCCCCGGTACCCGGGACGGCGCTGCTCGCCAGCGGTCCCTGCCCCGACGGTGTCCTGCCCGCGGCGACCGCCGCCTGGTGGACGGCCGACTGCCCGGCCCCTGCCCCGGTCCTTGCCCCTGCCCCTGCCCAGATCCCCGGCGCCTGACCCACCGGTTCTCCCCGTTCCGCTTCCCAGTGCGGTCAGGGCCCGCCCCCCGGGGCACCTGACCTCCACGAAAGGACCCCTCTCATGCGACGACCCAGCAAGGCGACCCGACGTACCGCGGCCACCGCATCGGCGGCCTTCGCCCTCGCCCTCGGCGCCACCGCCTGCGGCAACGCCACCGGACCGGCGAGCGGCGGCGAACTGAGCGGCCAGACCGTGACCGTGGCCGGCGTCTGGACCGGCAGCGAGCAGAAGAACTTCAAGAAGGTCCTGGACGCGTTCACCGAGAAGACCGGTGCCAAGACGGTCTTCGTGCCCTCCGGCGACAACGTCTCCACCTTCGTCGGAAGCAAGATCGAAGGCGGCAACGCGCCCGACGTGGTGATGGTTCCCCAGGTGGGCGTGCTCCAGCAGTTCGCCAAGGAGGGCTGGCTCCAGCCCCTTTCCGACCAGACCACCCGCACGGCCGGCTCCACCCTCGCCCCCGTGTGGAAGAACTACGGCACCGTCGACGGCACGTACTACGGCCTCTACTTCAAGGCCGCCCACAAGTCGACGGTCTGGTACGCCCCGGAGGCCTTTGCCCAGGCCGGCGTCAACGAGCCCAAGAGCTACACCGACATGCTCAAGGCCGGCCGCACCCTCGCCGACTCCGGCCGCCCGGCCTTCGCCATAGCCGGCGAGGACGGCTGGACCCTCACCGACTGGTTCGAGAACATCTACCTCTCCCAGGCCGGGCCGGAGAAGTACGACCAGCTCGCCCAGCACAAGCTCAAGTGGACCGACGAGAGCGTCGTCAGGGCGCTGACCACCCTCGGAGAGCTGTTCAAGGACAAGCAGCTCGTCGCGGGCGGTGCCCAGGCGGCGCTCGGGACGGACTTCCCCTCCTCCGTCGCACAGGTCTTCGGCCCCGAGCCCAAGGCGGGCATGGTCTACGAGGGCGACTTCGTCGGCGGCGTCGCCAAGGACCAGTTCGGCAAGAAGCTCGGCACGGACGCCAAGTTCTTCCCGTTCCCCTCGGTCGAGGGCGGCAGGCCGCCGGTCGTCAGCGGCGGCGACGCGGCCGTCGTCCTCAAGGACGGAAAGAACAGCAAGGCCGGCATGAAGCTGCTCGAGTACCTGGCCGGCTCCGAGGCGGCGGAGGTCTGGGCCCGGGCCGGCGGCTTCCTGTCGCCGAACAACCAGGTCGACATCGCCTCGTACGGCGACGACATCACCCGCAGCACCGCCAACTCGCTGATAGCGGCGGGCGACTCGATCCGCTTCGACATGTCCGACCAGGCCCCGGCCGCGTTCGGCGGGACCAAGGGAGCGGGCGAGTGGAAGCTGCTCCAGGACTTCCTGCGCGACCCGTCGGACCCGCAGGGCACGGCCGCGAAGCTCGAGGCCGAGGCCGCCAAGGCCTACGGGAACTGAGGCGACTCTCATGGCTGACACCCTGACCGCCGCCCGCGGCGACATCGCCGACGGGCGGCGCCGGGCCCAGCGGAGGAAGCGCCGCCTCGCGGTCGTCTTCGTCCTCCCGGCCCTGCTGCTGCTCGGCGCGCTGGTCGTCTATCCGGTCCTCTTCTCCTTCGGCCGCAGCCTCTTCGACGCCGACGGCACCCGTTTCGTGGGCGCCGGGAACTACGCGGCGATCGTGCAGGATCCGGCCACCCTCAAGGCGATCCGCAACAGCGCGCTCTGGGTCGTCGTCGCCCCGACGCTGCTGACCGGACTCGGTCTGATGCTCGCCGTGCTCACCGAGAAGGTGCGCTGGGCGACCGCGTTCAAGCTGGTGCTCTTCCTCCCGATGGCCGTGTCGTTCCTGGCCGCGGGCATCATCTTCCGGCTCGCCTACGACCAGGACCCGGACCGGGGCGTGCTCAATGCCGCCGTCGTCGGCGTCCACGACAGCTTCGAGGACTCGGCCGCCTTCCCGACGGCCCGGGCCCGGGAGGGCCAGGGCGTGACCGGGAGCGCGGGCGGCCCGTACAGCACCGAGGGGACGCTGCGTCCCGGCAGTTCGGTCAGTCTCGGGTTCATAGGGGTGGCACCCGGCTCGATGCCCGCCGCAGCGAAGGCCGCGGCCACCGCTGCTCCGGTCGCGGACGCGATCGGGGGCGTCGTCTACCTCGACTTCGCCCCCGGCGGCGCCGGTACGCCGGGCAAGGTCGACCCGGGCGAGAACGGGCTGCCCGGTATGACGGTCGAGGCGGTCCGGGACGGCGGACGGGTGGCCGCGACCGCCGTCACGGCCGACGACGGATCGTTCCGCTTCACGGGGCTGGCCGACGGCGACTACACCGTCCGGCTGCCCGCGGCCAACTTCGAGGCCCCGTACCAGGGCGTGAACTGGCTCGGTCCGGCGCTGGTGACACCGGCCATCATCGGCGCCTACCTGTGGGTGTGGACCGGCTTCGCGATGGTCCTCATCGGCGCCGGCCTCGCCGCCATCCCCCGGGACGCGCTGGAGGCCGCGCGCATGGACGGCGCCTCCGAGGGCCAGATCTTCCGCAAGATCACTGTGCCGCTGCTCGCTCCGGTGCTCACCGTCGTCTTCGTGACCCTGGTGATCAACGTGATGAAGGTCTTCGACCTCGTCTACATCATCGCGCCCGGACCGGTCCAGGAGGAGGCGAACGTGCTGGCCACCCGTATGTGGCTGGTCTCCTTCGGCGGCGGCAACGACCAGGGGCTCGGCAGCGCGCTCAGCGTGGTGCTCCTCCTGCTGGTCGTCCCGGCGATGGTCTTCAACATCCGGCGTTTCCGAAGGAGCGGATCATGAGCGGCCCCAGCACCATCGAGCGCCGGCCGCCGCGGCGGCCGTCGGCGGTCCGCCCCGTCGCCGGCCCGGCGGCCACGCCTCCCCGGCCCGGCCGCCGCGGCGGGGGGCGGCTGTCGCGCCTGCTCAGCAACTCCCTCGTCCAGGGCGCGCTGATCCTGGTCGCCCTCGTATGGATCACCCCGCTCGCGGGCCTGCTCATCTCCTCCATGCGCTCCGAGGGCGACAACGCCTCGGACGGCTGGTGGACCGCTCTCACCGACCCGGCCCAGCTGTCCCTGGACAACTACGGCGCCCTCCTGAAGGATTCGGGCATCGCCGCGGCCTTCGGGAACACCGTCCTGATCTCCGTACCCACCACCGTCCTGGTGGTGGCCATCGCGGCCCTCGCCGGATACGCCTTCGCGTGGCTGGAGTTCCCCGGCCGGGACGCCGTCTTCCTGGTGGTCGTCGGACTGCTGGTCGTACCCGTGCAGATCGGGCTGCTGCCCGTGGCCAAACTCTTCGGCGCGGTGGGGCTGTTCGGCACGGTCGCGGGCGTCGTCCTCTTCCACGTCGCCTATGGACTGCCGTTCGCGATCTTCCTGCTGCGCAACTACTTCGCCGAGATTCCGCGAGAGATGCTCGAGGCCGCCCGGATGGACGGCGGCAGCGAGTGGCGGATCTTCTCCCGGCTGGTGCTGCCGCTCGGCCGCCCGGCGATCGCGAGCCTGGCCATCTTCCAGTTCCTGTGGGTGTGGAACGACATGCTGGTGGCGCTGCTCTTCGCCGACAGCGAGTCCCAGCCGCTCACGGTCTCCCTGCAGTCCCAGATGCGGCAGTTCGGCAGCAACATCGGCGTCCTGGCCCCGGGGGCCTTCCTGTCCCTGGTGGTCCCGCTGATCGTCTTCTTCGCCTTCCAACGGCACTTCGTCCAGGGCGTGATGGCGGGCTCGGTGAAGTAGCCGCGCACCCGCCCCGGCCCCCGTCGACGCAGCCGTCGGGCCCGGACCCGCACCCGCGGGTCCGGGCCCGACGCCGTTCGGGGCGACCGGGATCCAGGTCGGATCTGCGAACGGCTGGAAGATTTCTGCAAGTTGCCGCAAGAACTTGCAGAAGTGGATAGGCTGCTGCCACCCACCGCACTCCGACCGAAGGGACCAACTCCCCATGCAGGGACCGAAGAGCAGACGCGCCGGTGTCATCGTGGTCGCCCTGGCCGCCGCACTCCTCCCCTTGGCCTCGCCGTCCTCCGCGGCGGACACGCCCTCGACGTCACCCGTCCGGTTCCAGGTCACGACCACCACCGGCTGGGGCGACCAGGTCTTCGCCGTCGGCAGCGATCCGGCCCTCGGATCCTGGGATCCGGCCCGCGCGCTGCCGCTCGACGCGCACGGCTATCCCGCATGGGACGCCGAGGCCCTCGTGGGCTCCGGCTCGTCCGTCGCGTACAAGTACCTGGTGAAGGGGGCCGACGGAACGATCACCTGGGAGGCCGGGCCGGACCGCAGCTTCCGGCCCCGGCCCGACACCGCCCTCACCACCCGGGACACGTTCCGGCGCACACCCGGCACGCCGGCCTCCGGCATCGCGCCCACGTGCGTCACCTGGTCCGAGACCTGGCGCTACACCTCGGTCTTCAACGGCTGCGGCGACACCCGCGGCCTCCAGGTCCTCTACCAGGACGGCAGCAGTTCGCCCTGCCGGGAGGTCGCCGCCGCCACGACCGCCACCTTCGCGGGATACGGCCCGCACGAGAACCACCCCGTGGCGGTCAACCACTGCTGACCGTCCCGCACTTGTCCGCGACCGGCTCCGCCGCGTCGGCGCGGTCAGAGGGTCGCTGTCGGGGTGTCGCTCTGTTCGCGCATCGCCCAGGGTGACCCGTACGCGGTGAGCAGGTCGAGGAAGGGGAGCGGCGGGAGCGCCTCGGGGCCCAGTACGCCGGCCTGCGACCAGACGCCGGTGGCGAGGAGTTCGAGGGCCACCACCGGGTTGACGGCGGTCTGCCAGACGACGGCCTGGGAGCCGTACTCCCGCATGGACCACTGGTTGTCGACCACGTGGTAGAGGTAGACCTCGCGGGGCAGGCCGTCCTTGGTGCCCTTGACCCAGGTGCCGGCGCAGGTCTTTCCGGTCATGCGGTCCCCGAGCGTCGCCGGATCGGGCAGGCAGGCGGCGACCACGTCGCGGGGTGAGACCCGCACCTCCGCGCCGTCCTCGCCGCGGACCGCGACCCGGTCGGTGGAGTCCAGGCCCAGGGCGTGGAGGGTCTTGAGCTTGCCGATGAAGTCGTCGCCGAGGCCGTACTTGAAGGTGACCCGGCGGGCTCCGACCCAGCGGGGGACGAGGAGGACCTCCTCGTGTTCGACGTTGACGCACTCGACGGGGCCGATGCCCTCGGGGAAGTCGAAGACCTCGGGCTCGCTGAAGGGCTCGGTGGTGAACCAGCCGCGCTCGCGCTCGTAGACGACCGGGGGGTTCAGGCACTCCTCGATCGTCGTCCAGATGTTGAAGGACGGGGCGAAGTCGAACCCCTCGACGGCCAGGTTCGCACCGTCGCGGATGCCGATCTCGTCGATGTCGTCGAAGAGGGTGTCGGCCGCGTAGCGGGCGAAGACGTCCGAGAGCCCGGGCTCGACGCCCATCCCGACGAGCGCGAGGCGGCCCGACTTCTCCCATTCCTCGGCCCGTTCGAACTGCTCGTCACCGAGCTTCACGCCGCATTCGCCGTGCGGGCGGTCCGGGTGCGGCCGGGAGAGGGACATGGCCATGTCGAGGTAGTGGCTGCCCGCCGCCAGCGCGGCGTTGAACAGGG
Organism: Streptomyces sp. NBC_01232; assembly: GCF_035989885.1. Lineage (GTDB taxonomy): Bacteria > Actinomycetota > Actinomycetes > Streptomycetales > Streptomycetaceae > Streptomyces. The sequence goes on from NZ_CP108518.1 coordinate 211,982, forward strand.
GCATGACGAAGCGCGGGTCCGTGGCATTCATCAGGACGTCGCATCCGCTCTCGGTGAGCAGCCGGGTGACCGCCGCCTCGTCGGAGGCGTCCACGCGGCGGGCGCTGAACCGCTGCTCGGCGCCGCCCAGGGCCGCGACCGCCGCCTCGGCGCGGGCCAGATCGTAGTCGGCGACGACGAAGTGGTCGAAGAAGTCGCGGCGGGCGGCGATCTTGGTGATCGCGCTCCCGACACCGCCGGCACCCACAAGCAGAACACGCATGGCGAGGTCCTTTCTCTGCGAGGCGTGCGCCTCGGGGGACTGATGGAACCGGGCGCTCCGAGTTAAGGTCAATGGTGTTGGCATAAGGATGGGAGAGTGCCCGATGGCGAAGGACGTGGTTCCGGAAGAGGCCCGCAGGCGGCGGCGTCCGACCCGGCAGGGGACGGTGCTCTCCGAGCGCCTGATCGTCGAGACGGCCCTGCGGATGGTGCGCGAGCACGGCAGCGCGGGCCTGTCCGCCCGGCGGCTGGGCGCCGCCCTCGGCGCGGACCCCAGCACCCTGTACCGGTATTTCGACGGCATGGACGGCCTGACTCTGGCCATCGGCGAGGAGCTGATCGGCCGGGCGCTCGCCGGCTGGGTTCCCACCGGGCAGTGGCGCGACGACCTGCGCTCGCTCGGGCTGCGCATCCACGGCGCCTACCTCGCGCATCCCCAGGCGGCGCTGCTGACCGCGAGCCGGGTGACCGGCCGGCCGCGCGAGATCGCCGCCGACGAGGCGATCCTCGGCAGCCTGCGCAGCGCGGGATTCGCGGACGGGGACGCCGTACGGATCTACCACGCGTACATCGACCAGTCGCTGGCCTTCGCGGCGCTCGACGCGGGTCCGCTCGCGCTGACGGAGAAGGCGCGCGAGTCGGACGAGGAGAGGTGGGAGTCGACGTACGCACGGCTGCCGGCGGACGAATACCCGAACATCGCGGCCACCGCCGGGCTGCTGGCGGCCCGCATGCCGCACAGCGCCTACCCGGTCGCGCTGGAGATGCTGCTGGACACCGCCGAGAGGCAACTGGCCGAGGCGGCCGGGAGGTCCGGGGGCCGGCCGGCAGCCGGGGGCAGGGACGCGGGGCGGCGCGGCTGATCCGGCGTACTTATGCCAACACCATTGACCCTCTGTGCGGCGTACGGGTTTCCTCATCGCATCCGCTTTCTACTACCTGAACAGGGCCGACCCCGACTGCGGCACGACCTTTTCGTGGGTGACGCGTGCGCTCGGTCCCACGGCCGGCTGGCTGGGCGGCTGGGCGATCGCCATGACCGGGCTCCTGGTGGTCGGCTCGCTCGCCGACGTGGCCGTCCATTTCGGCCTGCTGGCCGTCGGCCTGGACGGCTGGGCCGGTGACACCCTGATCCGCCAGGCACTGACCGTGCTGGTGATCGTGACGATGGCGGCGCTGTGCGTGCGGGACACGCAGGCCGCGGCCCGCCTGCAGAAGGTCCTCGTCCTGCTGCAGACCCTCTGCCCGTTCGCGTTCGCTGCCGTCGCCCTCTACCGGTCCACGCCGGCACCGGGTCGCTCGACGCGCCGCGGCCGTCCGTCGGCTGGCTCGACCCCTTCGGGGCGGGAGGCACGGCGCTGACCGGCGGGCTGCTCCTCGGCGTCTTCGTCTACTGGGGCTGGGAGTCGGCCGTCAACCTCGCCGAGGAGACGGCGGACCCTTCCTCCACCCCGGGCAGGGCCGGCATCTGGTCGACCGTCGTCCTCCTGGCCGCCTACGTGTCCGTGGCCTTCGCCGCCGTACGCCGGCACCGGCTATCTCCCCGCACACGCCGACGCCGAGGAGGCCGTCTTCGCCTCCCTGGCCCGCGAGGCACTCGGCGGATGGGACTGGACCGTTCTCCTCGCCGTCGCCACCTCGGCACTCGCCTCGACCCAGACGACGATCATCCCGGCCTCCCGCACCGCACTGTCCATGGCCCGCCGACACGCCCTCACCGGCATCGCCTGCGCGGTCTACCACCGGGGCCGGCTGACCTCGGGGGTGCGCGCGTTCCTGTTCATCGGCGCCGGACCCCTCGCCGGAGCGGGTCCACGAGGGCCCGGACGACGGGCCGAAAGCATCGCGGCCCGGCTCCCCCGGCCCGCTGGACGGCGCCGAACCCGAGGCGGGCGGGCGGGCCGTGACAGGACGGCGGTGAGGGGGCGGCGGTCAGGGGGCGGCGGTGAGGGCTCCGGGGCGATTGTCAGTGCCTCGCGAGAGGATCACTCCCATGACGAACCTTTCCGCCGTTGAGGCGCTGTCCAGCATGTCCGGCCGGTCCGAGTACGAGGCCGCGCTCGAGCGCCTGCGCGCCGCATCGGGTGCGTACTACGCCGACGGCGACAGCTCGATGGACGACGCGACCTACGACCGGCTCCGGCTCGCCGTACTGGCCTGGGAGGAGCAGCACCCCGAGGACGTCGCCGCCGACTCCCCCACCGGACAGGTCGGCGACGGCGTCGCCCCGGCCGGTGACGTCGCGCACACCACCCGGCTGCTCAGCCTGGACAACGTCTTCAACCCCGAAGGCCTGCTGTCGTGGGGCGAATCCCTGCAGCGCCGGCTGGGCGCCGCTGCGGCCGGCGGGTTCACCGTCGAGCCGAAGCTGGACGGCGCGGCCGTGGCGGCCCGCTACCGGGCGGGGCGGCTGGTGCAGATCATCACGCGTGGCGACGGCAGCAGCGGCGAGGACATCAGCCACGTCATCGGGCAGATCGAGGGCCTGCCCGAGCGGTTGGCGGTGCCCGCCACCTTCGAGGTGCGCGGCGAGGTGCTGTTCACCCAGGAGCAGTTCGAGACCGCGAACGCGGTCCGCACCGCGCACGGCGCGCAGGTCTTCGCCAACCCCCGCAACGGCACGGCCGGCACCCTGCGGGCGAAGGACCGCCCGTACCGGCTGATGATGACGTTCTGGACGTACGGCGCCGTCGAGCTGGACGGGGAGGCGTTCCTGCCCGTCGGGGGCACGCACGCCGAGGTGCTGGCCGCTGTCGCCGCGGCCGGAGTGCGGACGACCGCGGACACACCGGCCGGGCTTCACGTGGTCGCCACCCTCGCCGAGGCTCAGCAGCGGGTGGACGAGATCGCCGCGATGCGCCCCGGGCTGCCGTTCGGTATCGACGGTGTCGTGATCAAGGTCAATGACCCGGCCGAGCAGCAAGCGGCAGGCCTGGGCAGCCGTTTCCCCTACTTCGCCGTCGCCTTCAAGCTCCCGGCCGTCGAGCGGCAGACCGTGCTGGAGGATGTGGTGTGGGAGGTCGGCCGGACCGGCGTGCTCGCCCCGACCGCCATACTCGCACCCGTCCTGATCGACGGGTCCACGGTCACCCGGGCCACGCTCCACAACCCGGCCGACATCCGGCGCCGCGATCTGCACCTGGGCGACACGGTGACCGTCTACAAGGCGGGCGACATCATCCCTCGCGTCCAGGCCGCCGTGGTGGCGCTGCGCCCGGCCGGAGCGACGGAGGTGCCGCTCCCCCAGGAGTGCCCCAACTGCGGCGGAGAGATCAACAAGACCCAGGAGCGGTGGCGCTGCGCACAGGGCGCGGCCTGCGCCCTCCCGGCCCTCATCGAGTACGCCGCCGGGCGCGAGATGCTCGACATCGACGGGCTCGGCAAGACGTACGTGAAGGCCCTGGTCGATGCCGGAGACGTCACGGACGTGGCCGATCTGTTCTTCCTGACCCTCGACCAGCTCACCACCGCCTCCGGCAGCGCCAGGCGTGCCGCGAAGCTCGCCGAGCAGATCGAAACGGCGAAGACCCGCCCGCTGAGCCGCGTCGTCTGCGCACTGGGCATCCTGGGGACCGGGCGCAGCATCTCGCGCCGCATCGCCCGGCACTTCGGCACGATGGACGCGGTCCGCGGGGCCGATGCCACGGCCATGCAGGCCGTGGACGGCATCGGCCCGGAGAAGGCCCCGGTGATAGTCGACCAGATCGCCGCCCTGGCTGCGGTCATCGACAAGCTCGCCGCGGCGGGGGTCAATATGACCGAGCCTCAGGAGCCGGCCGAGGCACAGGGATCGGGTCCGCTGGCCGGCAAGGTCGTGGTGGTGACGGGGAAGATGACCGGAGCGCTGGAGGGCCGGGGGCGGGACGCCATGAACGTCCTGATCGAGAAGGCGGGCGGGCGCGCGGGCAGCAGCGTCAGCGCGAAGACCTCCGTCCTGGTCTCCGCGCCGTCCGCGAACGGCAAGCCGAGTTCGAAGGCCGTGAAGGCCGCCGAACTCGGTGTCGAGGTGCTCACCCCGGAGGCCTTCGCCGAACTGGTCGCCGACTTCCTGGACTGACCGGCCTGTTGCCGCGGAGGGACGCGCCGACGGCGCGTCCCTCCGGCCGGTCGTCCGGCCGGTCGGCCGTACGGTCGTCCGTCCGGTCCGCCGTGCGGAGGCTGCCGGGCCGGGACATCACCGGTCGTTGAGCCGGCGGCGACGGGGGCGAAGTAGGCTCCCCGGCGGGGCGGGCCGGGCAGGCGGTCCTGACCCTGCCGCCGAAGGTGATGCGGAATGTGCGTGTGAACGCGCCCTCCGCCCGACCACAGGAGACCGTATGGCAACAGCGACCGACCACTACGAAGACCTGCTCGCCGACCAGTACACCTGGATGCTCGGCGGGGACATCACCTCTCTGGCCGAGGGACAGGCCTCCCTGCTGAAGGGCCTCGGCGTCCTCCCCGACGAGGGTCACGCCGAGGCGGGCGGCCACGCGATCGACCTCGGCTGCGGGCCCGGCGTCCAGTCCCTGGCCCTGGCCGCCCTCGGGTTCAGTCCTGTCACCGCCGTCGACACCAGCGGAAAGCTCCTGGCCGAACTCACCCGTTGCGCCGGGGAGAACTCCCCGATCCGCCCCCTGAACGCCGACATCCGTACCGCCCTGCCCCGGATCGCGGCCCCCGGAACAGCAGCGGCGGTCCTCTGCATGGGAGACACCCTCCCGCATCTGCCCACGCCGTCGGACGTTCCGGCCCTCCTCGCCGACGTCCGTCGGGCGCTGGCCCCCGGCGGCCACCTCGTCATCACCTACCGCGACCTCAGCGCACCCCTGGAAGGCACCGACCGTTTCCTTCCCGTGCGCAGCGACGAGAACCGGCTGCTGACCTGCTTCCTGGAATACGTCGACGAGGACACCGTGATGGTCCACGACCTCCTCCACACCCGCGCCGACGGTGGGTGGACCCTGCGCACCAGCAGTTACCCGAAGCTGCGGATCCCCGCCGAGCGGCTGGCCGCCCAGTGCCGCGAGGCCGGCCTGGAGATCTCGCACGAAGCCGCCGGCGCGCGGGGCATGCGCGTGCTCCACGCCCGCAAGCCGTAGCGGCCCTCCCCGCCGCACCCTGCCGATCGCAGACGGGCCCGGGATGTGACCTGTCGTCACATCCCGGCGTCCGGAGTGCGGTGCGGCGATCGCGGACCTGGGGCCCGGGACCGGACTCGAGGCCGGACGCGGGGCCGGACGCGGGGCCGTCGGAGCGATGCCTGCGCCGGGGATACCCTGAGGTCATGCCAGCCCTGAACTCCCCCGCACCGGGCCCGCTGCGCCTGGAACCCGTGACCGGCGACAACTTCGACGCCGTCTGCGCGATACAGGTGCGACCCGACCAGAGCCACCTCGTATCCCCCGTCGTGAAGTCGCTCGCCGAGGCGTACGTGCACACGGCGACCGCCTGGCCGCGGGCCATCGTCGACGGCGACGAAGTCGTCGGCTTCGTGATGGCCTTCCACGACATCGTCTGGGACCCGGCCACCGACCCCGCCGACCGGCGCAGCGGCATCTGGCGCCTGAACATCGACGCACGCCACCAGGGCAAGGGGTACGGCCGCTTCGCCGTCCACGCCACCACGGAGGAGATCCGCTCCCGCGGCATCCACGAGGCGTACGTCTGCTGGGACACCGGCGACAACAGCCCCGAGCCGTTCTATCTCGGCCTCGGCTTCAGTCCCACGGGCGAGCTCAGCGGCGGCCAACGCGTGGCCCGGCTCGCTCTCGCCCCGAACGGCCCGAGCCCGGCGACGAGTTGACGGCGATCCCCCCGGTCCTGACCCTCGAGGAGGCCAAGGACCTCCAGAAGATGCTCCCGGCCGAGATCGGGCCGGGGCTCGACGAACGGGAACTCGACCGGATCGAGGAGCGGTTCGGCTTCAGGTTCGCGGCGGACCATCGCATCTTCCTCGCCGCCGGACTCCCGCACGGGACTCGGGCCTGGCCCGACTGGCGGGGCGCCGATCCCGCCGAGCTGGCCCACCGGCTCGCCGGCCCGGCCGAGGGCGTGCTCTTCGACGTGGAGCACGCCCGCTTCTGGCATCCCGACTGGAGAGCGAGACCTGCGCAGACGTCCGATGCCCTTCGGCTCGCACGGGCCGAACTCGCGGCCGCTCCTCCGCTGGTCCCCGTGTACGGCCACCGCTACCTGCCCGCCACGGCGGGCGAGTGGGGCCACTGCGTCCTGTCCGTCCACCAGAGCGACATCATCGTCTACGGGAACGACCTCGCCGATTACATCCGGCACGAGTTCGCCGGCCGGGCAAGCGGCCTTCCCACCCGTCGATCGACCGTCCGTTTCTGGTCGTACTTCGTCAATGGCAGGCCGGGGATCAACGTCCGTGCGCCCACACCTCATACCCCGTACGCCGTCAGTGCGCAGGAGGCGGTCGAGTACCTGCGGATGCTGGCGCTCGAGCGCCTGATCGGCCGTCGGCTCCATCCGCACCACCTGATCGAGGCCGCGCTTGCGGCACTGGTGCTGGGCGTCGAGACGGAGTCTCTGGTGCTGCTCGCCGGTCTGACGCGGGCCGGGAGCGAAGGGGCCGATACGCTGTTCGACCGGGCACTCGTCGAGCTGGGCCTGGCCGAGGGCCTTCCCACCGATGACACCGACCTGCCGTGGGAGTCGGCCCGCTGGGAGCTCGTGCGCTGGTGGCTCCGGCTGATCGTGAACGGCAGCATGGCTCCCGCCGACGGTGGGGATGTGATCGTGCACGAGGGCTGGGAGGCTCTGGCGCACCCGCGCGCCCTTCGGCCGCTGGTCGACAGGGTCGATGCGTACCACGGCCGGGGGGCGAACCGGGCTGGCCAGGGGGTGCAGTTGGCCGCTGCCATCGTCGCGGAGGCGGGGCGTCTGCTGGCGGCCGGTCCCTGGCCACCGCCGGATCGACCCGGTCCGGCAGAACGGAAATCTTCCGTCCGGAGCGGGTGCTGAAACGATCGGCCCCGCCACCCGGTGTCCTACCGTGGATGGGATGAAGAATCTCGTCGCCGGCCTCACCGCGGCTGCCGCCGTACTGCTCCTCGCTCCCTCCCCGGCGCACGCGGCGGTGAACCCCGCCCCGTGCACCGCGAAGTCGGGCCCGGACGCGACGGAAACCCGCGCGGACAGTTCTGTGGACGACGGTGAGATCCGGTGGACCGACCGGACCGGCTACGACGACGCCTTCAAGTGGGCGGTCGCGAAGTGGCAGTACCCGGGCTCGAGGATCAAGATCGTCGCTGATTCGGCCATCACCTCGAACGACCTCGAGTTCACCGACTATTCGAGCGCCTCCGACGTGGCCGCGGCGAAGTGGGAACGGCGCCCCGGGACCGGGGCGACGGACTACATCAGGTTCAACAGGGCCAAGATGTCCCGCTACGACGCGGACACACGGCGGGAGGTGGCCGTGCACGAGCTGGGGCACGCGCTCGGGCTGTGCCACAAGAGCGACGGCGGGTCCACCTACGTCCGGTCGATCATGTGGACCGGCGCCCACTCGCTCTTCACCCTTCCGCAGGACGTGGACAAGGCCAACTACCGGAAGCTGTGGGGCTGATGCACACGAAGGTATGGACGTTCGGCGGACTGGCCGCCGGCTGCCTGCTCGCCGCCGGGGGCTGGGTCGTGGCTGCCGGCCGCGGCGAGGTGACGACCTCGATGATCTGTGCGGCGGACCTCTCCACGGACACCGGGGTCGCCTCGGCGGCACGCGGCATCGCCCTCGTCGAGGGCGTGCGCACCGGGCCGTACCAGGAGGACGAGAGCACGCAGCCGGGAGCGTTCCTGACGACCGAGGTGAAGGTCCTGAACGTGGTGAAGGGCCGGTTCCCGGCGGTGCTGTCCCTGACGCAGGGCGTCAAGGGCGGCGGCAGCCCGGGCAGGTACGCGACGGAGGACCCGGACCGGTACGCGGTGCTGGAGCCGGGCAAGCGGTACGTCATCGCCGTCCGCTTCGGCTCGACGATGGGCGAACCGGGTACCGAGGCGTGGGTGTCGCACGCCGAGCCGTTGCGGCGCGGCATCGACGGGGAGATCTCGCACTGGAGAACCGCTGTCGCGGACAGCCCGAAGGCGGCCACCCCCGCCGAGTGCAACGACGTGTTCAGTCCGGGCTGACCGCCGCGGCCCGGTCCGCTTCCGGTGCACGGCACTCGGGGCGGACGGCGGACGGCGGCTCACCGGCCTGTCCGACGCAGGCGCTTCACATCGATTGCGGCTCGGCCAGGAGGACCACCCGATCGGCCCGGACGTCGAAGCCGAGTACCGGGTGGCCGTGAGCACCCTCCGGATCCATCAGGACCGGCTTGCCCAGGAGCCGCCCGATCTCCTGCAGGAAGCCGCAGAACACGTCAAGTCGTTCCTGCCCCTGCAACTCCCTCAGGTCGACGTCGAAGTCGATCACCTCGTCGTCATGGAAGCGGAAGATCGCCAGGACGTCCGGATCCGGCCGGACGCGCAGTTCCGGGCACTCGGCGTCCGCCGGGCGGGACAACACGGTCTCCGCCCGGGGCAGCGGCAGTACGGTCGCGCCCTCGGAGTACCGGCACGCCCAGCCCCTCGCCCCGACGAGATCGAGGACCGCCTGCCAGTCCCCCACCGAACAGTCCGGGACGCGCACGTCCGGCAGCGACCCCATCGAGTCGGGGTCGAAGAAGCACTTCACGTCACCCCACAGAAGATCGCTCACACCGCCATGCTGCCCGGGTGCTCGATCGAACGCAGCCCGGTTTCCTGCCTGCGGGCGGCCAACGGCCAACGGCCGGCGGTCCGGAAAACGGGATGACAGCGCGGCAGACCGCGGGGAAGACTCGCGGCGTGCGTGAACGTATCGATGTTTCCCCGGGCTTGGTGCTGCGTAGATGGGCGATGCGTGATGCGCCATCGGTGATGACCGCCTTCGCGGACCCCCTCATGCGTGAGCAGACCAGCGAGCCGATCGGCACCGTGCACGCCGCGGAGCAGTGGATCGCGGCTCGTGATGACGAGTGGGACTCCGGCTCTGCCTTCGCCTTCTCCGTCGTCGTCGACGATGATGACGGCATCGTGCTCGGACACGTGTCGGTCGGTGCGGTGAACCGACGCCACGGCATCGGTTGGGTCTCCTACTGGACCACGGCGACGGCCCGGGGTCGCGGCGTCGCGTCCCGGGCCTGCCGGACTCTCGCTCTCTGGGCGTTCCGCGACGCCGAACTGTTCCGGCTGGAGCTGGGGCACCGGGTGAACAACCCCGGATCGTGCCGAGTCGCTCTCGCTGCGGGCTTCGCCGTGGAAGGCCGGCAACGCCAGAAGCTCTCCTACGACGGCAGTCGCTTCGACGTCGAGCTCCATGCCCGCCTGGCGACGGACCCGGATCCCTGTCAGTACGCGATCTTGTAGGTCACGTCCTTCGGGACCGGGGACGGTGCGGTGTCCGTGTAGAGGAGTCGCATCATGGTGAAGCGCTGGACGCCCGGGTGGTCCGGCCAGGGTTCAGGACTGCTCAGCGTCACCTTCACCGGGTAGGGCCGGAAGCGGCCCGCCGCGCAATAGGGGGTGCAGTCGTTCACCATGTCGGTGCCCGTGGCCGTCGCGTCCTGCGCACCCCATGTGTCCCAGCGGAGATCCACGAGGCGGTTGTTGCCGTCCCCGCAGGCCAGCAAGTACTCCTCGGGCTTGACCTGTGCCTCCGAGAAGCAGTCGACGACCACGACCGGCGCCGGTGCCCGGTCCGGTGCGGTCCGCGTCTGTGCGGAGGCCGGGACCACGGCCGTGACGAGGGCCGCCGCCGCGCAAAGCAGCGTGGCGGTCCGCACTCCGGAGCGAATCCGCGACCGGGGTGCGCGAACGGACCGGCCGTCTGCTGATCTTTCCACGAGGCCTCCTCGCCCGTCTGTCCCGCGCTCGGCTCTGCGGCTATGCCCAGCTTCCCCCATCCGGGCGACCCGCGCACGTGCAGGACCCGGGGGTGCCCTCGGTGCAGGCCCGTGCGCTCAAGGGCGACGCCGCCGCCGAAGCCGCTGGTGGCGGCCTCAGGTCCTGTCGGACGCGCTCGCTCCATGATCGCGAAAACCTTTCCCCGAGCGGCGGCTGCCCCGACAATGGGGTCGGGCCGATTGACGCGGCGGGCGGGCGAGCCCACGCGCGCGGCCTCGTAGCCGATGGCGGCTCAAGTCGACGGGGGACGTCCATGCAGATCGGGGTCTATCTGGCACACCCGCGGCCGGGGAGCTTCAACCACGCCGTGTTCGATGCCGTCGTAGAGGAGCTGCGCGGTCTGGGGTGCGGGGTCATCGCGCACGACCTCTGCGCCGAGGAGTTCCCGCCACTGCTGTCCGCCGAGGAGACGGGAACGGTCGAGGCGGCCGCGCCGCCCATCGACCCGCAGGTGGCGCTGCACCAGCGAGAGATCGCCGCTCTCGACGCCCTGGTGTTCGTCCATCCGAACTGGTGGGGCATGCCGCCCGCCGTGCTCACGGGCTGGGTGCAGCGGGTACTGGCGCCGGGGGTCGCCTACAAGCTGGGCACCGCGGACGGGGAGCCCGCACCGCTCCTGAAGGCCGGCAGGGCGCTCGTCCTGAACACGTCCGACACCCCCCTCGACCGCGAGGAGAGCGAGTTCGGCGATCCGCTGCAGAGGATATGGGCGGCATGTGTCCTGCCGTATGCGGGGATGACCGACGTGCGGCGCGTCGTGTTCCGTACGGTCACCGACTCCTCCGACGAGGAACGCGCGGCCTGGCTGCACCAGGCACGCCGGCAGGCCGCGGCGCTCATGGACTGACCCGAGCGGTGTTCCACCGAGCGGCTGGCCCGCCCGGTTCATCCCGATCGCCCGATTCCGTTTCGGTGGCCGGCCGTCGTGGGATCGCCCGCGGAAACGTGCGCCTTGGTCCCGGGACCGCAACCAAGGTCAAACCATGTGATCATATTGCGGCATGACCACGAGGACGCTCCACCTGCTCTGCTCCGCCGCCCCGCCCGTCTTCGACATCGCGCATGTCATCGAGGACGCCCAGACGCGCGGCTGGGACGTGTGCCTCGGCCTCACCCCCACCGCAGCACACTGGTTGTCCGAAAGCCTCGACGGACTCGCCGCCCTCACCGGCCATCCCGTCCGCTGGCAGTACAAATTCCCCGGCCAACCCGACCTATGGCCTGCCGCCGACGCCGTCCTCTTCGCACCCGCCACCTTCAACACCGTGAACGCGTGGGCCCTCGGCCTCACCAGCAACCTCGTCATAGGTCTCGCCGCCGAGGCGACCGGCAAGCGCCTGCCCGTCATCGCGATGCCCTGCACCAACACGGCTCTCGCCGCCCACCCCCAGTTCGAGGTCTCCCTGAACACCCTGCGCACCGCCGGGGTCGAACTGCTCCACGGCGAAACCGGCTACACCCCTGATCCGGTCGACCCCGACGCCCCGCTCAACTTCCCCTGGCCCACCGCGCTCAACGCCCTCAGCCAGGTCTCCGCCCAGGCGTAGCGCGCGTCCCGGCCCCCTCGCCCGGCCACGGCCGGGGGCGAAGTCCGTCAGCGCAGGTCGAGCCGCATCAGGATCCGGGGATGGCCGGCCAGCACCGAAGTGGTGTCAGCGGCGTGGACGAAGCCGGCGCGCTCGAAGTTCTTGCGGATGCCGGCGTACGCCATCGTCAGGTCCACCTTGGCGTCACCGTTGTCCAGGGGGTAGGCCTCGATCACCGGTGCGCCCTGGGCGCGGGCGAATGCGACCGCACCGGCGATGAGGGCGTGCGAGATCCCCTTCTTCCGGTGCCCGGGTCGGACGCGGACGCACCACAGGGACCAGACCGGCAGGTCGTCGACGTGCGGGATCCTTCGACTGTGGGCGAACGAGGTGTCCGCACGCGGCGCCACCGCGGCCCAGCCGACCGGCTCGTCGCCGTCGTACGCGACCACCCCGGGAGGGGGATCACTGCGGCACAGCTCTGCGACGTACTCACCGCGAGCGGGCCCGCGCAGCTCGTTGTTGAGCTTGGACGGGATCCGGTAGCTCAGGCACCAGCAGACATTGGCGCCGGGTGACTTCGGCCCGAGCATGACGCGGACGTCCTCGAACTCCGCGGCCGGGCGAACACTGATGACCATGGCATCACGATGCCACGATGTCACCGCCGGGACGGGGACCCCTGTGGCGTGCGTCAGTACCGGCAGGGCCAGACGCTGACGGAGCTCCGTCCGGCGCGTACCTCCACCCAGGTGCCGTCGGCGTCGTCCGGCGGTGGCGGACCGGCGATCTCGAAGAGGATCAGGGCGCCGCCCACGTCCAGGACGGCCGCCCCGTCCTCGGTCAGGCCCAGCCGCCCCCGGAAGACGATGTGGTCGCCCTCCTCCCGCACCCCGGACGTGGCGGAAGCGGCCGACCGGGTGTTCCCCGCCCAGGCGATGTCCTCGTCGACGGTCCACTCGATGTGGTGCTCGCCGCCCACCGCCTCACGGGCACCGTCCTCCCAGACCACGACAGCGGCACCCACCGCCGAGTGCACCCGCACCACCACGGGCCCCGATGGTTCCTGCCGCAGCGTTTCCACTCGTACCAGCACTCCGCCATCATCCCCGGTCCCGCCCCGCGGGCGGCCATGCCCCCGCGACCGGCCGCGCCAGGTGCCCGCAAGCGAATTCCGGAGAGGCGACCCCCGCACCGGCCGGTTCCGGCCAACCTGCCTCGCGGCTCGGCCCGGCAGTCCGGCGACCGCCGGACACGATCAGCGGCCACGGCAAGGGGGCCGTCTCCACGAGGTCGGCCAGATCCCGCTGCTCCGGCCTCCGGCCTGCGCTCTACTCGCTCCTCCCCGTTCCCGCGACCACGCATCCGCCCCCTGCGCAACCGCGCAGCAGGGCTTCTCCACCATGCGCGCGAGCACACGAACGGGCCTCCGAAACAACCCGGTTGAAGGAGAAGCAGCATGTCCGAGCAGCAGACCGAGCAACAGACCGAGCAGCAGGCCGAGCACCGGAAGACCGCCGCACCGCCCGCCCCTCCGGAGTTCAAGTACACCTGGGGCCAGCACAACGAGACCATGGAGGCGCTGTCGCTCGGGCAGATGGCCCGCCGCGTCCCCTCCGCCCTCCGGCAGACCGCGAAGCTCGCCCTCGCCGTCAACCGCGCCGCGTTCCACGTCCTGGTCGCGGCCCAGCTCCTCGGCGGGATCTGCACGGCGGCCGCACTCGCGGCGATCTCCCGGGCGATGGTCCCGCTCCTGGCGGGCGACGGCGTCCAGGAGCGCATCTCGGCGGCCGCCCCGCCCCTGGTCTTCGCCGCCGCGATGACCGCGCTCGGCGCACTGGCCTCCATCACCTCGGGCAGCGCGGCCCGCCGCCTGAACCCCGGTATGGCCACCCTCGCCGACCTCGCCATGGTCGACGCCCACATGGACGTGGAACTCGCGGCCTACGACGCCCCGGACTTCACCGAGCGCTCCGAGGCCGCCGAGACCGGATCCGCCCGCTCCGCCATGCTGCTGCAGGACGCCCTCGGCTTCACCGGCGGTCTGATCGACATGGTCGCCGTGGCGTCCGTCCTCGCCGTCGTCCACCCGGTGCTGCTGCCGCTCCTCGTACTGTCGGTGGTCCCCCGCGGCCTCGGTTCGGTCTACGCCGCCCGCCTCGACCACCGCCTCCACAACCAGACGATCGCCTCGCGCAACATCAAGCACATGATGCGCTGGCACCTGACGACCCCGAAGCTCGCCGACGAGCTGCGCGGCAACAGCATGCGGCCGTACGCCCATTCCTGGTACGCGGCCGTCTGCGCGCGCATCGACTCCAGGATGGTCAGCTCCGCGCCCCGCTACCTCACCGTCCACCTGATCGCCGCCGCGGCCTCGGGGGTCTTCGTCGTCGCGACGTACGGGACGCTCGCCGGGCTCGTCCTCGGCGGGTACATGGCGATGGCCGCAGCCGGCACGGCGATCGTCGCCATGCGGACCTCCACAGCCGCCCTGTCGCAGCTCGTCGTCTACGGCGCGGCCATGTTCCAGCATGCCCTCTACCTCGGCGACTACACCGCCTTCGTCGCGGAGGCCCGCGAGAAGTCCGGCCCGCGCGGACCGCACGTGATGGAGGGCGCCCCGGAGAAGATCCGCCTGGAGGAGGCCACCTACACCTACCCGGGCAAGGACACCCCCTCGCTCGGGCCGGTCTCCCTCACCCTGTCCCGGGGCGAGGTGATCGCGGTCGTCGGCGAGAACGGCGCCGGGAAGTCCACCCTGATCCGGCTCCTCACCTCGCTGACGGCCCCGAGCTCGGGCACGGTCTCCTGGGACGGGATCCCGACCTCCGACGCCGACCAGCGCACCGCCTGGCAGCACGTGGGCCTCGTGACGCAGTCGTACGGGCACTGGCCCTTCTCCGCCCGGGAGAACATCACGCTCGGCCAGCCCGGCCCGCGCGGCGAGGAGGCCGTCTGGGACGCCCTGGACGCGGTCGGCATGCGGACGGCCGTCCAGGCGTTCCCGGACGGCCTGGACACCCTGCTGGCCCGTTCGGTCTGGGGCGGGCACGAGCCCTCGGGCGGTCAGTGGCAGCGTCTGGCCTGCGGGCGCGCCTTCCACCGGAAGCCGGGTCTGCTGGTGATGGACGAGCCGACGTCGGCCATGGACCCGCGCGGGGAGCACAGGGTGTTCTCCGGGCTGCGGGACATGAAGGACGACCGGATCACGGTGATCGTCACCCACCGGATGGAGAACTGCCGCCTCGCCGACCGGATCATCGTCCTCGACGGGGGACGGATCACGGAGCAGGGCACCTACGGGGAACTGGTCCGCATGGACGGCTCTTTCGCCGAGCTCGTCCGGCTCTCCCAGGACCGGTAGACCGGCGGCTCCGGGCCGGGGCGGCGTGCGTACGGCCGTGTATGGGCGCCGCGCCCGGCCTTCGGCGGTGCTGTCAGTGGGGCCGTCTAGCCTGGTCACATGATCAAGGGGGAATTTTCCGTACCGTCACTGGGTGCGCTCGCCGACGAGGTCGCGGCCGTGCTGGCAGAACGCCGTGACCCCGGCGTGGAGTCGTTCGAACGGCTGCTCAACGCCGTGGTGAGTCACGGCTACCGGGACCGGGAGGCACTGGCCACCGCGCTGGGATCCGTCCCGCGCGCGTTCAGGCTGAAGCCGCACTCGCAGGTGCAGTCCCTCGGGGGTGTGGTCGGCGCCGCGGTCGAGCCGGTGCAGGCGCAGACGTCCTGGGAGAAGGTCGGGGCGGACTGGCTCGAACTGTGCCAGCACGTGGCGCTGGACTACATAGCCGGGGCGCGCGTGGGCGAGGTCGCGGCGCGGTTGCGGGCCGGTGATCACGTTCCGTTCCTGCTGTCCGTCCCGAGCGGGCCGACGGGCGCGGTGGAACCGTGCGATCTGGTCGCGCGGCTCGCGGAGTACGAGCGCCTCGGCGTCCGGCCCGGGCCGGCCGATCTCGGCCAGGCCCTGCTGCGCTGTGGCGGCCCGGTGGATCCCGAAGCGGTGCGGGCCGCGGAGGGGTTGGAGCTGGAGGAGGGGGCCCGGGTGGCCGCCTGGCTGCGGCAGGGCGGTCTCCCCCGGCCTGTGTGGTGGCGGGAGCGCGAAGCCGGTGAGCCCGAGCGGCCCAGCAGGCGTCGGGGAGCACGGATCGGCCGCAGGATCTATGTGGGGCACGAGGCGATCGAGGGCCGGGGCGCGTTCCCCCGGTCCTTCTGGTCGCTGTTCCGCAAGTTCGAGCCGCACCTCTCCTGTCCGCACTGGTCGATGCCGGACTACCGGAACGCCCACACGGTTGCGACCCTGCCCTGGCATCCGGAGATAGCCGCGGCCCGGCTGCTGACGGGGGTCGCGTCGGCCGCCGATCAGGACGGCAGCGGCTCCCCCTCCTTTCTGCAGGCGCTCGCGACGACCGACGGCCCGGCGGGACCCGCCGTGCACCTGGCCCTCGCCTACGGGCTCGCGTCCGTCCCCGAGCAGGACCGGGAGGCCGCGGTGCGGGCGCTGGTCCTGCTGGCCGCTCGGGGCCGGCTGGACGGAGAACTGCTGGGCCGGGAGCTGACCGAACTCGTGGGGCTGGGCACGCTGAAGGTGCCCCTGCTGACCGAGTCGCTGCGGGCGGCGACCGTCGCGCCGCAAGGCGCCGGGGCGGTCTGGGCGGTGCTGACCACTGCTCTCCCGGGGCTTCTGGCCTGCACCCGGCCGCAGGTGCACGGGGCGTTGCTGGCCGTCTCGGCGAACTCGGCCCGGCTGTCGGGTGCGCGCGGTGAGCTGCCCGAGGTCACCGCTCTCGCCGGGCGACCCGGTTCTTCCCGGCTGCTGAAGGAGGCAAGGCGGCTGCGGGACGCGCTGGCCGGGGTCTGAGCCCGCGGGCCGGTCAGCCGTGCTGGTGCTGTTCGGGCAGCCGGCTCTCCGGGTGCGCCCACAGCAGCACGTTCTCGGGTCGCTCGTCGCGGAAGAAGTCGAGGACGTCCTGGTCCGAGTGGCGCAGGCTGAAGTGGGTGAGGACGAAGAGGGTGTCGGGGTGTGCCTCGACAACGGGCTTCAACCGGCTCCACACGGTGTGTCCGACCCGGTCAGCCCGCTCCAGCTCGGTGTCGTCGAGGAAGGTGCACTCGGTGATGACCACCGGATACTCGAACAGCCACGGGTTGTCCTCGAAGACGCTCACGTGGGTGTCGCCGAGGAAGGCGAACAAAGGCTTGAGCACCTCTCGTTCGACCTCGGCCCCCTCCTTTCGGCGCTGGGCGAGGGTCCGGCCGAACTCCGCGCCCCGGCCCTGTTCCGCGAGGTCGCGCCGCAGTTCCTCGTACTCGGGCAGCAGCGCCTTGCGGCGCTCGGAGAACGCGTACCCCACGCACGGCACCTTGTGGACGCACTCCACCACCCGTACGTGGTGGCCGCGGCGTCCGAAGGTGAACTCGTCGCCGCCGCGCACGCCGTGGAGCCGGCAGCCCTCGGCGAGGACGGGGTCGTAGGCGGCGCCGTGGTTCAGCTCCGCGGAGGACCGCAGAAAGGTCTCCACGTACGGGACCGCGGCGGTCGGCAGGTGGATGTCGACGCCGTCGGGTCTGGCGGCGAGGTAGTCGAGGTCCTTGGAGTGGTCGTGGTGGGTGTGGGTGAGGAAGACGGTTTCGGGCTGGCGTCCTTCCGCCAGCCCGGCGTCGAGCGCACAGCGCAGTTCCGGTATGTGGAAGAACGTCTTGTCGTTGGCGCGCGAGTACCCGGAGAGGGTGAGATCGGTACCGGGGATGCGCCAGGTCTTCCACTGGCGGAACGGATGCCCGTTCTCAAGCCGTTCGGGGTGGGCGGGTGTCCACGCAGGGGCCAGTGTCATCGGTGCCTCCGTGGGACCGCCATGATCGGATGAGGCCCCGATCGTAGCGGCCGGTGCCCCTGAGCGGCCCGCGGTTTTCCGGCGCGGGAAACGGCCTCCCGGATCGTCACCGGGCGTGGTGGGTGGGGCGTCCGGGGCGCTTGCGGCAGGGCTTGCGCGGGGCTCCGTTTCCGTCCGCCCCAATGCACCGGAACCGGTGGACGGCCGCTCGCGGGGAACCCGAAGATGAGCGCGGCCCGCGCTCGGTGGGCCGCGAAGGGAGTGCCATGACGACGTCTCCAGTGGCGGGCAGGCCGGCGCCACCACCGAGCACCGCCCGGGAGGTCCCGGACAAGAACAAGTGGGCCGTGGGGCCGCTGAACGACGGCAAGCAGGCGTACGCGCTGCCCACCGAGTGGAAATCCGGTGCACTGCACCACAAGATCTCGAAGGAACGGCTCAGCTCGATGGCCGAACAGGTCACCCCGGCCTGGAACTCCAAGAACCGACAGGTGCAGGATGCGGCGCGGGCGTTCTGGAACCTGTGCTGGTCGGTGGCCGGGGAGGACGTCGCCCGCGCCGTGGCCATGGCGGGGCACGGCGGCAGCCCCAACCCGCACCGCCTGCTGTGGAACCTGCCGCTGATGGTGTCGCTGGGGCCGCAGAGCCCGGCCAACGACCCGGGCATGAACTTCGACCCCGACACCGAGCCGGTGCCGGACGGTCCGGGCACCCGCCGGATGGACGCCGTGTCGCTCGCGCTCAAGGCCCTGGAGACCGCCTGGCTGAACGCCGCGGAGGCCGACAACGGGCGCGGTGTGTACGACGCCGCGCTCTGGACCACCCTGCACGGGCACCTGCAGAGCGCGCACATAGCCGCCGAACGGGTCGCACGCGGTGGGCGGGTGCTGTACCCGCCCCTGCGCGAGCAGTGGCTGTTCGACGCCACGACCAAGCAGAACCTGCGCAAGGGGCTCACACCGTTCCCGACGACCGAGCAGGGACTGCGGCTCTTCGCAGCGGCCCGGGTGAACGCGCCGTCGATCGCGGCGTACGCCGGTTCGGCGACGGCTGCCGCCACGGCCACGGTCCGTGCCACCGTGAGCGGGCGGAGGGTCACCCTGACGCTGACCGCGGCCGAGAAGAACGTGCACCACGTGTGCGTGCGCCACACGCTCACGTTCTTCGACTTCACGGACGCGTCCCGGCCCCGCCCGATCAACACCTTCTGGCCCGGCGTACGCACGTTCGCCGATGCCACCGCCCTCGCCGCGACGCTGCTTCCGGGAATCGGGCGCAGCTGTCTGCGCGAGCTGGACCGCACCCTGGGCAACGTGGTGAAGGCGGACGACTGGCTCGACGAGGTCCTGGAGATCTCCAACGAGGACGTGGACGGCCGGATGGTCTTCTACAACGTGCAGTTGACCGAGGTGGACGGCACGGACGAGGCTCCGGTCATCCAGGCCGTCATCGAGTCGTTCGCACCGGACGGCGCAGACGGTCCGGGCTTCACCCGGGGGGACCTGGACCTCATCGCCGGGCGGCTGTGACACGGCCGCTCCGGGGCTCACGGCAGGACCACACCCGCGACGGCAGCCGCCGCGCCGATGAGGAGGACGAGGACGACGAGGGCGATGTCCCAGCGGGCGGAGCGGCGGGCGTCGGCCGGATCCAGGGCGCAGAGGGTGAGGGCGTCGGGCGCGTAGTGCATGGCGAGTCCCCGTCCGTACGCATGGGCCAGGTCCGGTATTCCGGTGCGGAGGCGGGCGGTGACGGCCGTTCCCTCCCGGCCCCGCCGCCCGCAGACCCGTTCGGTGCTCCCGTTCGGTGCGCTGACCTGCGATCCGCTCGCGGGGTGGCAGTCGGCTCGCCGTACCCTGAATCCCGTGCCGCCCTCCCGCCTTCACCGTGTCGCCGTCCTCGTCCTCGAGGGCGCCAAGCCCCTCGACGTCGGTATCCCCGCGCAGGTGTTCACGACCCGCGCGAGCATGCCGTACGAGGTACGGGTGTGCGGCGCGGCGCCCGGCCTCGTGACCGGCGGGGACGGTCTGTCGTACCACGTCACGCACGGGCTCGACGCGCTCGCGTGGGCCGACATCGTCTTCGTCCCCGGCTACCGCTTCCCCGACCGTGAGGACCCTCCCCGGGCCGTGATCGACGCGCTGATCGCCGCGCACGACCGGGGTGCGCGGCTCGCCGCCATCTCCACGGGCGCGTTCGCGCTCGCCGCCACGGGCCTGCTCGACGGCAAGCGCGCCACGACCCACTGGCACTACGCGCGCGCCCTCGCCGCGAAACATCCGCACATCCGGCTCGACGAGAACGTGCTGTTCGTCGACGAGGGCAGCGTCCTGACCTCGGCCGGCGCCGCTTCCGGCATCGACCTGTGCCTGCACATCCTGCGCCGCGACCTCGGCGTGGCCGCCTCGAACCACGCGGCCCGGCGCCTGGTCGCCGCCCCCTACCGCAGCGGCGGGCAGGCGCAGTACGTGCCGCGGAGCGTTCCCGAGCCGCTCGGCGAGCGGTTCGCCGCAACCCGCGAGTGGGCGCTGCACCGGCTCGGCGACCCCCTGACCCTGGAGGCGCTCGCCCAGCACGCGGGGGTCTCGCCCCGTACGTTCTCCCGGCGTTTCGCCGAGGACACGGGGTACACGCCCATGCAGTGGGTGATGCGCGCCCGGATCGACGTGGCCCGCGAGCTGCTGGAACGTTCGGAGCGGAGTGTGGAGCAGGTCGCGGACGACGTCGGCCTCGGCACCGGTGCGAATCTGCGGCTGCACTTCCACCGCATCCTCGGCACCACCCCGACGGAGTACCGGCGCACGTTCACGCAGGGCGAATAGCTCGAGGTCAGCCAGGTGGGACCGGTGTGCGAGCGGCGTGGGAGCGGTGTGGGAGCCGTGTGGGAGCCGTGTGGCGAGATCCTTACGAACCATGGCGATCTCGCCGCTGTCGCGGACGGTGAGCGGGCGCGAACCTGATGGCGAACGAAAGGGACATCGCTCATGACTCGCATTGCCATCAACGGATTCGGTCGCATCGGCCGCAACGTGCTGCGCGCGCTCCTCGAGCGCGACACCGACCTCGAGGTCGTCGCCGTCAACGACCTCACCGAGCCCGCCACCCTCGCGCGGCTGCTCGCCTACGACACCACGTCCGGCCGGCTCGGCCGCCCCGTGACCGTCGAGGGGAACGTGCTCGTCGTCGACGGCCACCGCATCACGGTGCTCGCCGAGCGGGAGCCGGAGCAGCTGCCGTGGGCCGAGCTCGGTGTCGACCTCGTCCTGGAGGCGACCGGCCGCTTCACCTCGGCCGAGGCCGCCCGCGCCCACATCAAGGCCGGCGCGCGCAAGGTGCTCGTCAGTGCGCCGTCCGACGGTGCCGACGTCACGCTCGCGTTCGGTGTCAACACCGACGCCTACGATCCGGCCGTGCACACGATCGTCTCGAACGCGTCCTGCACCACCAACGCGCTCGCCCCGCTGGCCGCCGTGCTCGACGAGCTGGCCGGCATCGAGCACGGCTTCATGACCACGGTGCACGCCTACACGCAGGAGCAGAACCTGCAGGACGGCCCGCACCGCGACCCGCGCCGGGCCCGCGCCGCCGGCGTCAACATCGTGCCGACCTCGACCGGCGCCGCGAAGGCGATCGGCCTGGTGCTGCCGCAGCTCGACGGCAAGCTGTCGGGCGACTCGATCCGCGTGCCGGTTCCGGTGGGCTCGATCGTCGAGCTGAACACCACCGTCGCCCGCGAGGTGACGCGCGAGGAGATCCTCGAGGCCTACCGCGCCGCGGCGCAGGGCCCGCTGGCCGGCGTCCTCGAGTACTCGGACGACCCGCTCGTGTCCTCCGACATCACGGGCAACCCCGCCTCGTCGATCTTCGACTCGGAGCTCACCCGTGTCGACGGCCGCCACGTCAAGGTGGTCGCCTGGTACGACAACGAGTGGGGCTTCTCGAACCGCGTCATCGACACGCTCACGCTGCTCGCCGCGGGCTGAACCGACGGCGGTCCCCGGCGGGGCGGCTCAGAGGTTGTCCCAGAGCCTGCGCCAGAAGCCGTCGCGCACGTCGCTGATCCAGTGGCGGGTGTTGCAGTGCATCTTGCGCACCACCGGGAAGGGCTGAGGCACCGGGCGCCCGCACCACTGGCACGGCTTCGTGCGTCGTGCGGGCGGGCCCGGCGCCTGCGTGCGGTTGGTCTCGGTCATGGATCACAGTGAACCGGCCGGCCGCGCGCGGCGCCTCGGCGTACCTACTCAGCCGCCCCGGTGCTTCTACTCATGCGGATCGCTCAGCGCATGCGGGGAAGGCGGAGGCTGAGGACGACGGTCAGCGCGATCAGGGCGAGTTGTACGAGCAGGGTGACGCTCACCGCCCCGCGGACGCCCGCCGTCGGGATCAGGGCGAGGAAGAGGCTTCCCAGCGTGGCGACCCCGAGCGCCACGGCGGACTGCTGGGCCGTGATCATGACGCCGCTGCCCGCCCCGGCCCGGTCGGCGGGGACGTCCGAGAGCATCAGACGTATCAGTACGGGCATCTGGAAGCCCTGGCCCAGTCCTGCCAGGGCAATGCCCGGCGCGAGCACGGCGGGGCCGAGGTCCGGCCAGCCGTGGCGCAGGGTGGCCAGCAGGAGGGCGATCCCGGCCGCCTGGATGACGCCTCCGGCCGTGACTATCCGGCTGCCGAAGCGGGTGACGAGGCGCGGCCCCGCCAGCGAGGCGCCGAAGAAGGCGACGGCCATCGGCGCCAGCGCCAGGCCCGCCGCCACCGGGCCCATCTCCAGGCCCTGCTGGAGGGTGACGGCGAGGACGAACATGAAGCCGCCGAACCCGATCGAGAACGGCAGCAGGAGCGCGAGGCCTCGTCGCAGCGACTCCAGCCTCAGCAGGCTCGGCGGCACCAGCGGGGTACGGCCGCGGCGGTCGGCCCGGCGCTCGGTGAAGTAGAACGCCACGGCGGCGACGGGGAATACGGCGAGTGAGACCCAGGTCCACAGCGGCCAGCCGGCGGCCCGCCCCTCGGTCAGCGGGAGCAGCAGGGAGACCAGCGACAGCGCGAGCAGCAGGGTGCCCGGTACGTCCACGCCGGCGGGCCGGCCGGCGCGGGTGTCCGGCACGGTGCGCACGGCCAGGACCAGCCCCAGGAGCACCACGGGGACGTTGACCAGGAACACCGCGCGCCAGCCGGTTCCGGCGAGGTCCGCGGCGACCAGGACGCCACCGAGGATCTGCCCGGCGACCATGGACAGGCCGCCGGTGGCCCCGTACAGGCTCAACGCCCGCGCCCGGCGCGGGCCTTCGGTGGTGGCCTGGATGGTGGCGAGCACCTGCGGCAGCATGAGGGCGGAGGCCGCGCCCTGGGCGACGCGGGCGGCGACGAGGCTCCAGGCGTTCGGGGCGAGGCCGCAGGCGAGCGAGGTGACGCCGAAGGCGGCCATGCCGATGAGGAAGAGCCGGCGGCGGCCGAGGCTGTCGCCGACGCGCCCGCCCAGGACGAGCAGGACGGCGTACGCGACGCCGTAGCCGCCGACGACGAGCTCCAGGAGGGCGGGGCCGGCGGACAGGTCGTGCTCGATGGACGGCAGCGCGACGTTGACGATGAAGAAGTCGATCAGGGGCAGGGCCGCGCCCAGGAGAACGGTGAACAGACCGAGCCCGCCCAGGTGGGGCGCGGACGCGGTGGCGGTGCGTGCGGTGCCGGTGCGTGCGGGGGTGCTGCGCGCAGAGGTGTTGCGGAGAGGGGTTTGAGTCACCCTCCGACGGTCGCGCAGGCGCCGGGCGGGTACCAGAGTGCACTTATCCGGGTATCAGGACTACCTGGCAACAGGATGGGCCGTGCGGCAGGCTGGCAGTATGACCACTGTGGCCCCTGGAAGCGATGTCCGCCGGCACGAGCTGGCCGAGTTCCTGCGCAGCCGCCGCGAGCGGATCACCCCCGAGCAGGTCGGACTGGTGCGCGGGCCGCGCCGCAGGACCCCGGGGCTGCGCCGCGAGGAGGTCGCGCACCTGTCCTCGGTGGGCGTGACCTGGTACACGTGGCTGGAACAGGCGCGCGACATCCAGGTGTCGGCGCAGGTGCTGGACGCGGTCGCGCGGGCGCTGATGCTCGACGTGAGCGAGCGGGAGCACCTGTTCGCGCTGGCCGGGAGCCTGGACCCGGCCCCGCCGGCGTTCTGCCCCAGCGTGACACCGGCCGTGCGGGCGATGCTGGACCAGCTGGGCCACATCCCGGCGTGCGTGCAGAACAGCCGGTACGACATCCTCGCGTACAACGCCGCCTACGGGCGGCTGCTGGGCGACCTGGACGCCACGCCGCCGGAGGACCGCAACTGCATGTGGCTGGCCTTCACGGACCCGCAGTGGCGGGAGGCGGTCGTGGACCTGCCGAGTACGCACCGGCTCATGGCGGCAAGGTTCCGGGCGGCGATGGCCGAGCACCTGCTGGAGCCCGCGTGGACGACGCTGCTGGCCCGGCTGGAGGCGGCGTCGGCGGAGTTCCGGGCGGTGTGGGCCCGCCACGAGGTGGCCGGCGGCCCGATCGCGAAGTCGAAGTACATCCGCAACGCGCACGTGGGCATGCTGCACCTGGAGCACACCAACCTGTGGCTCGGCCCGAGCACCGGGCCGAGGCTGGTGACGTACGTACCGCTGGACCCGCAGACGCGGAAGCGGCTGGAGAGCCTGGAGCGGCTCGCGAAGTCGGCGGATGCGGCAGAGCCGACAGAGACGGCCGGCACCGGGCTCCCCGTGACGGCCTGACCCTCCATCTAGGCGAAGGGCCCTTCGCCCATGAAGCGGCGCAGGTGGCGGGCGAAGGTCTCGGCCTCGCCCGGGGGCCACGAGGACAGGCTCTCCGTGATCCGGTCGGCCAAGCGCGTCCGCAGCTCGGCCACGACGAGCCGGCCCTCCTCGGTGAGGACGAGGAGGTGCGCGCGCCGGTCGGCGGGGTCCGGCTCACGGCGGACGAGGCCGGCGGCCTCCAGCCGGGAGGCCCGGCGGGTGACGCCGGAACGGTTGACCCCCGCGACCTGAGCGAGGTCGGCCGCACTGAGGGGGCCGGTCCGGGCCAGGGCGCTGAGCACCGGGTAGGTCAGCTCGTCGAACGCCTCCCCCATGCCGTCCGTGAGCTGCTGGTGCAGGCGCGTGCGAGTCGTGCGCTTGAGCAGAATGCCGAGCGCGTCCGCGATCTCGTGTCCGATCGGCCCGCGATGTTGGCCCTCGCCAAAGACGTGGCCGGCCGCCGGATCCTGGACGCCGGCTGCGGCTCGGGCTCCCTGTCCGCTGCACTACGCGACCGCGGTGCGGTCGTCACCGGCATCGACTCCAGCGCCGGGAAGCTGGCGTTGGCCAGGCGGAGGCTGGATGACGACGTGGCCCTGCACGTGGTCGACCTGAGCGACCGCCTGCCTTACGCCGACGGTGCGTTCGACGACGTGGTCGCGTCGCTGATGCTGCACTAACTGGAGGACTGAGGGCCGACACTGGCCGAGTTACAGCGAGTGCTCAGGCCCGGCGGCCGGCTGATCGCGTCGGTGGACCACCCGTTCGTGGCCTACACGATCCAGGATCCTCGGCCCGACTACTTTGCGACCACCAGCTATACCTTCGACTGGACGTTCAACGGGCAGTCCGTCCCGATGAGGTTCTGGCGCAATCCATTGCACGCGATGACTGATGCCTTCACCGCCGCCGGCTTCCGTCTTTCCGCCATCAGCGAGCCGCAGCCCGACCCAGTCGCCCGTGAGCTGCTCCCCGACGACTTCCATGCCCTTTCGACCAAAACCTGCTTCCTCTTCTTCGTCCTCGAGGTATCGCCGTCGGCTGCGGGCTCGGACGAGTAGCCACTCGCTCATGCTCCCCACCCTCACCCAGATCCACATCGTTCAGAACTGGAACAAGTGAGGAAAAGGAGCAGCTCTGGCCAATTTCAAAGAGTCTCAGTTGACGGCGCTCTTTGAACCTCCCCAGGGGACACGTCGAGACCATGAACATCGACGGCGACGAGCACGCCGTGAAGCTCGGAATCTGGATCAGCACCACCAAGGCCAGGCACGACAGGCTCGACCAGACCCAGCTCGACCTTCTCGCCGATCTGGGCATCCACGGGGCGCAATGGTTGCCTGCACCACGCCACTCGCCAGAGACGGCACCGGCTGGACGCCTCCTCGTCCCACCCCGCCCCGCGTGCGCGGGTCCGCCGAAGGCGGTTCCGGACTCAGAATCGATCTGCCCTTGCCCACCAGGGCTCGGCTCGTAGAAGCCGAATAGCCTCGGCCCAGCAGATCCGATCGCTTGCCAACTCAGGACAACCGTGCCGAGTGGACGCGCCGCCAACTGGGGATTGCCAGTCGTAAGGGCCTGTCTAGCTAGGGGGAAGATCCGTGGTTGATCAGCTATCGACCCTGATCGGCGTCGTGGTAGGCGCAGTCATGTCGTACACCGTCGGGACGCTGCACGAACGCAGCCGTTGGCGACGGGAACAAGGGGCACGATGGGACGGGCTGCTCCTGCAGGCCTACAGCGACTATGGCCAGGCGGTCAAGGACTGCGTAGTCCTCTACCAACGGCTGGCTGCTCACCGGGGCTTGACTGAGGACCCCACTCCCGTTGCAACGACAGGCGACGCCCTGGCAGAGGCTGCCAAGGCAGAGTGGCGACGCGCGGCCATGACCGAGCCCCTGCGCCTGCTGGCCGATCCGGACACAGCCGAGGCGGTTCGGGAGCTCAACGACGCGGTTTGGCATCTCGAATGGCTGGCACAAGGCCGGCCGACAACAGAGACCGCTACATGGGAACAGGCGTACAGCGCTTACAGGACCGCTCGTCGGGCCTTTTACGAAAAGGCGCGGGCGAGCCTGCAAGTGCCGGGTGCGGTCATCGCGGAACGGGCCAGTTGGCCACCCTCCTGGCGAGCGAGCGCCTGAGCGGAGCGCCGCTTCTGTGCGGCGGCTGTGGCAGGAGTCGTCGGCGCGGCCACTGACGTGAACCGACCAGGAGGCCCCCTTCCCGCTCCGGCAGGATGTGCATGACCAGCGACACCATCTGCGAGTACGCGGCCGGGTGCCCTTCAGTTGCTCCAGGGCACGGGCCAAGTCACCGAGGTCGAGATCGCGGAGAACCGTCAGGCCCTCCGTCAGCGGGCCCCGGGCCCGCTTCACATCCGTGCTCGCGGGCGCAGCCCACGGATCGGCGGCCTCCCCCGAACCGGCGGCGCGGCGGGCGCAGGCGCAGCGGCCGGAGCGGGGAGTCGGCGGGCAGGGCGCTCCGCGGATCCTGCGCGCGGACCATCGGGCGTCTCGGTGAGGTGTGCGTCGGTCGGCTGCCGGCGATGGTGGCTGAAGGCAATGAGGACGGCACCGCGCTGCTCGCCTCCCTGAAGCGGGACCCGGGTGCGGTAGTGCTTGCGAAGGTCGGCTTGATTCCCATGCCGTAGGGTCATGCAGTGACCAGCTCCTTGCCCGCTTCCGAATGCGTGTTTGCCGATGAGTTGCTGCTCGAGGGGTATGGCGGCCCGAGCGCGCTTTATGTGCGCGACCAAGCGCGCGGCGTCGTCAGGGCGGTGCACGCCGGAGGGGCGATCGCCCCTGATGACAGCGACAAGCTGGTCGACCTGCTCGGCGACCCGCAGGCATTCATCAACGAGCCGACCGAGCCCGCCCATCTGGGCGGGGACAACCGCCACAACATCACCAATGCCCTGCTGATCCACGCGTGCCGCACCGACGATCCGGACCTTATTCGACGCCTCCGGCAGGTAGCGCCGTCGGAGGTCCACCGCATCGATCTTCGCCTCCCGCTGTCGGTGCCATGCCTGCTCGCGCTCTTCGACGGCCTCGGACAGGAAGAACTGGCCGTTCGTCACGCCGCCATGCACATGGTCCGCAACAGCCACAGGCACACCGACATCACGCCGATCCTCGACACCATCGTCAGCGAGCTGGCCTCCCCTGAGCATGGTCGCGGCTACCACCGGGTCGCCCCGGCCGACGGTGCACGCTGGGCGCTGCTCTCCTACAGCCTCGACACCGACGACTTCGACAGCCTGTACGAGCGGGTCGCGGCGGCGATCGACCCGTCTACGCCGACCCAGAACGCGCTGCGCACGCTGGCCGCCCTGTACGCGGCTACCGAACAATTCGACCGGGTGATCAGCCTTGTCGGACGCGCAAGCACCCGGGTCGCGGTCATCGGGGGGATCCACGACGCCGTCTGCGCGATCGCTGGAAACCTTAAGTTTGCGAGACATCTGCCCAATGCCCGCTACCCCTTCACCGAGGCGATCACCCTCGCCGAGGGCCTGGCCACCAACGCCGGCCACCGCAAGCAGGTGGAGCACATCCGCAAGCGGCTCAACCATCTCCGGCCCAGGAAGGCCGAACCCGGAAATCCGCGCAGTGCCACGTAGTGCGTACGGAGGGATGCGGAACCGATGGCGCTCGCCATGAGTGCGTGTTTCTGATCCCTGACCTGCAAGGACCGCGACCTGTAGGATTCCTGCTCTTTGACTGGAGGGTCGCGGTGGAGCACGAAGCACTGATGGCAGGGTTGTCGGATGCCTTGCCAACGGACTTCGGCGTTGACGAGGGCGTCGACTGGGTTGCAGCCGAAGCGAAGTGGGAGTCACGCTTCCCCAGCGACTTCGTGGCCTTCATGTCCGTGTATGGCGCTGGCACCCTCACCCGCCACGTCGGTATCTACGAGCCCTTGTCCGAGGCGTTCGACGAGGAAACGGAGACCGCCCGCGATATCTGGGAGGTGGAGGGTGGTCGAGAGGTCTTGGACGTTGATCCCGCCCACATTCTCGCGTGGGGCGTGACTGGAGGCGCGGACATCCTGTGTTGGCTGACCGCCGATTCAGACCCGGATGAATGGCCCGTCCTGGTCTGCGGGCGTCACACGGAGGAAGTTTTCACGGTCTACCCGTGCGGCATGGCAGAGTTCTTGCGCAGGCTCCTTCTGAACGACTTCCCCGTCTACCCCATCAGCATCGATGTGACATCGGCGGACAGCGGGTTCGTGCACCGTTCCGTGGCACGGGAACGCAGAAGAGCGGGTCTCGATGCCTATACGGGCCAGCCGCTTTAAGCGTGGCAGTGATTGCTGCAGCGGTCACCGCGCGGTGCAGGTCTGCTTGGTCCACCCACTGGTGCGACGGGTGATGCGTCGGGTCATGAGGGTGATCGCGGCCCAGGTGATGAGGGCTTCGCTGTGCTGGACAAGTCGTTCGTAGTCTCTCGCGTGGCGCCGGGCTTGCGTGATCCACGACAGGCTGCGTACGACGACCCAGCGGCGGGGCAGGACGACGAATCCAGTGGCGTCCTTGGGCCGGCTGACGGTCTTCACGGTCAGCCGGAGGTATTTCTTGGCCCAGTCGACGAGCTGGCCGGCGTAAGCGGAGTCGGCCCAGACTTGACCGACCTGGCCAGGATGGATTGGGAACTGCACGCCATCGCCTCCTTCGCCGGACACCGCAGCACCGAGTCGACGCTGGCCTACATCCACCTCTCGGGCCGCGACCTGGCGGAGAAGCTGAACCGGGGTATGCAGCAGATCCATTCCTGGCGCGTGGACATGCTGACCCGAGGCGGTATCCGAGTGATCGCCCAACCGAGAACGGCGGGGTCGACAACCCGTCCGACCTGGGCATCGCCCGTCGACCTTGCACGCTATGACCGTCGCGTGGTGCTCACTGAGGCTGAGACAGAAGCACTTCTTGCACTCGGCATTGATCAGCTCCGGCGCGACGGCCTCAGCCTCGCGTGGCGTCTCTTCGGCCGATCGCGCGGTTGGTGCGGCCGTTGGCGGATGCTCTGGCCAGCTTGCACGGGCCGCCGGACGACCGTCACCAGCAGCGGTTCGCGCGGGACGCGGCCGGTCTGGTACTGGTCCGCTGCGGCGAGCTTCGCCGGGCCTTCTGGGGCTGGTCAGCAGATGACTGGGTGGACCTGATCGACACCAGCGGCGCCAACTTCCGACGCTCATGGGGAGGCCAGATCGGGCCCAATGCCCGGCCGTTCGTGCTGGCTATTGCCTACCTGCTCGCCGAGGCGGAGGTGCCCAGCATGCCTCTCAGCCCCGGCCACGCTCGTCGTCGGAGACGTCAGGGACGGCGGCCAGCTCGGCCAGCTCGGGCTTGATCGCGGTGGCGAACCTGGAACAGTGGAACGCGGTCAGGCCCTCGTTGCAGTCCTCAGGGCTGCGGCTTGGTATCCCCGTTTCGCCGCTCGGAGCCGATGCGCGCGACGACGCCACGGGAGTCTGGCATGCCGCGGTGGACGGTGGTGCGTCTGGCCTCGATCGCGACGAAACCCTGCCGAGCCCGCCCCGTTCCATGGCCTCCTGCAGCCGGACGAGTAGGTTCGGTGGATCTCCTCCAACCGGGCAACTGCTCAGGGTGCCATTCACGAGGTCGGCAAAGTCCTCAAAACCGGCGAGCCGTACTCACGCCCCAGCCACCACGAGCAGGGCACCCAGCCACGTCGTGGGATGAGACGACGAGCGGAACAACAACGTCAGGGGCCGACGTACTCGAAGACGCCGCCGTACGGGTGCCGCAGCACCGCACGGCGGCCGTTCGGGGTGGGCTGAATGGGCATCACGATTTCGGCTCCTCCCGCCTCCGCCGCCTCTACTGCGGCGTCCAGGTCGGCGAAGGTGAGGGTCGCCGTCACGCCCGCGACGCGCTGCACCGCCTCATCGGGCCCGGCAAACAGGAGGAAAGGTCCGACGCTTGCCAGGGTGACCTCGGCAAAGGAGAACCGCGATGCGCTGCTTCCAGTCAACTCCTCGTAGAAGGGCACAGCCGCATCCAGATCCTCCACGCGCTGTCGCACGACCACTGAATCTATATCCATGATCAACACCATCACCTCTTCATATGTGCCCGCGAAGGTCATCGTGCCGACCCGCAAACCGCGGAGCGCCAATCACGTTCGAGACGCCGTTCGACGCCGAACCTTAAAGTGACAAACTCAGGGCAGGGGTTGCGAACAGGACCTCCAGATGCCAGCGGTGTTCCTTGTAAGGCAGGGTGACCAGCTCGACGCTCTCGGCCTGCAAGACATCGAACGCGATGAAGCAGGCCAGCCACCGGGCGTCCAGGACAGGGGCCCGCGGCGGCGGGCGGCGGCCCGGCGCTGCAACCCCTCAAACGACGGCCGGGCCCGCCTCCGGATCCCACACCAGCAGCTCACCGTCCAGGACCAGGCCGTCCGGCAGCTGCTGTTCGACGGCCGCGACGAGATCGGGGAACCGGTCCTGGATCAGTGATCCGCGCCGGGTCTGCACCAGGACCGGGCCGCACGGTCCGGTCGGGGTAAAGATCAGGGTGCGGTGCCTGTCGAACTTCTGCTGTGCCCTGTTGGACAGTTCGCGTTCACGGCCCTCGTGGCTACGCGTCTGTGGTGCCCCGTGCCGCCGACGGGTCGAGGGAGTCGATGTCCTCCATGAAGCCCAGCATCCGGGCGTTGACCAGGTCGGGGTGGTCGATCTGCGGGCCGTGGCCGGTGGCGGCGACAATCTCGGCGCGGGCGCCGGGGATCAGGCGCGGTACGCGTTCCAGCTGCTGCTTGGGGTGTACGAGCAGGCTGCGCTTGCCCATGATCAGGTAGAACGGCGTCCGGATGGATCCCAGTTCATTGTCCGACAGCGGCAGCGGGGCCGGGCGGCGGATCTTGAAGGCCTTCACGCTGGCCTGGATCATCGCGCGGAGCTCGGGGACGATGATCACCGGCTGCTCCAGCCACTTGGCGAGGCGGGGCCGCCACGCCTTGGGGGCGTAGGTGGCGAAGAGGCTGGCGAAGATCCATACGAAGAAGCGGAGGCCGACCTTCTCCAGGCCGCCCGGGTCGAGGGCGGTGACCGAGGCGAGCCGGCCGGGCCGAAGGTGGGCCTGGTTGATGACCAGCCAGCCGCCGTACGAGGAACCGACCAGGTGGACCTTGTCGAGGCCCAGCGCGTCGAGGGCCTCGTCCATCCACTGAGCCGCGCGCTCGGGCTGCCACATGGGCTCACGCTGGACGCTGCGGCCGGGGTCGCCGGGAGTGTCGAGGGCGTAGACGGGGCGCTCGGCGCTGAGGGCAAGGGTGTTGGGGTACCACTGGGCGGAGCAGCCTCCCGACCCGTGTATCAGGACCACGGGCGTGCGTGACTCGGCTGCCGAGTCGGCGGGGCCGTACCGGTAGACGTGGGTGGTGCCGAAGCTCGTCTCGACGTCCGTCTCGGAGCGGACGGGCGCGCCCTTCGCGTAGAGGACGTCGCAAGTGGCGAAGTACCGGTCGCGCAGCTCGTCATCCACGTAGTGACCGATGTCGCGGCGTACTCGGGTCGTGTTCTCGGGCACGGGGCACCTCCAGGAAGATCGATTCTTCGTGATACGAAGGTACCATATTGTTGATACGGCGGTACCATGAAGATGACCGAGCCGGACTGTGCCCTGAACACCCACCCCACCCACGCCCGGAGACAGCACTGATGCCAAAACGCGTGGACCACGAAGAACGGCGCACCCAGATCGCCGAAGCGCTCATCCAAGTCGCGGGGCGTCGAGGGCTGCACGCCGTCGGCATGCGCGACGTGGCCGCCGGGGCCGGCGTATCCCTCCGGCTCGTCCAGTACTACTTCGAGACCAAAGAGAAGCTGCTCTTCTACGGACTCCAGCACCTGACCGACCGCTTCACCGCCCGCGTGGGCGCCCGACTGGCCGCCGCCGGCCCCGACCCGGGCCCCCGCGTGACGATCGAGGCGCTGCTGCTGGCATCCCTGCCGACCGACGAGGAGAGCCGGACCTTCCACCTCCTGTACAGCTCGTACTCGATCCTGTCCGTGACCGACGGAGCACTCGCCGCCCAGCCGTTCATCGACAATCCCGACGCCGCGGAGAACGCCGTCGCCAGACTGCTCCGGCAGGCGCAGGAGAGCGGCCTCGCCGACTCCGGCGCCGACGCGCGCATTGAGGCGATCAGCCTGCTCGCCGTAACGGCGGCCATGGGCACCAGCATCCTCGTGGGCCAGCGGAGCGCGGAGTCGGCCGTCGCGGTACTCCACCACCACCTCGATCGGATCTTCAACAGTGGCCAGACCCCACCGCTCGTATGACTCGCGACTGCCGCGTACCGTTACCGGGTCCGGGAATTACGGCAGACACGGCACCGGTTCACGACGGTGGGTGCTCGCGGCCTTCGCCGATGTCGGCGTCGACGTCACCGACATCGGCGAAGGAGCCCGCAAGGGCGTCCCGGGGGGACGGCGCGTGATCGCCGAAGTCGAGCGCCTGGCCGACGAAGGCGTTCGACGCGCTCGGTGTGCACGATGGCTGCGGACGATCTCCACAGTGTCCCGTGAGTCCTTCCAGGCCAGGATGTCGACGATGGCCGGCACGCTCCCATTCTCTTGACGAGCCTCCGGACTCGACCTGAGGGGCCAACTGCAGTGCACGGTCGCACGACGCTGGAATGAAAGGGCTCGTCCAAGGCCTCACCGACCGGCCGGGGGTGTCTGATCCCTCACCCCGTGGTGAGCCGCGCCCGCGTCCTCGACCGGGCAGCGTGGATCGCGCTGCCGTCCGTGAGTGAGGGCCTTGCATCACCGCAGGCCTTCTGCCTCCCCTTTCAACGCCCACCCCTGGCCGCCTCGGCGCGCCACACGGGGAGGGAGATCGGAACATCATGAGTCGCGAACCAGACCCCGCCGTCCTCTACCCGGACGTGGCCGCCCACGGCAGCCTCGCCTCAGCGCTCCAAGCCGCAGCCGCTGACCAAGGCCTGTCCCTCCCCCTGGCCGTCACCCCGGCCGATCCACTGCGTCACGGGGGCCGCAGGCCACGGTCCGGTGCTATTCGCCGTCGTCGAGGACGGCGTCGCCGCCCTTGATGTGGCGGGCCGGGTTGAGGCCCCTCTCCATCGGGTCCACCGCCCACGCCATCTCCTGCACCCCTTCCAGCTTCGCCAGACCGGGGGTGGGGCCGAGGCGGAAGCCGCCCATCAGCGGCTTGCCCGACGCGGCGTACGGGAGGAAGTCCAGCGGGGAGGCGCCGGGGCTGGGGCAGACGACGCAGTCCGAGAGCACCGCGAGCGGGTACAGGCGCGGAGCATCCCCGGGCGTAGCAGGACCCGACCCAACCGTCATGCCACCCAGCACAGCCCAGGTCAGCCCTCCCCCCGGGACGAGCACCATTCACAAGGCAGTCAGCAATGACCACCCGCTCACACGCACACCACCGCCCCCGCAGGGGCACGCCCGTGGTCCGCCGACTCAGGTGAGGGCGGCGATCACCTCTCGCGCCGCCCGTTCGCCCTCGGTGGCACCGCCCTCCATGAAGCCCTGGAAGTCGTAGCTGCAGTGCTCGCCGGAGAGGTGGACGTTGCCCTGCGCGGTGCCCTCGTACTTCGCGTACCGGTGCAGGTAGCCGGTCGGCCAGTACGAGTACGCGCCCAGCGAGTACGGGTTGCGGTGCCATGCGGAGAGCTGGGCCCGCCCCGTCCATGCGGCCTTGGTGCGGGGGAAGAACGCGTCGATCCCGGTCAGCGTGCGGTCGGTGAGCCGCCGCACGTACGGGTCGGACTCGGTGGCGAACGGTGTGCCGGGGGTCAGGGCGCGCGCCAGGGTCCCGCCGCCGTACTGGAGCAGGATGCCGCCGGTGCCGGGCTGGAGCTTGGTGGTGTCCCAGGTCTGCTGGACCTCGGAGTCAGTGAAGCAGTCGCCCGCCGACACGCCGGGCCAGGGGCCGGTGCCGCGCCACGGGCGGCCGGTGAACTGCATGTTGAGCTTGGTGCAGGCGCCCATCCGGGCGTCGCGCAGCAAGTTCTTCATGAGGGGGTCGAAACCGGCCGCCGAGGTGTCGGCGCCCTGGAGGACCGGCAGCGGCAGGCACAGGACGGTGTGGTCGGCCACGACCGTGCGGGTGGCGCCGGAGTCGTCGAAGGTGAGGGTCTGGGTGCCGCCGGTGTCGGCGCGCACGGCGACCAGCCGGCGGCCCATGACGATCGAACCGGAAGGCAGGGCCGCGGCAATGGCGTTCGGCAGCTGGTCGTTGCCGCCGACGATGTGGTAGCGCTCGTTGGACAGGCCCCAGACGTTGAAGTTACCGGGGTTGGGCTGGTAGCCCATCAGCAGGACCAGGGCGAGGGCGGACTGGTCGGTGGTGTCGGCCCCGTACTCGACGTTGTAGGCCACGTCGATGAAGCGGCCGAGCGGCGAGTCGTGCCCGCCGGGGACCCGGCTCTCGATCCACTCGTAAAGGGTCATGTTGTCCAGGGCCGTGCCGACGGGGGTGGTGGAGTTCCAGGACACCTCGCCGGAGTCCTGGAGGTCACGGTGCAGCTGCTGGTAGACGGCCTTGAAGTCCTCGTCGGCCCGGGTGCGGGAGTAGTAGGTGCCGTTGAACCACAGGACCTCCTCGGCCCCGTTGGGGCCGCCGCCGAGGAAGTCCTCGGTCGGGAGGCCGAAGCGGCGGCAGAGCTCCAACATCTTCTTGTGGCTGGTGTCGATCAGTTCGCCGCCCACCTCGGAGGTCTGCCCGTACGCCCAGTGGTCGCGCTGCGTCCACATCCGGCCGCCGACGCGGTCGGGGTTGGCTTCGTAGACGGTGCACGGGATGCCCGCGTCCTGGAGGGTGAGGGCGGCGGTGAGGCCGGCGATGCCCGCACCGACCACCGCGACGCGGGCCCGTTGGGGCCTTTTGCCGTCGGGGGCGGGGGTGGCGGCGCGGGCCGGGGCGGCGGCGACGCCCGCCACGGCGGTGCCGAGGCCGAGGGCGGCCGCCCGCCGCATCAGCTCCCGGCGGCCGAGGCCGCGCACGTCGGCGACGGGCAGACGCAGGCGGTGGGCGGAGGCGTGTTCGGCGGTGAGCCGGCGGAGTGCGTGCATGAGGGGCGTACGGGCCATGGCGGGGACTCCTTCGCGGGGTGGGCGACTGCGGGCCGGGCGTTCGTGGATCAGGTGTACGTGGATCAGACGTCCGCACGGAACGGGGACAGGCCGGTGGTGCCGTCGGAACCGGGGGCGGTGCCGTCGTCGGCACGCTCGGCGGCGTCCTCCAGGACGATGCGGCCGATGACCTCGTAGCGCTCGGGCGCCTTGGCCTTCAGCCACAGGCCGAGGCCCAGTCCGCCGAAGAAGACGGCGCCGACGATCCAGGGGATCAGCTTGAAGAAGACGGAGTCGGCGGCGGCACCGGCCGCGGTCTCCATGTTGACGACAAGCAGGACCACGACGGCGGTCATCGCGATCCCACCGAGCAGGGGCGCGGTGAAGGTCCTGAACCAGTGCCGGTCCTCGGGGTGGTTGCGGCGGAAGTAGCCGATGACGGCGAAGGAGCACAGGGTCTGGACGATCAGGATCGCCATGGTGCCCAGGATCGCCAGCAGCGTGTACAGGTGCAGGTACGGGTCCTGGCCGGTGAGCCAGAAACCTGCGACCAGGGTCACCGCGATGACGGTCTGGACGACGGAGGCGACGTGCGGGGAGCCGTGGCGCGGGTGGGTCCGGCCGAGCGCCGGGTGCAGGAAGCGCTCGCGGCCGATGGCGTACAGGTAGCGGGCGGCGCACTGGTGGAAGGCCATCCCGCAGGCGAACGAGCCGGTGAGCAGAAGCCATTGGAAGGCGTCCACGGCCCATGCGCCGATGAAGTGCCGGGTGGGGGCGAAGAAGAGGTCGAGGGGGTTGGCGGAGGCGGACAGTTCCACGGACCCGGTCAGGCCGTTGCCGGCGATGGTCATCCAGGAGACGTAGATGTAGAAGAGGCCGACTCCGACGACGGAGATGAGCGTGGCCTTGGGAATGACCCGCTTGGGGTCGCGGGACTCCTCGCCGTACATGGCGGTGGACTCGAAGCCGACCCAGGACCAGAAAGCGAAGAAGAGGCCGAGGCCGGCGGAGGTACCGGTGAAGGCGTTCCGGGGGTCGACCGGCTCGAGGGGGATCCCGCCGGGGCCGCCGCCGGAGAGCAGTACGGCGGTGGCGACGGCGAACAGGACCGCGATCTCGGCGACCAGCATCACGCCGAGTGCCTTGGCGGTCAGGTTGATGTCGAAGTGGGCGAGGCCGGCGGTGACGGCGAGCATCCCGGCCGCGTACAGCACCCAGGGGAGGTCGACGCCGAGCTGGTCCTGGACCGTGGTGCGGGCGAAGTAGGAGAAGACGCCGACGATCGAGGCCTCGAAGACGACGTACGCGAGGACGGCGAGCATGCCGGAGGCCATGCCGGCGATCCGGCCGAGTCCGTGGGAGATGTACCCGTAGAAGGCGCCCGCGGCGGTGATGCGCTTGGCCATGGCCACGTAGCCGACCGCGAAGACGGTGAGGACGACGGTGGCGAAGAGGTACCCGGCGGGGGCGCCGGTTCCGTTGCCGAAGCCGACCGCGATGGGGAGATTGCCGGTCATGGCGGTGATGGGGGCGGCGGTGGCGACGGCCATGAAGACGACGCCGACCAGGCCGACGGAGTTGGCCTTGAGGCGCTGGACCTCGCCTGCGGGGCGGGCCGCCGGGGTGGATCGGGGGGTGCCGGTGGAACCGTTGGACATGTCGTCCTCTTCCGCTCGTGCTGGGTGTCCCGACGTGAGGCGGGCCACTCTGGCGGTAGGTGACGCGGCCCACAATCGGCATGCGGTCCGGTAATCGCCGTGTGGGGCCGACGAGTTGTCGGGGCATCAGGAGCGGTTCGTACGCCTTCGGCGGTGGGCACGGCGGCGTGTCCGGCGGGCGGCCCGGGGGCGGCCGGGCAGGTGGGGCCGATCCGGACCTTGTCAGGGTCTGTTCAATCCGGGTGCTGGTGGGCGAGGATCACGCCCGCCCCACCCGTTTTTCCTTCCCCACCACGCCTTCCCACCCCGGAGGATGTCCATGACCCGCCGCACACCCCGCGGCATGCTCGCCGCGGCCACCGCCACCGTGGCGCTCTTCTCGCTCGCCGGCCCGGCCACCGCACAGTCCTCGGCCCCGACGGCCGACTCCACCGCGCCGCAGGGCCGGATCTTCATGGTCAACCCCGTCCAGGCCACGGGCGACCAGGCACTCACCGACGGCAAGGACGCCGATTCCGCCGTCCCCGCCACCGCGTACGCCCTGGCCGCGCTGCGCAACCTGGACGGCGGCGGCGGACTCCACGGCCGCTGGGCCTCCGTACGCTCGGACACCGGCCCCTCGGCCAGGACCGGCGAGGCCGCCGGGTACACCCGTCACGACGACCGGTTCGAGCAGGTCATGGCCTACTTCTGGGTCAACGAGACGCAGGAGTACCTCCAGTCCCTGGGCTTCGGCACCGAGCTGCGGGGCGCCAACGACCGGGTGCAGCCCGTACGGATCAACCAGTGGGGCGCGGACAACTCCTTCTTCACCGACAAGAAGGACGAGATCCGCTTCGGCAAGGGCGGGGTCGACGACGCCGAGGACGCCGAGGTGATCGTCCACGAGTACGGCCACGCGGTGCACAACGCGCAGGTCCCCGGCTTCGGCTCCTCTCCCGAGGCCGGCGCGATAGGCGAGGCCTTCGGTGACTACCTGGCGGTCGAGGTCGGCGCCCATGCGGACGCCGCATACGGCTGGCCGCGGCGGGCCGACCTGGCCTGCGTCGCCGACTGGGACGCGGCCTCCTACAGCGAGGCCCCGCACTGCCTGCGCCGCATCGACGGGAACAAGGTGTACGCCGACCTGGAGGGCGAGGTCCACGCGGACGGGGAGATCTGGTCCCGCGCCCTCTTCGACATCCGCAACGCCCTGGGCTCCCGGACCGCTGACCGCATCATTGTCAACGCCCAGTTCGGTTTCGCGCCGGACACGTCCTTCAAGGACGCGGCCCTGACGACGGTTTCGACCGCCCAGCGGATGTACGGCGCGAACGCTGCGGATGCCGTGCGTGCCGCGTTCAAGGCCCGGCAGATCCCCGGCGTCCAGTAACGGCCGGGCCCTTCCCCGGACTCGGTGCACACCGCGTCCGGGGAGTGGTACCTCGCCCCGGCGGGCCCGCCGGGGCTTCCGCCGCTTCCGGCGGACTGTGGACTGCGGACTGCGGACTGCGGACTGCGGACTACAGGTCGCGGTGGACCTGAGAGGGCCAGATGTGGTCCTGCGGGCTGTGCGGGATCGGTGCCGAGTCATGGGGCGCCCAGGCGGGGTCCGCCTCGTAGCCGCTGTGCGGCTCGCCCGCGGGACCGTCCCAGGCCCCGGCAACCTGCGGCGCCCCGGGCGCGGGCGGGCGGCCGTACGAAGGGTCGGAGGGCCGGGGCGGCACCGCAATCAGCGGCTCGGAGGGGGTGGCGGGTGCCTGCAGGCTGCCGTAGCCCTCCATCCGCTGCCAGCGCAGTCTGGAGCCGGCGACGGCGGTGAAGACGGACTGGATCACCACCAGGTACATGAGCTGGCGGTAGACGAACTGTTGCAGCGGCAGGCTCCACAGCGGGCCCGGCCGCTCCCCGTCCAGGCGGAACGCGTACAGGCCCATCAGGACCTGGAGGAGCAGGAACGCCGTCCACAGGCCGAGGATGCGCAGGGGGTCGAGGAAGACCAGGCCGTAGACGGCGAAGACGTCCACGATGGGTGCGAGCAGGGGCAGCAGGACCTGGAACATCAGCAGGTAGACCAGACCGCGTCGCCCGAGCTTGCCGGCCTGCCCCCGCTGGGCGAGGGCGCCCCGATGCTTCCACATGGCCTGGAGGGTGCCGTAGCACCACCGGTAGCGCTGCTTCCACAGGGCACCGAGCGAGGCGGGCGCTTCCGTCCAGGCTTTGGCCCGCTCCTCGTAGACAACGCGCCAGCCGTCCCGGCACAGGGCCATGGTGAGGTCGGTGTCCTCGGCGAGTGTGGTGTCGCTGACACCGCCGACCCGCAGCAGTGCCTCTCGGCGGAACGCGCCGACGGCGCCCGGCACGGTGGGCATGCACTCGGCGAGGTCGAACAGGCGGCGGTCCAGGTTGAAGCCGACGACGTACTCGATGTGCTGCCAGCGTCCGAGCAGCCCTCCCCGGTTGATCACCTTGGCGTTGCCGGAGACCGCGCCCACCCGGCGGTGGGCGAAGGGCTGGACGAGCATGCGGACGGCGTCCGGTTCGAAGACGGTGTCGCCGTCGACCATGACGAGCAGATTGCAGGAGGCGGCCGCGATACCCGTGTTGAGGGCGGCCGGCTTTCCGGCGTTCTGCTGCCGGATGACCCGTACGCCGGGCAACCGGAGGGCTTCGACGATGTCGGCGGTGCCGTCCGTGGAGCCGTCGTCGACGACGATGACCTCGAGTTGATGGTCGGAGGCCACGAGGGAGCGGACGGCCGCCTCGATGCCGGCGCTCTCGTTGTAGGCGGGGACGATGACGCTCACGGGTTCGGTGACCGGAGCTCCCCAGGGCTTTCGGCGCATCCGTACGTGCCGGCGTGCGGCAACGAAGACGGCGACCGCACGCAGCAGGCTGATCGCGCCCGCTGCCCACAGCAGCCACGAGAGGGCTTCGAGGATCCAGTCACTGGTACGGATCGCGGTGATCAGGGCGAGGCCCTGCCACCGGTCTGTGGTCGCGGCGGGCTGCACGGCCCCCCGGAGTGCGACCGCATCGCCCACCGTGGCGAACGTCCAGCCGGAGGCCTTCAGCCGCGGCACGAGCTGTTCGAGCGCGGCGACTGTCTGCGTGCGGTCTCCGCCTGAATCGTGCAGGAGCACGATCTGCCCGGAGGTGTCCTTGGGGGTGGCGCCGGCGACGATCTGTTCTACGCCCGGGCGTCGCCAGTCCTCGCTGTCCAGGGTCGTCAGGATGGTCAGGTACCCCTCCTGCCCGGCCTGGACGACGGCGCTCCAGTCGGCGTCGTCGAGCGCCTTGGCGGTGGAGGAGTACGGCGGGCGCAGCAGCGGCGTGGTGACGCCGGTGGCGCCGGCGATGACGAGTTGGGTCTCGCGCAGTTCCAGGGAACGCCGCCAGGCGGACGCGGCGCCGAGATCGGTGTGGGTGAAGCTGTGCAGGCCGATCTGGTGGCCCTCGTCGACGATCCGGCGGGCGAGGTCGGGATTCTCGGCGACCCGGGTGCCGACGGTGAAGAAGGTCGCGGGCACGGCGTTGCGGCGCAGCACGTCGAGGATCTTCGGGGTCCAGACGGGGTCGGGGCCGTCGTCGAAGGTCAGAGCGATCGTGCGGGCCGCCGGGGCAGCGGTGCGGGCCGCCTCCCCCTCGATCACCGGCCCGCCGGAGCTGATCCCCGCCGGCACGGACGTCCCCGGGCCTTGCTCACGGTGAGCCCCGTCGGGGGTGGAGTCGAACAGGTGCTGGGTGTAGCCCTGGAGGAGCAGCGCCGCCGAAAGGGTGAGCACGAGGGTGGTCAGCAACAGCCAGTGGGTGCGCAGGGGACGTTGCGTACGGTGCTGTGCCTGCCGTGGGGGCGGCGGCGACGGTTCTTCGACAAGGGGTGGGACTTCCTGCCTGCTGCGTGGGGCGGTGCGGTGCCGACTGCGTGCACTGTGCTGGGCCTGTCCGGCGTGACGGACGTGGCTGGCTCAGGGACGGCCGGTGGGCTTGCCGCCACCCTGGCCGGGGGGAGCGGTGACGCGGCCGCGGCCGCCGCCGCGAGGCGACGGAGCCGGGTCTGCCGGTCCGGTCGCGGCCTTCGTCGGGCCCTGCCCGTTGCCGGGCGTCCCCTTGTCGGTCACGGTCGCGGCGGCCGGGGCAGGCGCGGCGCCACTGTGCGAGGCTGCCGGGGCGGGGCGTCTGCTGCTGCTCGCCGGACCACGGGTGGAGGGGCCTGCGGTGCCGGTCCCTGGTGTGTCCCCGGGCGCGGGGGTGTGGGGAGCCCGGGCGGAGGGCAGCAAAGGTGACTGGAAGGTGGGGCCGCCCAGCAGGGTGCTCATGAGCAGCACGACATAGGCGACGGCCGGTACCACCAGCAGGTAGCCCCAGCGACGCACCCGGCGCTGTCTGCGCCCCGACGTGTCGACGAAGACGGGGGCCTCGGCGGCGGCCGGGACCGGCGGCACCTGCGCCGTGCCGTACGCACCGATATCACCGGGGAAAAGCTCCATCGTGTCCGGATCCGGGATGCCGAAAGGTGGGTGCATGCGTGGTGGCCTCTGGATCGGGAAGCGGAGCGACTGATGCCGGGGGCGCGCTCGAGAGGGCACCCCATGCCCTTCAGCGCTGGAACCACCTTCCGTGTCACACCCGGTGCCGAACCAGTCCCCTTCCGTACGGTGTCGGCCGGGATGCCCCGGTCGACACCGATCCACCCGCTCCGCCCCGCTTGACCGGCCGGCCGAGCGCTTCGTCCCGAAGGACCCGTCCGTCCCTAGGCACACGTCGGCGGCGCTGCGCGAGGGAGTGCGGGCCGGCGGGGGGCCCGCGCGTACTTGTCCGACAGCAGGTGACCCGCCCTGGGAGTCACCACCTCAAGCGCCCTGGACGTCTCCGTCACCTCGGACCCCACGGCCCCGTCCCGCCTGGCCTGTCAGCGAAGACGGCCCCGGGGGGCGTGGACAACTCCACCACATGACGCTCAGGGGCTGCGAGTCTCGGTCACCTTGCCGGTGTTCCGATCCTTGCTGCGGTGCCAGTCGAACGTCACCGCTCCGTTGGGCGCAACCCACTTGGACGTCATGACCGTCACGCGGCCCTGGCCGTCCACCGTCCCTAGAACGATCCCTCCGTGCGGCCCGCGCCCAGGACGGCGGGTCGTACAGGGTCTCCCGTGTGGCCCGCCGCCGTACCCGGATCATCATGGCGACGCGGACGGCGGCGTGGTCAGGGAGGTGAGAGCGGCCCGCCAGAGCCGTGCCCGTGGCCTGCTTCCACAACTGCTTCAGGGCACGAGGCCGGTTGCCGAGGTCGAGATCACGGGGGACGTTCAGACTCTCGGTCAAAGGTCCCCAGGAGCGCTTCCCATCCGCGCTCGCGGGCGCAGCCCACGGACCTGCAGTTCCCGGACCGGCCGCGCGGCAGGCGCTGGGGTGCCCGGATCGTCAGCGTGGAGGAGCTGCTCCGCTTCCTCGGTGGGCTGCGTAGAGTACCTGCGGTCATCGAACGGAGAAGACGTTGGACGCGGTCGAGTTCCCTCTCAGCGCTCGGGTGCGCCGGGCCCGGCGCTGGCTCGTGGTCACGAGCGCGGCGGGGGCTGTGGTTGCGGGAGCCGCCGTGGCATCTGTGGTGGCCGACGCTTCGGGCCGGATGTCGGTGTCGCGGACGGTTCAGTCGGGCCTGGTGCTGGTGACGCTGTTCCTGCTGCCCGTCGCGTGGGTGGGAGTGCGCGCCGTCTGGGCGCTGCGCGGGCGTGCCGAGCTGTTCGCCGCCGCCAGTGAGCATCGCCGGCGGCGTCCCACCGACCGGCAGCTGGTCGACCACCTGCGCGACGAGCACCCGCTCACCCCTCTGTGGTGGATGCTGGCCGTCCTCGGCGGCCTCGGCACGCTCTGCCTCGGGCTCGCGCTTCCGTTCGCCCTGGCAGACGGGGCCGTACTCGCCGGTGCACTGCTCGGCGCCGGACTGGCCGCTTCCCTGACCGTCCTGGTCCTCGCCGTGCCCGGGATCCGCCGCGCCGACCGCCAAGGCGCGCTGGACCGGAAACGGCGCAGCGAACTGTGGTCGCTGCCGAACGCCGTCGAACGCCGGCTGGCTGTCCCCCTCCTCGGCACCGGCGACGGGGCACACTCCGGCACCTGAGCACACAGCCAGGGACCGGCTCTGCATCCTCACGGGTCAGCGAAGACGGTCAGCGCGCAGAGACTGACCACGGCTGATCAGCGTGCCCGGCATCTGGCACACCCGCAGGTCACACCGCAACAATGACGGCAAAGGCGGCTGGCGGCGCACACCACCCCTCCTCCGCCCCGGACTGCACACCCCAAACTGATCACTCCCGCCGGCCCAACAGCGCACGTCGTTGGACCAGCCCGGACATGCCGCGGTCACGAGCAGCTGTGGAGCATGGCGAAGAGCCGCCACCTGTCGGGCGGCGGCTCTCACCTTCGGCTGTCCTATGGGGCGGGGGTGAACTCCACGCCGGTGCCGCCGCAGCCGGCCGCGATGTCGAGCAGCCGGTCCTTCTCCGCCTCGTCGACCGCCAGGCCCCACCGGATCTTGGTCGCGGTCCACTCGGCGCCGTACCGGCACAGCGCGTCCGGCGACGGCGGCAGCCACTCCGCCGGATCCTGATCCGCCTTCGACCGGTTCGAACGCGCCGTCACCGCCACCAGCGACGCCGGCTGCCCCTGGTCGTTCGCGTACGCCTCCCACCGGGCCCGGGTCCATTCCGCCGCCCCAGCTGGCGGGGAGCGTCATTCGAAGTGTCCGGTATTCCGGGTGGTGCCCCGCTTGCCGGGAGCCGGCCGACCCCACTACCTGGCGGCCCGTGACCGCCGGCCTCCCGCGCCTTCGTGACCACGGCAGTCAGCGAATGCGGTTCAGGGTGTTGCTGATGGATGTCAGGAGTTGCGTGGGGTTACCAGGCCGGATTCGTAGGCGAGGATCACGAGCTGGGCGCGGTCGCGGGCGTGGAGTTTGGTCATGGCCCGGTTGACGTGGGTTTTCGCGGTCAGTGGGCTGATCACCATGTGGTCCGCGATCTCGTCGTTGGACAGGCCCTGTGCGACCAGCACGACGGCTTCGCGTTCTCGGCCGGTCAGCCCTTCCAGCCCCTGCCCGGTGGTATTCGGGAGCGGCTGGCTGACGTACCGGTTGATGAGCTTGCGGGTGATAGAGGGCGCAAGCAGGGCGTCTCCGCGCGTGGCCACGCGTACGGCGTGCAGGAAGTCCTCCGGCTCGATGTCCTTGACGAGGAATCCGGCGGCGCCTGCGGACAGGGCGTTGAAGACGTATTCGTCCAGGCCGTAGTTGGTGAGGATGACGACGTGGACGCCGGCCAGCGCCGGGTCGGCCGCGATGCGCCGGGTCGTCTCGATGCCGTCGAGGACCGGCATCTGGATGTCGATGAGTGCGACGTCGGGCAGGTGCTTTCCGGCGAGCTCCAGGCCCTCCTGCCCGTTGGCGGCTTCGGCCACGACCTCGATGTCGTCTTCGAGGTCGAGGAACGCGCGGAATCCGCTGCGGATGAGCGGCTGGTCGTCGACCAGCAGGACACGGATCACGAGGCACGCTCCACGGGGAGTTCGGCCTGGACGGTGAAGCCGCCCTCGTCGCGCGGTGCTGCCCGGAGGCGACCGCCGAGGACTGTGACGCGTTCACGCATCCCGAGCAGGCCGATGCCCGGCACGGGGATGGTGTCCGGTGTGGCCTTGCCGTTGTCGTCGACCTGAAGGGCGACGGCGTCCGGGCGGTAGTCGATGTGGACCGATGCCGTGGTGGCGTCTGCGTGACGGGCGATGTTGGTGAGGGACTCCTGCACGATCCGGTAGACAGTCCGGCCCACTGCGGCCGGTACGTCGTGCTGCTGCCCC
This sequence comes from Streptomyces sp. NBC_01232, assembly GCF_035989885.1. Lineage (GTDB taxonomy): Bacteria > Actinomycetota > Actinomycetes > Streptomycetales > Streptomycetaceae > Streptomyces. The sequence continues at coordinate 256,872 of NZ_CP108518.1, forward strand.
TGGATCGTGAGTGTCGCCCGCAGACCGGTCTTGCCGGCCCGTTCGACCAGTTCGGGGAGGTGGTCGAGGCCGTGCGGCGGGGTGGTGTCGTCGTCGCGCAGGGCCTCCAGGGTTGCCCGGAGCTCGCGGGACGCCTCCCGGCCGGCCTCCCGGATGGCCAGCAGGGCCTCCGGGACCTCTTCGCCGCGCTTGCGGGCCACGTGGACGGCGGCTTCGGACTGCACCTTGATCACCGAGATCTGGTGGGTGAGCGAATCGTGCAGTTCCCGCGCGATGTGCAGCCGTTCCTCGTCGGCGCGGCGCCGCGCGGTCTCCTCGCGGGTGCGTTCGGCTTCGTCTGCCCGCTGCTCGGCCTGCCGGAGGGCTTCACCGGCGGCGCCGGCGGCGATGAGCCAGGCGATTTGGAGGGCGCCCCGGGCCTGCGCGAACGCCTCGCCCGTGTCGTGCAGGCCCGAGACCAGGGCCGCGAGGGGAAGCGCGGCCAGCACGGCCACGCTCACCGCCACCGTGACGATGCGGTGTCCCGCCCGCATGGCCGCGTACACCGCGAACAGGAACGCGACGGCGGCCACATCGAACCCTGCCGCCTGGTAACCCACCGCGCACAGCCCGGTGACGGCCAGTACGGCAACCGGAGCCCGGCGGCCGGCCGCCAGCGCCAGGCCACCGACCACCAGCAACGCGTAGCCGAGCAGGTCGAGGCCGGTGGCGGAGTGGTGCCCGGACAGCCCGGTGACCAGCAGCGCCGCCGCCACGCCTACGGCGATCAGCCAGTCTCTGACGCTGGCCCGTATGCGGAACCGTCCTTTGCTCATGCGCGCACCGTAGCCGGAGGCTGCCACGGGCGAATCCCTCTCGCGGACCAGCGGTCGACTACCACGCACGCAGTAGCTCGGCGGCACCTGCCGCGTCCGTGGTAGCGCGAAGTGCCTGCGCCTGCCGGACGACCTGCCACGGCCCGGCCGACATGCTCGGACCACATCCAGTCGTGGGAAGAGAAGGAGCACCATGATGTCCGCTCGTCGCCTGTTCGCCGCCTCCGCTACCGCCCTGCTCGGAGGGTTCGGTCTTGCCACCCCAGCGGCAGCGCACGCCTCGGTCCAGCCGATCCCGATCGCCGCCAGTGTCACCGACTTCAGCCTCGGGCGTCTCGGAGCCACCACCGGCGGGCTGCTGGGGCTGGCCGCCGTGGTCATCGCCGTGCTGGCGCTGACCCGACCAGCCGGTCGCCTCGGCACCGCCAGCGGGTCGCTCGGGGCCACCTTGGCTGTGGTCGCGGGGCTGATCGCCATGGCTCTCGGCGGGCTGGTCGCGGCCACCGCCGACGGTGGGCTCGGCACCGGCAACGGGCTGGGCGGCGCCTACGTGGCCCTGCTGCTCGGGCTGACCGGCACTGCACTGGGCGGGCGGGCGCTCACGCGCTCCCGCCGCACCCGTTGACAACAGCGGATACGTGTTCTGCCGCGGTCACGCCCTGCGGGCGGTCACCGCGCGACGTACCGCGTATGCGGCGGCTCCGGCGGCCAGCACGGCGGCGCCGGCGATCACCGACGAGGACGGCAGGGCGAACGCGAGGACGAGGCAGCCTGCCAGCCCGACGACCGGGATGATCCGCTGGTCGGCCCTCGTCCGGGGCGAGGGTCCAGGCGGAGGCGTTGGCGATGGCGTAGTAGGCGAGCACCCCAAAGGAGGAGAAGCCGATCGCCCCCCGTACGTCGGTGGTCGCGGCGAGTACGGCCACGACGGTGCCGACCACGAGTTCGGCCCGGTGTGGCACCTGGAACTTCGGGTGGACGGCGGCCAGGGCGTGCGGGAGGTGGTGGTCGCGGGCCATGGCCAGGGTCGTGCGCGAGACCCCGAGGATCAGCGCGAGGAGGGAGCCGAGCGCGGCCACCGGTCGGGGCGGTCGCGTGTCCCCCGCCCTACCGAATCTGGCGAACTGTCATAATATGCCCCACTGTCAGCCCGGTCGGGAGGATTGCTGTGACTATCTGTCAAGCCGTGAGGGGGGTGGGCGCGCAGGAGGCCCTCCCGCCGTCAGCGCCGCCTGGTCTTCGAGTGCGCCGCTCGTGGTGGGGTGGGTTGCTGCGGGCGCTGGTGGCAGGTCCCGTCCTGGTGGCCGGCCTGGCCCTGCCCATGGTGGCCCCGCAGCCCGCCCAGGCCGTGCCGCCCGGCACCTACGCCTACGTCGCCAACTTCAACGATGACACGGTGTCCGTGATCAACACGGCGACGAACACGGTGGTGGTCACGGTTCCCGTCGGCGATGCGCCGTGGGGAGTGGCGGTGTCGCCGGACGGCACCCGCGCCTACGTCACCAACCGCGCCGCCGGCACGGTGTCCGTGATCAACACCGCGACCGACACGGTCGTCGCCACCGTCCCCGCCGGCCTTGAGCCCCTGGGCGTGGCGGTGTCGCCGGAGGGCGCCCGCGCCTACGTCACCAACTACGGCGCCGACACGGTGTCCGTGATCAACACGAACACCAACACGGCCGTCGCCACCGTCCCCGTCGGCGATGCTCCCATCGGGGTGGCGGTGTCGCCGGACGGCACCCGCGCCTACGTCACCAATTCCGACGCCGACACGGTGTCCGTGATCAACACGGCGACGAACACGGTCGTCGCCACCGTCCCCGTCGGCGACTTCCCGTTCGGGGTGGCGGTGTCACCGGACGGCACCCGCACCTACGTCACCAATTCCGACGCCGACACGGTGTCCGTGATCAACACGGCGACGAACACGGTCGTCGCCACCATCCTCGTCAGCGATGTGCCCCAGGGGGTGGCGGTGTCGCGGGACGGCACCCGCGCCTACGTCATCAACGCCGACAGCAACACGGTGTCCGTGATCAACACGGCGACGAACACGGTCGTCATCAACATCCCTGTCGGCGATGCGCCTCGAGAGGTGGCGGTGTCGCCGGACGGCACCCGCGCCTACGTCACCAACCCCAACGCCGACACGGTGTCCGTGATCAACACCGCCACCAACACCGTCGTGGCCACCGTCCCCGTCGACGACCTCCCGTTCGGTGTGGCGACCGGGGTCGTGCCCCCGCCGGCGCTGACCTGCGCGACCGCCACGGCCACCATCACCGGCACCAACCGCAACGACGTCCTGATCGGCACCCCCGGCGACGACGCCATCTTCGCTCTCGCCGGAAACGACGTGGTCGACGGCCGCGGCGGCAACGACCTGATCTGCGGCGGCGACGGCAACGACATGCTGTCCGGCGGCGACGGCAACGACCGCATCGAAGGCGGCAACGGAAACGACCGTGTCGAGGGCGGCAACGGCAACGACACCCTCATCGGCGGCAACGGAAACGACGCCCTGTCCGGCGGCGCGGGTAACGACGCCAACGAGGGCGGACCCGGAAACGACGCTCTCAATGGCGGACCCGGGGCCAACACCAACAACGGCGGAACCGGCCACAATACCTGCACCAACCCCACCACCGGAACCGGCTGCAACAGCTGATCAACGATCACCAGAAACGGGCCCCGGAGCGGCTCTTCGTTCCCCAGTCGGTTGCTGTCGGCAACTGGAGCCGGGGCCGCCCGCTCGTGGAGTGTGCGGGCCGTGCCGACCGGTCAAGGGCGCCTTCGGTGGCGCTTCGCGCTGGGCTTCGCCCACCCTGGACAGCTCGACCCGCCTCTGGACCTGGCCGGCTATCGGGCGGCCCCTCCGCTGTGGCGCCCGGCCGCAGGTCAGCGCCCAGGGGGTGGGGAACTTGGGTGAGCAGGTCTGTCTCACCCCCGAGCGCGGGGTGGGGACATTCTCGATCCCCATCACCCCACGCACAGCCATCACGGTTCGCCCTGAACCACCGCCAGCCGCAGCCGCCAGCCCCGATCACGATCAGGTGCTGGCCCGGTGATACCGGGCCAGCACCACCGGTACGACCCCCCGGGAAGGGCATCTCACCCTGCCGGCGGAGCGGGTTCACCGAAGAACCGATCATGCGCCGCCCCCGGCAGCGCGCTCCTGACAGAACGGCCGCCGACACCGGGATGGGGCTGCGGTACTGCCCCCGGACGGGTGGGCACCGGGCTTGATCCGCGCACGCCATGTCGGGACGGGCTGCATCGACCCTCACCCGGTAGAACGACCCCGGCGGGAACGGCTGCTGCCGTTCCCACTCTGCATCACTCGGATCAGCCCGCCCCCCTGTACACATCAACGACCCGGACACGCAGCAGTCGCGAACGCGGCCGGACCGCTCGATGCGGATCAGAAGGCGTCAGATCGGGTTGGCGCTCAGATAGGCGAGCTCAAGCGTTTCCTCCACCGCCGAGGAGTCACCTGCCGACAGGTCCGCGGCACTCCAGCTCGTAAGCCGGGCGCCCTCGATCTGAAAGCGCTTCACGACCTTGTTGTTCTGCTCGTTCACGTAGGCCAGAACGAGGGTCGGGGAACTGGCTTCCTTTCTGGCCGGGTCCTTGGAATCCAAGATCCACTGAGTGAACTTCTCACTCTTGTCCAGGCCCCGCGTGAGGGTCAGCGTCCCGAAGAACTCCGGCCCACCCAGGACAAGATCGGGAACCGGCTTCCCGTCCGGCGAGTTCTGCAACAGCTCGATGTACTCCTGTTTGAGCGTGATCCCGGAGACGCTCTTGAGCGTCTCCACTCGACGCTCCCCCAGCTCGATCTGCCACTGGTGCTTGACGACACTGTCTTCCACGAGCACTCCCTCTCCGCGAGCCCACGCAGGGCAGTCCGACAGCCCGGCGATCATGCCAACCATGCTGGATCGACACCTGCGACCGAGGACCAGCACGACACGACTCGACTCCACATCCGCGCGCATGATCGCCCGGACAGGTCCTAGCCGACAGCCGCCCCGGGCCGGATGCCCGACCACGGCCGTCCGTGCGGCTGACGTGCCACTCCATCAGCCGCCGGAATCCCGGGGCCGACCAGGGATGTCCGGATGCCCACCGGTCCGAGCGGCGGACGGCCCCCTCCCCATCGCCACGCACTTCTCACCCGGCCGCCGAGAGCCTCAGGACTGTTCGACCTCCGTCATGAGCAGGCGCAGGGTCAGCGAGTGCTTCTCCGGCGGAGGGCGTCCAGCGCCGCGCGGGCGTGGGCGATGCCGGCGGCGCTGTCGCCGGAGCGGGCGAGCATCAGGCCGCGGTGCATCTCCAGGTGGGTCGAACCGGGGCAGGGTCGCGGGGAGTTCCGCCGCCGCTGCGTCCTGTGCGGCGACGGCGGTGGTCTCGTCGCCGAGGCGGGCGGCGAGCAGGGAGGTGAACACGTTGACCCGCCAGAAGGGGACGGGGTAGTCGGATGTCTGCTCGTGCGAGCCGGCCCGGTCGAAGACGCGCCGGCCCTGGGCGAGGAGCGCTCTGGCGGTGGTGTGGTCGCCGCGCAGGGCGGCCGCGTGCGCGTGGGCCTTGCCGAAGACGGCGTTCAGCAGGCCCAGGGACGGCCGGTCGCTGATCGCGATGGCCTGGTCGGCGAAGAAGTCCGCGATCGGGAGGGCGGCGCCTTCGTAGCCGAGGGCGATCGCGGCGCGGCCGCGGACCCAGACGCGGGTGCCGAGGTCTTCGGAGGCGTCGGCGAACTGCCCACCGATCAATCAGACACGCTCTCGGGGCGAGCGTCCATGCGGTGGATGAGTCCGCCGTCGGGGCCGAAGACGTCGATAAAGTAGCCCTTCTTGAATGACGCCCCCTCCTTCGTCGTCAGGTGAGTGGTGACCGAGGTGTTCTGCCGGCGGAAGATCGCGTCCGCCTGATCCGCGTTGCGGGTCCGGATGACCACCCGGGGCACGCCTTCCGGTCCGTCCTCGACCTGGATCCCGTACACGTCCGGGTCCCCGCCAGCCGCCCGGTAGCGCTCGGCCAGGGCCACGGCGTCCTGGGGAGCGGCCGTGGCCGTGGACGTCGGGCCGGGCATGACCCGCTTCTGTGGTTCCTCCGTGCAGCCCACCAGCAGCGCGGCTCCCGCCACCGCCGCCAGTGCCGCGCGGGCGCCCCGTCGTAATGTGTGCACCATCGCCAACTCCCCTGATCGGTAAGGATTCGACGACCCTACGCGAGGCCCGCCGCGCCGCGGAGGCTGGCCCAGTTGGGGGCTGCAGACCAATCGGACAGACACATCCGATCAACAGCTCAGCCCACCCAAGAGACACGTTCTAGCCGAGCCGGACAATGCCCAGGACCGACAGGCGCCGGAGTACACGGCTGGCGAAGTAGATGACGGACAGGCGGCCGGCGGCGCGATCCGAACATCTTCGTCTTCGAGTCGTCGGGGTCCCACCGACCAAAGCCCCACGGGTCGGCCGCGGCGGCGTCGACAGCTGCCCCTTTGATGCACAAGGCCAGGACGTGGTCGGCCCGCCGAACACTCTCGGGTCTTCTGGCAGGCGGCAAGGTAGTCCGCCCAACTGTCCTGCGCGAACCGAGCCCACTGGTGCGCCGTGCCCGGGTCGATGCCGAGGAGATCACCGACGACGATCGGGGGGCAGTTCCGCCACAGACTCGATCATGGCAGTGTTCCGCGCGGTCAAGCTCGGCAGGCCGTGCCGCTTCAAACGCGTGTGCGCCCGCCCTCCGCCGAGCGGGCGACCGGCAGGTCGGCCCGGCCAGAGGTAGTGCGGTCCGTCTCCAGGCAGTTGCTCCAGCATCGAGACGCGCGCAGGGTGCCGGATCTGCTCCTCTATGAGCCGGCCCAGTTCGGGCGGCAGCAGGACCGCACAGTCGGGCGGCGCTGCTGCGGTGCTGCATCCCGACTCTGCGGGCGGCGGCCCGGCCGGGCAAGCAGGCCACGCCCGCATCCTCGCCCGCGTCAATCCGGTCCTCGGACCTGCTTTCGACGGCCATGGGGCAAGGACGCGCACGACACGGTCGGCGACCGGCCGACCGGTTGACCTCTCAGGCTCCCGGGCCGCTCGGCCTCCCGGTGGCGGCGGAGACGGAGTCCTCGGTGTAGTAGCGCCGTAGGAGTTCCCGCTCGGCGTCCCGGTGCGGGAACATGAAGAAGATCAGCAGCGCACCCAGGGCGATCGCGGCCAGGCCGACGGTGTACGCCCAGTCGTCGCCGTGGAGGAACGACTGACGTGCTGCCGCGACGATCTGGTCGGTGTACTGGGGGTGCTGCTGGGCGACCTGCCCGGCGGAGGCGAACGACTTCGTCAGCTCGCTCTGGACCTGGTCCGACACGTCCTTGCTCTCGGGGGAAGCGGCGATCGCCGCGCTGAAGGCCGAGGCGTAGCCAGCGGTGAGGAGCACGCCCATGATGGACTGCATGACGGCCCCGCCGAGGTCCCGTTGCAGGTCGGCGGTGCCTGAGGCCATGCCGGCCCGTCGCACGGGCACCGATCCGGTCAGCGAGTGGGATGCGGGCGTCCCTGCGAAGCCGGCGCCGATTCCGATGAGCACGTAGGCGAAGCCGATCTGCCAGTAGCTGCTGTCCTCGCCCCAGAACAGCAGCATCCATGCGAAGGCGAGGAAGAGGAACGTGTAACCGATCAGCAGGGTCGTGCGGGCGCCGCGTGTCTCGACCAGCTTCGCGGACCGTGGTGCCACGAGCACGATCATCACGACGAGGGGGAGGATGGCGGCGCCGGCTTCGACGGGGTTGTACGCGAGCACGTTCTGCAGGTACTGCTGGCTGATGAACGCCGACCCCATCATGGAGCCGTACACGATGATTCCCGCGCATGCGGCGACCCAGAACGTGCGCCGGCCGGCGATGTGGAGGTCGTACAACGGGTTGGGAGCCCGGCGCTGGCGCCAGAAGAACGCGGCTCCGGCAGCCAGGGCGATCACGACGAGGCCGACGACCAGTGCCCCTTGGCCGGGGACGGCGGCGAAATTGATCGCCAGCACCAGTCCCGCGATCAGGAGGACGGACAGGATGCCGCCGAGGTTGTCCACCGGTTCGGCTGACTCGTTGGCGTGTGCGGGGACGAACAGCAGGGCCATGACCAGCGCGACCACGGCGAGGGGCAGGGTGACCAGGAACACCGACCCCCAGTAGAAGCGTTCGAGCAGCGCGCCCGCGATCACCGGCCCTAGCAGGGAGATGCCGCCGCCCAGGGCCGACCACAGCGCGATCGACTTCGTCCGCTCCGGCCCCGCCCACAGGGCGGTGATCAGCGCCAGGGTGGTCGGGTAGGCCATGCCGGCTGAGAGCCCGCCGAGGATCCGGGCTGCCACGAGGACGGTGTCGTTCGGCGCGTACGCGGCGAGCAGGCAGGCGGGGACGGACAGAGCGATGCCGAGGAGCAGCAGCAGCTTGCGCCCGTGACGGTCGCCGACCGCACCCAGATAGAGCACGGATGCGGCCAGACCGAGGGAGTACCCCACGGCGATCAGGTTCAGCGAGGTCTGGGAGGAGTCGAAGGCCTTCCCGATCGCGGGCAGCGCTACGTTGGCCACCGACAGGTTCAAGTTGGCCACTGCGGCAACGATGATCAGGGACGCCAGAACGAGCGATGCCCGCGCCGGGGCCTCACGCGGAACGTCGATGCGAGGCGCGACGCTTTTCGACATGGAACCTCCGGGGCGAAGTTGGGCTCGGCGAGAGTCTTGCCTGATCCGCCGTGCCGCACATCGCCCCATTGGGATGACACGCCCACCGTCACTGACGCGGTCCGCCCGCCCCGCCGAGGCTCCTCGGGCAGCGGTCTGTCCTGGACCGCGTTCTTCATGACGATGGTGGAGATCAGTGGCTGAACCCTCGGGCAGGCGGGCTTGGCTCCTGCTGCCGGTGGGCGGAGGCCGCCCGCGGCCCGACCCCGGCCCCCTCCGGCCCGGCGCAGAAACTCCGACACATCCCCGGGCGTGAACGCCCTGCCGAGGTCCGTGTCCACCCCGAGGGCGCGCACGGTGGCCTTGCGCCCGCCCCGCGGCGACACGGGACGGATCACGATCTCCGTCCGGTCCGCCAAAGACTCCAGCATGCAGCGGCCCCGACGACATGGCATCCGCAGCCCGCTCTCACGCGCTGAACAGCAATGAAGCGGTTCCGCGCGCGACCCCCGAGAGCAGCAGGGCGTGACGTCCTCTCAGAACTACTGAGAGGACGGGCGTTTGAGGACGGGGGTGCGGGGTCACACGCGCTGGTGTCGGAAGCGCACACCGTGGGGGGTTGGGCTTCCGGAGCGGGCCCCGCCCCCGTGACGCCCCTCCCCCTGGCGTCATGGGGCAGGCCCGTCCGCACGACGGGCTGCCGCCCGGATCCGTACGGCACCCGGACACCCGCACCCCGGCCTCCTCCCCGGCCGGGGACCCCGGGGCCGTCCGGCGAACCCCCGGCACCGGCGCTCAGACCGCCGGCCCCCGGGCAACGGACCCGACGGCAGCAGCCCGCCACATGATGTGCGGGGCACGCTGAAAGGGCTCAGCGGGAGGGTTAACGGACCCAGGCGTCCGTGAGGTCCTGCAGTGCGGCCGGTGTGGCATGGCCACCTTCCACGTGCTCGGTGAACGTCTTCAGCCGGTCCGGTTCCTCAGGCCAGTCCGGATCGGCTGCGGCCCTCCTGGCGAGCTCGCCGAGGGCGTCCCGGTCGGTCACATGCCGCAACAGCCAGACGGTGAACCCGTCCATCGACCCATCCCTGCCATCAGTGACCACCAGCCCCGGCCTACGCATCCGAGGCCCCGTGAGACCGCCTTGCGCCCGCCGCCGACAGGCACGGTGAAGACCGCGGCGGCCGTTCAGCCGCCTGGGCAGCACCATGCAGCCGTCCACTCCCGAAACTACTCCGTCGCCGCTGCCCACCAGTACGGGCGCATGAAGGCGCACCCTCAGCTGGCGCGGGGCTGGTGCACAGCTCGGTACAGACGGCGTACGAAGAGCTCAGGTACGCGCGCGTGCGGACCTACCTGCCGGTCGTGATGGAACGCAGAGCCAAAGACCTCCTGCCGCCCGACGAGCAGACGGAACGCCACAGCTGACCCCGCCGCGCGACCGTCCTTGGTGTGCAGGCGCCTTCTGCCCTCCATTCGGATCTTGGTCGCGGCAGGGCAGTACAATGCGCGCCGTGGACATACCCGACTGGTACGTCTGGATCGCTCTCGGTCTGGCCGTCCTACAAGCCCTTGGCCTCGTCCCCATCGTCCGCCGACTCCGGGGACCCGACCCCGCGCTGCGCTCCCGGGCGCGCCTCGAACTGCTGGAGACCGCCGCCACGCTGCTCCTCATCGGCGGCCTGTTCCTGAGCCTCACAGCCGCGGAATCCTGGTTCTGGCTCGCCGCCACCGGCTTCGCGCTCCTGACCGCCGGCTACGCCGTAAGGGGCGTCCGCCGGCTCCGCGCCCACCGCAGCACCACTTCCTGATCCATACGACAGGCCGCAAGGCCGGCGGGCGGGCGCCCGTCATGAAGCCGTTGCCGCCTTGCTGCTCTGCCTCAGCCGAGCCAGACGGCCCAGGACGGACAGCTTCCGCGTGAGCCGGTTGGCCACGTAGACGACGGACAGCTGTCCCACGGACGCCGCGTGAACGTCCTCGCCCCCTTGCGTGCCGGCAGAGTCGGTCGCCCAGGTGCTCAGTCCCTTGTACGCGGCCCTGTCGGTTCCGCTGACTAGGGTGATCACTTCGGTGGGCACGGACGGCGGGTCCTGCCCATGAGAGGGGCAGACGTCATGGGTGACGGCATTCAGTGGCTCGTGGATCAGGACGAGTGGCAGCACGGCGTGGTCTTCGCGCGGGGCATCGACCCGGAGGAACTGGCCGTACGGATGGGTGGCGCGCCGGGATCCGTCATGTCACCGATCACCGAAACAGAGGCCTGGGGCATAGTCCTGGACCTGGCGACGGACGACGATGATGTGGTGCGGGTCGGTGCGTGCGGCGGCTGGTCCTTCGCCGTTGAGTACGGGATGGGCGACGGGAGCCGGAGGCTGGCCGAGATCTCCCGGAACGGAGTGGAGGCCGTGCACCTGGACCCCTCCCCGGACCATCCGCCGGCGATGTTCTCCTACGCCAGGGACGGCGCGGACATCTGCAGTTTCGGAATCGGCGAAGAAGTCTGGCGATGGGGTGAGCAGCCGGACCTTCTGCTGCCTCAGCTGATAGCGGCCGGTGTGGTGGATCCGCGTGGTGAGTACGCACGACCGGAAGGCGAGTCCTACCGTGACCGCGACCGCCACACGCTGGCTCTCATAGAGAGCCGATTCGGTCTCGCCCTGCCCCGCAACGCAGTAATGGGACGCCTGCCCGCCTTCCTCATCCACTGAGTGACAGCCACCGTTCGAGGCCAGCCGGTGATGTCTGTTGGGTGCCGGTCAGCGGGGCACGATGAAGGGCGGGGCGGACGGAGCGGCCGCTGGTAGGCGAAGGGCAGGCGGTGGCCTCCTATTGGTGCCTGTCTCTCGACCGCGCCAACGAATGCCCGACGACGGTCTGGACCACAGGCGACCGCACCCTGCATGGGACTGGCTGGAGCTACCGGACAGCCTGATGCTCCAAGTCGACCCGTGCCACCCGGAACTGGCCCACGCCGTTCTCGCCCGGGCCGAACAAAAAACACCCGGCCCGCTGCACGTCGAGGTAACCGGAACCTGAGTCCCGGCCGCCTGGTCAGCGCGCGAGCGCCGACCAGGCGCTCAGCCCCAGCTTGCCGGTGTCGCCCAGGTCCACGGGCGCGCTCAGCCGCAGCGTCAGCCGGGGCGCGCCCGGCTTGGGGACGAGCTCCAGCACCCGCCCTTCGACGGCGGGCACGGACGAGTCGGTGACCAGGTTGCGCCACAGTAGGCCCGTCGTGGCGGCCTGGCCCGGCTGGAGGGTCACTCGCCGCGGCGGCGCGTCCTCGTCGGCGGCGGACGAGGTCACGCCGTTCGTCCCGTGCCCGATGTCCACCTGGAGGGGCCGGTCCTCCCCGTCCAGCAACCGGATCTCCGGGTAGCCCTCCAGCAGGTACGCCGCCGAACCGCAGTTGACCAGCTGGAAGTCGGCCACCCGCAGCCCCATCGCCGCGTTCCCCTCACCCTCGGCCAGCCGCACCCCGCCCTCCGGGCAGGGCTCCGCCCTACCCGTCGGCAGCGATTCCCCGATCGCCTCCATGACCGAGTCGCACCCCACCAGCACCCACGCCAGCGTCAGGGCGCCCGCCACCGCCACCGCACCGATCTGCTTCGTCCGCCCCTGTCCACGCATCCCTCGACCCTATGTCCCAACTCTCCGGGTCCTTGTTGGTGGTTCGGCATCTCGATGTCGCTGGTTGCCGGTCGGTGGAGCCTGGAGGGCGTTTCCACTGGCCAAAGTTGCATGAGTGTTCCGAAAGGCGTCGTTCGTCGAACGAGGGCAGCCGTCCGCGGGTCCCGGCTCATGTCCAGTGGATGCCGACATCGGCGAGTGCGCCAACGCCGTCACCGTCTCGCCATCGACCGCGAGCGCCGCTACGCCTCGCTGGAAGGCGGCTGACGCCGCCCCGGGCGGCTCGCCCGCTGGGAGGGGTCCGGCAGCGGGGAAGCCGCTGCGCCGGGTTGTCGGTGGCGTCCTGGATCATGTCCGAATGACTCATCGAACGCAGGACACTGGTCCCCTCGGACCCGATACCGGGATTGCCTGGCTCGCGGCGCCCCGCTGGATTCCTTTTGGCGGCTACAACGTGGTGATGGCCCGAGGAGTGACCCCAGGCGAGCTGGTGGAGCGGCTCGCGGCGACGGCCTTCGAGGAGGTGCCCGCCGTTGTCCGCCAGGCCTCTGGCGAGCACACCGCCGAGGAGGTCGCAAACCCTGACCTCTTCGATGACGAAGACGTGCACTTGCGGTACGGCGAGCACGCAGGCCTGTCGTTCGCGGTCATGTACGGCGCGTGGTGGGGCGAGTTCGACGAGCTGGCTCGGGTCTCGGCGGGCGGCGCGCACGTCTTCCAGGTGAAGTTCGAGGAGGACAACGGCAAGCCCGTGCCGCCGTTCTTCGAGTACTACCACGACAAGGTTCTTGCCTGTTCGTTCAATCTGCACCTGGACGGGTCATGGGGATACGACGGTATCGACGGGGACCCGACGGTGGCGACGCGGGTGACTGTGGCCATGGAGGAGGCCGGCCTGCCTGTTGCCGGCCGAGAAGGCTACACAGGCGAAGAGGATGACGAGCAGATGCGGCGCACACTGCTGGGAATCCTGGGCCGCTTGTTCGACCTCGCCCTGCCCCGAGGCCGGATCCTTGAGGGGGGCCTCGCCACGGCCACGCTGACGACCTGATGCCGTAGCCCGGTGAGCCCTGGCCCGGCCGGCCCTCCTGCATCGCCGTAGCCGTGCCCGCCACCGAACGGCGGCGCCTGAGCCAGCGGCTGCCGCGATCAAAGCCCACTCGACTGCGATGGCACTGCCCCTCAGGTTCGCCCCCGACCCCAGCACCCGATTCCCGCACCACGCTCATCAGCTCGACACCAGCCCCGCCTATTCGGCATGACCCAGGCCGACCGGCCCCAGGCACACAGGCGCCCGCAACACGGGCCCGCCGGCCCGCGGACCGCAAAGCGCTCCGGCGAAACCGAAAGCCAACACGACCGATGTTGTGACGCGAAGTGTCACCTGTCCTGCGCGGTCAGGAGCATGACCAGGGCCTTGGAGTAGGCCGTCCCGAGCCCGGTAGCAACCGCTTCGGCAGACAGGCCGTCGTCGCACAGCGCGCCGGCGGCCCGGCCTGATCAAGCAGTGCCCGACGCGGCGTGGCCCGGCCATCCAAACCTGCGGTCCTGCGTCAGCCCCGCGCGGTGGCGAGGCTGACACAAGTGTCGGTGTCCGGGCGCGTCGTATCCGGAGCCGCCATGATGGCGCTACCGGTTCGCGATTGAGTGCAGAACCTACGGGCAGGACTCCCCCGCTGCCCGGTCAGCGCGGTCGTCGGCTCGGGCCCTGCCAACAGACCCTCCAGTTCGACTCCTGAAGGACCATACGACCCTGCAGCGCGCTTCACCGCGATGCTCGCGTTGGAAAGCAGCGTGCCACGGGGACCGCCTCCATGGGACCGCCAGGATGAAGCGCATGCTGCCGGGTCCGCCCGGCGGGCTCTCTCGCAGCGTCAGCAGTCCGCGGGTGAGAACCAGCTCCGGTTCGCTCCGCCTGTGCACGTCCACTGGCGGGCCGGCGCACCATTGGCCGTGCTCCGGTCCGCGATCTCCAGGAACTTCCCGGAGTTCTGGTTGTGCAGCGCTGCCGTGTACGGGTCATCGCCGGAAGCCGCCCGATGAGGTCGGTGCTGGAGGTCTTGGACTGTGAGAGCTGTGGCAGGTATGCCACCAGCCGCCGATTGGCCCGTGACCCGGGCTTGGTGCCTTCGGAAGGCTTGATGCCCGGACGTCATACTCAGGGAGTTGCGATGCAGGTAGCCGTGGTCACCTTCGACGGGTTCAACGAGCTTGACAGTTTCATCGCCTCAGCGTTGATCAACCGGTGTCGCAAAGACGGCCTGGAGGCCTTCATCACCACACCTGTGCCCGTGATCACGTCGATGAACGGAGTCGAGGTGACCGGGCAGCGTCCGATGGAGTTCGTCACCGAGGCTGACGTTGTGCTGATCGGCAGCGGGGTGAAGACGCGCGACGTGGTCGCCGATGACCGTCTGCTCGCCATGCTGCGGCTCGAGCCGTCGCGGCAGCTGATCGGTTCTCAGTGCTCCGGCGCGCTGGTACTTGCACGACTCGGGTTGCTGGCTGGGATGCCGGCCAGTACGGATATGACGAGCCGGCCCTATGTCGAGGCCTGCAATGTCACTGTGCTGGACACACCGTTCCATGCGGAGGGGAACATCGCTACGGCAGGCGGCTGCCTGGCATCGCAGTATCTTGCCGCGTGGGTGATCACCCGGACGCTCGGGGAGGATGCCGCGCGCAGCGCTATCGGCTACGCGGCTCCGGTCGGCGAAGTCCATGAGACTGTCGGGCGCGTGATGGGTGCCCTCCACGCAGGCGAGGTCGCACTGAGCTGACACCCGTGTGCACCCCTTTGGCTCACTGGCAGCTACAGCGACGAGAGCGAAGGCGCGTTGAGGCTGTGGGGCTGTGGGGCTGTGGGGCTGTCACAGGGTTGCGCGATCATGACCGGCTGCTTGCACCTGGTTGGGCCCGCGCGGCCACCTGGCCGATTTGATCGACGGGCTGGCCGGTCCGTGGTCGACACTGCGGGACAGTGCGCTGTCCGAACGCCGAGGCCACGACCTCCTGCGTGCGGCCGGCGCCGGCCCAGACCATGATCTCGTGTTTGTCGACCGGGTCATAGTGACGCTGGTCGTGCTGCGGTGGCGCTGGCCGAGCTGTACCGGACGAGCCGTCTCACGATCGGCCGAGCCGTGCGGGAGATCCGTCGCCTGCTAACCTCACGCGGGTTCGCAGTCCCGGACCGTTTTGGGGTGCGCCTTCGCACATGGGAGGACGTATTCGCCTTCGCCGAGGCAGAAGGGGTCACGCTGCGGATCGACGGCACCGAAGTTCAGGCCCACCGCCCCGGTCAGAAGACGACGGGAACACGCAGACCGAGAGCAACCGCCGCACGCCTGCAACCCGCGCGAACGGCAGCAAGCTCCGCACGCACATCCGTCGCCGCCCGCCCCGCCGCAGCCGTGGAGGATCTGGCTGCCGCCGTGTCCGGCTCCGCCCGCGCGGTCGCGCCGTCGCCGGGGAGCACCGTGATCTCGGCGGCGCCCGCGACCGCGCCAACCAGCTGAGCCACTTCGGCCGGCCCGGACACCGACCGGTGAACGTGGACGCCGAGCATCCAGGGCACCCACCCTGCGAGGGCGCCCCGGATGTCCTCGCACAACCCGCCGAGACCCGCGTGCGGGCCGTCGGGCGCGGGTCTCGGCGCTCATCTCCCCATCGTCACCGCCCCCACTGACACCCCGCTTAGATGCCGCCCCTTGCACGCAGCAGTGCGGGCCGTCGCCCGAGGGGGCGACGGCCCGTGCGGTCATGTCACGCAGGACCCCGACATCGTGCGGGGCCTGCGGTCACGGTGCTAGCGGCGGCGGCCCCAGGTTTCGGTGTCGACGGTGCGGCCGCGGTCGTCGCGGAGGGTGGCGGTGTCGGAGCGGTTGTCCCAGACGTAGTCGCGGCGGTCCTGGAAGAGGTCGGTGCGGGTGTCGCGGCCGTTACCGGTGTGGATACGGATGGTGTTACGGCCGCCGATGCGGATGTTGTCGAAGCGGTAGCGGTTGCCGTCGCTGTCGCGCAGGGTCCAGCCGCGGAGGCTGATCGGGTTGCGGGTGGTGTTGGTGATCTCCACCCACTCGCTGTTCAGGGAGCGGTTGGAGCGGTCCTCGCGTCCGGGGCTGTCGGCCTGGACGCGGCTGATCTCCACCCGCGGCCGCTGGTGGTGGCGGTCGCCGTCATGTGCGGCCGCCGGCAGCGCCGCGGCCGAAACGATCGCGCCGGCCGCCAGGGCGGTGGCGGCGATACGGCGTACGGAGGAAGAAGCAGAAGACATAGGTGGCGCTCCCTCAAGAACAGTGCCCCACCAGCCGAAACAGGGTGGCAGAGGCACTTGTCGAGATCGGCCCGGATGAGCCGAGGGCCACACTCTCGACCCGACACGGACCCCACGGCAGCCCCCGCCGACGCCGGTTACCAGACGTGGACATATCCGTCACAGTCGCCTGCCGGATGCACGCATTCCGGCCGAGCGTGCCGCTGACATTCACTGACCGCTACACCCACCCGCCCCGCAAACCGGACATCGGGGTCGGCACGCTCCGGCGCACCACCAGGCGCACTCCTCCCCCGCCTCACCCGCCCGGACCAGCCGGTCAGGTAACAGCCGTTCTGCAGAATTCTTCGCACTCAAGTCCGTAATTCGCGCATGCTTCTCGCCCTGCGGCAGGCCTCGCACCGCTCGCCCGGAGCCGCGTAGGCCCGGTGCCTGGTGGGTGCTTTCATCTGTCCTGTGCGGTCAGGAGGAGCAGCAGGGCCTTGGACGCCGGACTCGACTCCTCGGTCGTCCGCCCGATCACCCCCGGGAACTGCTGCCCCGGCCGATACTCACTCCACGACGACTGCGCCGTCTGTCCCCGTCCCACCACCGGTGCTGTGTGTGCGGCTGTGCGGCCTGCCACGACCACAGAGCCCTGCCGGCGACGCGCAATCCGTACTGGACGGCCGGGCAGGAGGCCCCGGCCGGGGCCACGGTCCTGGGCGACTCCACGCTGGACGCCACCATCACCACGGCGAGCGGGGTGCGACGTCTGGCCCTCCATGCAAGAAGGCGCTACGGGGGGAGGCGACGGTGTCCCCCGCCGCAGCCGCCCGCGATGTCGCACAGCCGGTCCTGCTCGTCCTGGTGGTGGAGAGGATAGACAGGTCAACAGGCTCCTTCCCAGCACCCAGTCGCTGCCACGCGTTTGCAGCTGAGCTGCGGGCCTCTCAGTCGTGGTGGGGCAGTCCTCGGCGAGTCCGAGCAGTGCCTGGCGCTCAGCCTCCGCACTCCTGACGCAGTCGCGTCAGGATCCGCCTCTCGGCTGGGGTGGTGGTGCCGGTGTCACAGCTGCGGAACGTACGGGGCGAGGCCGACGATGAGGATGGACCGTTCGCCCGGCCCCGGCTCGGACCCCGCGCGGACCGGGCCGACGTAGTGGCTGACTCTGTGGTCGTGGACGGCGTAGCCATCCAGTGGGTCGGTGAGGGTGAAGTCGGCGTGGATGTCCGCCCACGGGTCCTCGGGCTGGAGGCCTGCGCTGCCTGGTGTGGCGATGACGTTCTGCCCGCCGGTGACGTTGGTACGGCTGATCAGGTGGGCGAAAGTGAACGTGCTGGCCGAGCCACCGTCCTGGTGCAAGCAGTTCGGGTTGGAAACGGCCTCCTGGCCGGGACGGCCGACGCCGAGCCTGATCAGGTGGACACCGGCCCACAGCGGCCGTCTCCCCAGATTCTTCAGCGACAGGACCTGCTCGATGTCCCAGCGCAGGAGTCGCAACAGCAGAGTATTGCCGCGCAGCGCCTCGGGAATGTCGGGGAGCACGCGCCGCGTCCGCGGATACTCAGGGTCGTCCTCGCCCTGGGAGAAGTCGGTGACCGTACCGTGTACGGGGTCGGGGGTTCCGGGAATCCAGGACAGCTCGTCCTTCCACGGCAGGTACACGGCATGGGAGTACCGGCGGAACCGATTCGTCCCGGGCGCGTACGGGTCGGGCGGCAGAGCCTCGAAGACCTCCCGGATCCTGGCCAAGTCCCTCGCGGCGGAGCCGGCCGGGAGGATACCGAGCTGCTCAGCGCCGTAGCGGACGAACCCGCGCTCGCGCAGACCATCCGTGCACTCGCCCGGACCCGCCGCATCAGAGTGCGATCGCCGCTGGGGTTCGGCCTTTTCCACGTGTTCCTCCAAGTATCAGAGCAAGTGCTCGGGCGGGAACACTGCGCTGGACGAATCGGTGACGGTGCGCAGTTCTCACGTGAACGGGCTCGATCCGCGAGCTTGCGTGTTCCTGCGGGGAAGTCGCTGTCAGGCGGTCCAGCCCTCGCTGTGGCGATGACGGCCCAGGCCTGCGGCTGAGAACTCGTCCTCTGTAGCGGTTGTCTGCACGCCCAGCTGTCGCAAGGCCTGGGAAATCGGGCTGCCCGCAGGGGGCATCGGCTGGCTCTCCTGCACGTGAAGCGGTCCCAGCTTGATGGCTCCGCCAGCCCAGACCGCAGCGTGCTGCTCGCCCGTGCCACCGAAGTATTCGGCTTCGACGTAGGCCATCGGCCCGGCGGTCGACCACGTGGCGAGGAGCCTGTCGAATCCTCCCGGGAGCCGCCGGAACCCCAAATGATCCACGTCGGTTCCGTCCGCGACGGCATCAAACAGCTTGCCGGTCATAGGGGCTAGCGACAGGCCTTGTCTGAGGGGCGCCACCCGAGCCGCAGGCAGGTCCCGGAAGGCATCACGTAGCAGCTTATTTCCGGCGATCACGGCTTGTAGCACATATGCCATCCCGACACTCCCTTGACCGATCGGAGACCCATCTTGTCTCACGAGTCGAAACCGAAGCCATGTGGCCGGTGGCCAAGGCTCCGACCTTTCGGCGAGTTCCGGGCGGAGGCCCTTTCGGATCCCGTGAGCAGGCTGGTTTCGGAGTTCGATCGGCGCACCTGTCCCGAGGATCTGACTGCCCGGCGGCAGTAGCGGAAGCAGGGCTTGAGCCCTTGGCAGGCGCGCCCCGGTCGCGGTCCGGCGCTGCAAGTACTGCGCCGACCCGGCCCGACCAGTTGTGCAACCAACCCACCCGAGGTGGCTCTACCGGGTGGACCCCGCCCGACCGAAGCGGACGCCGACTTCGGCACAGGAATGGGCGCTCGACCGGGCGATGGCGGCTCGCTCCACCTGCCCGAAGTGTCAGCGGCGGTACTACTCCTGCCTCCAGGCTGGTCTGTCGGGACCCGGCTCTCTTCGAAGGGGGGAGCATTCACCCTGTAGATCTTCACGGCAGGCTTCCAGGAACCGATCGCCAGCCGTCCCGAGGTCCGATGTGATCGTCCTGATCTGCTCGGGGAGGTCGAGCTGATCGGAGGGGGGTACGTCGTCGGGGCCGAGGGCATGCAGAAAGTCGCTTCCTCCGCCACGGGCGATCCGCCACATGTGCAGACCAGCTGTCCGTGCCTGGTCAGCGCCAAAGAGTGCGACCTGGTTATAGGCCTTCCGGAGCTCGGTGCGAAGTTCGTGCCAGCGAGCCTCCGCATCAGTACGTCGAGCAGCACCGGCCGGGCCGATGAGCAGTGGCATCTCAGAACGTATGAACTGCAGCACCTCCTCTCCTGCAAGCGAGAGCCCGGCATAAGCCTTCGTACGCTCCTCCCGCAGCCACGTCGAATGCTCCGCATCCCATCGCATCGACTCAAGTTCGCGCGTGTCCCGCGCCCTGCGGCGCTCGAGGTAGGCGTTGGCCAGAAGCGTCAGGACGACGCCGCTCAGAGTGGCTCCAACAGTGATCAACTGCGTGGCGGTTCCGAACTCCATGTGCCTCTCCGTATCGACGTCTACGGCAGTCCGCGCTCTGCTGCGTCCACGGCTCGGCACACCACAACAGCAGAGCTCCGCACTGGACTTGCCCCATCATCCGCACACCGGCCACCGGCCGCTCCGTCTCTCACAAGCCGATTCACTGATGTTCATTTCTGAGAACGGGGAAGGGCCCCGACCGATGGCAGGGGCCCTTCGCCGTTCTCGATGTTGCGGTCAGTGGCTGGTCAGTTCACCGGTGAGCTTGCCGTGGAGATCGGCGCTGGGGTCGTTCAGGCCGGTGATTTCCACGGTCTTGCCGCGCTTGGCGTACCTGGTCTCGATGGCGTCCAGGGCGGCGACGGAGGAGGCGTCCCAGATGTGGGCTTGGGACAGGTCGATGACGACCTTGTCGGGGTCGCCGGCGTAGTTGAACTGGCCGACGAGGTCGTTGGAGGAGGCGAAGAACATCTCGCCGGCCACGGTGTACCGGACGCTGCTGCCGTCGGGGGTGGTGGTGGCGGTGACTTCCGCGAGGTGGGCGACGCGCTTGGCAAAGATGACCATCGCGGTGACGGAGCCGACGACGACGCCGATGGCGAGGTTGTGGGTGACGACCACGCAGACGACGGTGATGACCATGACCGTGATTTCCCCGGCCGGCATGCGCTTTAGGGTCTTGGGGGCGATGGAGTGCCAGTCGAACGTCGCGAAGCACACCATGACCATGACGGCGACGAGTGCGGCCATGGGGATGTCGGAGACGACCGGGCCGAAGACGATGCACAGCACCATCAGGAACGCGCCCGCCAGGAACGTGGAGAGGCGGGTGCGGGCGCCGGAGACCTTCACGTTGATCATGGTCTGGCCGATCATGGCGCAGCCGCCCATGCCGCCGAAGAAGCCGGTGACGATGTTGGCGATGCCCTGGCCGACGGACTCGCGGGTCTTGGAGGAGTGGGTGTCGGTGATCTCGTCGACGAGCTTGGCCGTCATAAGCGACTCCATCAGGCCGACCAGCGCCATCGCGAACGCGTAGGGGGCGATGGTGGTCAGGGTGTCCATCGTGAACGGCACGTCCGGCAGGCCTGGGACCGGGAGGGAGGAGGGCAGGGAGCCCTTGGCGCCGACGGTCGGTACCGCGATCCCGGCCGCGACGGTGATCACGGTGAGGATGGCGATGGAGACCAGCGGGGCCGGGATCACGGTGGTGACCTTGGGGAAGAACACCATCAGCGCGAGGCCGGCCGCGATCAGCGGATAGACCGGCCACGGGACGTTCGTCATCTCGGGGACCTGGGTCATGAAGATCAGGATGGCGAGGGAGTTGACGAAGCCGACCATCACCGAGCGGGGGACGAACCGCATCAGCTTCGCCACCCCGAGCGCGCCGAGCGCGATCTGGAAGACGCCGGCCAGGATGACCGCGGCGACCAGGTAGCCGAAGCCGTGCTCGCGGTTCAGCGGCGCGATCACCAGTGCGACCGCGCCGGTGGCCGCGGAGATCATGGCTCGTCGGCCGCCGACGATCGAGATGACCACGGCCATCGTGAACGAGGCGAACAGGCCGACCGCCGGGTCGACACCGGCGATGATCGAGAACGAGATCGCCTCCGGGATCAGCGCGAGCGCGACCACCAAGCCGGCCAGCACTTCGGTGCGCCAGACCTTCGGGTCGCCCAGCCAGTCCGGGCGCAGACCACGCCACCGCATGGCAGGAGTCACTACGGGTGAAGACACGGAGACGAGTACCTGTCGTGCTCAGGCACACCCCGCTGGCAGTCGGGGCGTGCGGGAGAACGCGGAGGAGCCAGGCCGGCGCCCCGCGGACGGCCCGTGAACGGCGGGCCGGAAGTCGAGGAGACGACGGAGCCGGGGCGCGCGAAGGCGCGGCCGAGCGGCTCACGCCGAAGGGTCACGGGGGGCAGGCGGAGGCGCTGGGCGTCATGGGCTCGCGCACGCTCTCTCCTGCGAGAATCGGATCTTCGCTGGGGGCGCCCGCGGCCCCGGAACGGCAGACGAGGGGGGCAGACACGCCGCCTCCAGTAACGGCAACTCTACCCTAACGTTAGGGTAGAGATCGGTGGGGGCGCACGAGACGCGGCCCTCCACGACGAGAAGGGCCAGGACTGCGGGCGTGGACGACAAGCACATGCAGATCGGCGAAGTCGCCGCGCGGACGGAGCTGTCTCTGCGCACCATCCGCCACTATGAGGAGACCGGCCTGGTCGCTCCTTCGGCCCGCTCGCAGGGCGGCTTCCGCCTCTACACCGAGACCGACGTCGCCCGCCTCATGGTCATCCGTCGTATGAAGCCGCTCGGCTTCACCCTCGACCAGATACGCGACCTCCTGGACGCCACCGACCGCCTCGATGACGAGCCCGGCCCCGATGCCGGCGAGCGCGAGGCCCTGCTGGGCCGCGTGCGCGCGTACGAGCAGGCCGCCACCGAGCAGGTCGACAAACTCCGCATCCAGCTGGCCCGCGCCGAGGACTTCGCCGAAACGCTCCGTACGCGCCTGCACCAGGCCGCACCGGCCGGGTCCTGACCCGCGGTGACCCGGTGCCCCCATCGAAGCCCACTTCGGACCCCTGCGGCAGTTCACTCTCGCCCACTCCCACCACCCCACCACACCGTCCAGACCGGGGCCTGCACGCCTACCTGCGCTGGCGCAACAAGCATGCCCGCCACCCCGACATCCTGGCCGCGGACCGACGCGAACGTGCCCGCATCCGCAGCGAGAAAGCCATCCGCGGGGCTGCAGGCTGCAGACCGCTACCAACAGCGGCCTGAGCAGGGCGGAAGAAGCGCCGACTTCACCCTGCGGGCAGTACCGAAATCGGGCTGCGACAGACTGACGTGGTGATCGACAACGCGTGATCGTTTCCGGTCTGCCGGCCAGCGGCAAGAGCACCTGGCCCGCGGACTTGCCACGGAACTCGGGCTGCCGGTCATCGACAAAGACGTGATCCTGGAATTGCTCTACGACTCCCTCGGCATCGGCGATCAGGCATGGCGCTACCGACTGAGCCGGGCCGGCGACGACACCCTGTTCGCGCTCGCTGCCGACGCCGGGCGTGCCGTTCTCGTCACCTGGTGGCACCGTGACACCGTCCCTGCCCGGCTTCGCCAACTCGATGCCCATCTGGTCGAGGTACCTCGCCGCCCACCCCGGCGCCATGGAGTTAGCCGTCGAGGATCCCAGCCCGAGGCTGCCCCGGCACGGACCCCCGACCTCGTCGACGGGACGGGTGGATTCGGCTGGCACATGGTCAACGATCTCGCCCACCACGTCGTCGTCACGCCCGGGCCCGAAGGCGGCAAGACCGTCCGCGCCCTTCTCCCCCGGTAGCGCGCCGGCCCATGCCGGCGGGCCTGGCGAGCCCGGGTAAGCCTGTTGCGGTGGCCCTGTTTGCGAGGACTTTCAGCGGCCATACGCGGTCTCGTAAGGTATTTCCACCCAAGAGGGAGTGATCAGCTGTGTCTGGTGAGCAGAAGACCGAGGCGAAGACCGAGCAGGCCAAGGGCAAGCTCAAGGAGACCGCTGGCCGCCTGACGGGCAACGAGCGGCTGACCGCCGAGGGCCGTGCGGAGCAGACCAAGGGCGATGCCCGCGAGGCCAAGGAGAAGGTCAAGGACGTCTTCAAGGCCTGATCGACGTACGTCGGGGCCGGAACCGCAGGAGCGGTTCCGGCCCCGACGTACGTCCGCGCACTCCGGCCCGGTTTCAGGCGGCAGCAGGCTCAGGCCGGCGCAGTTCTGCCTGCCCGAAGAGGAGGGCGTAGCCGCCGGGGAGCTGGTGCAGGATCCGTGCGAGGAGGTCGGGTCCGGCGAGGCGGGCGACGACGGCGAGTACGGCGCCGGTGTCCCAGCGGGCGACGGCCGGGGTGGCGCCGGTGCGTACGGCGAGGTCCTTGACGAAGCCCCAGCCGGTGAGGTGTTCGGTGTCGGGGATCTGGGCGGTCAGGGTGAGGGCGGCTTCGACGGGCAGGGCTTGGGCGAGGTCGACGCGTTCGTCTCCGACGAGCTGCCGGCCGAGGGCGGCGAGGACGGTGCGGACGGCGTCCTCGGCGCGTTCGCGGGTGGGGTAGGCGCCTTCGTAGCGCACGCGTTCCAGCATCTGGTCGAACGTCATAGCGGTCTGGGCCGGGTTCGCTCGAGGCTGGTCGTACATGATCGCGGTTGCCTTTCTCTTCGCTGGCGGCGGTCAGGTGGGCTGGGGGTGGCCGAAGAGGAGGTCGTAGCCGGGCGGGAGCTGGAGCAGTGCTTCGCGGATGAGGACGTCTCCGGCAGCTGCAGCCACCGTGGACAGGACCGCGCCGATGTCCCACAGGGCCGTCTTCTCGGTGGCGCCTTCGATCCAGGCCGCGGTCGCGCGGACGAAGCGTTCGGGGGCGAGCGGCTCTGCGGCCTGCAGGGGGTTGAGGAGGATCAGGGCGTAGGTCTCGGGGAGGCGTGCGGCGAGCTCGGCCCGCACGGTGCCGACCAGGTGCGCGCCCAGCAGGGCGAGGACGACGCGGGCCACGCGTTCGGCTTCCTCCCGAGTCCGGTACTCGCCGCGTTCCTGGACGTGCTCCAGGAACGCCTCCCGGCGCATCGGCATCTCACGTCACCTCCATGGGAGGGGTGAAAGGGGGGCGGGGGGGTGCGGAGGACGGGTGCCGGAGGGGGATCGGGTTCCCGTCCTCCGCCGCTGGCGAGCGGTCAGCCGGAGATCTGCTTGCGGCCGGACTCGCCGCCGATGGCGATCTTGCGCGGCTTGGCGCGCTCGGCGATCGGGATCCGCAAGGTCAGGACGCCCGCGTCGTAGTCGGCCTCGATGTGCTCGGTGTCGAGGGTGTCGGCCAGCATGATCTGCCGGGAGAAGACACCGAGGGGCCGCTCGGAGAGCTCCATCTGCACGCCGTCGGACTTCCCTGCAGGCCGGCGCTCGGCCTTCACCGTCAGCATGTTCCGCTCGACGTCGATGTCGATCGCCTCGGTGCTCACTCCGGGGAGGTCGAAGGCGATCACGTACACGTCGCCCTGGCGGTAGGCGTCCATCGGCATCACGGACGGCTTCGACCATGTGCCCGACGTGCCGGACAGCTGCTGGACGATGCGGTCCATCTCGCGGAACGGGTCGGTGCGCATCAACATCGCGAAACACCTCCAGTTGGTTCAGGCAGGAACTGCCAATGCGCTTCAAGTGCCACCGTTGTAACATGTCATCGAAGCGATGACAAGTAATGCGTCACCGGAAGGATGACGACACTGCATGGCATCGAAACGACGACGTTCTGGAGATGGGTCATGAGCGAACCCTCGCCACCCGGGCCGGTCCGCTTCACGGCTGCTGCCGCAGCCCTGGAGATCATCAGCAAGGCCGTGGCAGACACCCGGCAACCCACCGCGGGCACCCCGGAGGACCAGGCGGCATCCGTACCGGCCGCGGGACCTCACCCCGCCCTGGCCGCCCTGCTGATGCTGCGCGAGATCCGGGAGCAGCTCGCCGGCTGGGAAAGCGTGCTGATCGAGACCGCCCGCGACCAAGGTGCCAGTTGGGCCGATCTCGCCGGGCCGCTCGGGGTCGCCAGCCGGCAGGCCGCCGAACGCCGCTACCTCCGGCTGCGCCCCGGCGCGGCAGGCAGCACGGGCGAACAGCGCGTCCAGGCCACCCGCGACTCGCGGGCCGCCGAGCGCACCGTCACCGCCTGGGCCCGCGACAACGCGGCCGACCTGCGGCGCCTCGCAGGACAGGTCACCTCACTCACGGGCCTTCCCACCGGCGCCGAGGGCGCCGTCGGCGAGCTCAATCTGGCGCTCGCAGACGACGACGCCGCTCGCCTGGTCGGCCCCCTGGCCGGCACCCGGCCCCACCTGGGGCCCGACGACACCGACCTCGCCGACCGCATCGAGGCCATGACCCGCCACACCGACCAGCTCCGCCAGGACAGTACCGACCAGCGCAACGCCTGAGCGCTCGTCGACCAACCGGCCGTCCGTACAGGGCTGCACACCGAGGAGGTACTCCCGTGACCGAGCGAGACAACCACGGCAACGGCACACAGCACGTCGTGGAGATCGTCGGCCGCGTGGTCGCCGTCCGGCCCACCGGCGAGATCGACATCGACACCGCCCCCTCCCTCAGCCACGCCCTCGCCGAAGCCATAAGCCTCGTCAGCGCTTCCCGAGCCGACCGCATCGTCGCCGACTGCAGCCGGGTCACTTTCTGCGACTCCTCGGGACTCAACGCACTCCTCGCCGCGCGACTGACAGCGGCCAAGGCCAACGCCGCAGTTCACTTGGCGAACCCGGCTCCCCAGCTCCAAAGGCTGCTGCAGATAACGGGCGCGGAGTCCCTCTTCCCACGAGAGGACGATCTTCCTGCCTTCGGCCTGCCCTCGGCAGGCGTGTAGGGCGCCGACGAGCCACGGCGGCAGGCCGAGCGGCCGGGACGGACGCCTGTCCGGGCTTCGCCCGCCCCGGCAGGGGGTGATCAAGCCTGTGCGGGAAGGCGCCCAGCAGGACGGCACCGCAGGTCAAGGTGGTGATCAACGATGGCCAGACCCGTCTGGACCGGGATCCTCTCCTTCGGACTCGTCTCGCTGCCGGTCTCGCTCTACACCGCGACCGACATCCACACGATCCACTTCCACCAGCTGCAGCGCGGCACCTCCGACCGGATCCGCAACCGGCGGGTGAACGAGCGCACCGGCAAGGAGATGGAGCTGGAGGAGATCGTCAAGGGCTTCGACACCGGCGAGGAGTACGTGCTCGTCGAGCCGAAGGAGCTCGACGAGATCGCGCCGGGCCGGTCGAGGACGATCGAGGTCAGCGGGTTCGTGGACCTGGACACCGTGGACCCGATCTTCTACCGAGGACCGTACCGGCCGCCGGGTGCCGCGACTGCCGTACGTCGAGCTCGGCGAGGCCCGCTACATCACCGGATTCTCGGCTCCTGCGACAACGTCCGCCCGGTGCAGGAGCTGGGCTTTCGTGACCACACGGCCTACCTCAAGGCGTTCACGGCCAAGCTCGGCGACTGCCAGAAGGCCCGTTACATCCTCCCCGAGGACGCCGTCGACATGCGCCGACGCGCTGGCCTGTGCCCCGCCCTCACCTTCACCCAGGCCTACCGCGACCACTACCCCGAGTACGTCGCGCTCCGGCGCTGTTACACGCTCTAGACAGCCCCGCCCGCGAAGGCCGGCACCGGCACCACGCCCGCCGCGAAGAAGACAGCCGCCAAGAAGGCCACTTCAAGGAGGAAGCCCCGAAGCGATGACCGTGGGAGGCCGGGTCCTCGCTCAGTACCGGCGTCGGCGTCCTCCCGGGCATTCGACATGCGGCAGACGCGGCTGGGCCCCGACCTAGGGGGAAGAGGTCGGGGCCCAGCCGCTGCGTCAGGTACGCGCGGCCGCGGTCAGTGGCGGAAGGCGTCCTTGACGTCTTCCTTGGCGTGACGGGCGTTGCCCTTTGCCTGCTCGGCTTCGCCCTCGGCGGTCATTCGCTCGTTGCCGACGGCCCGCCCGACGGTCTCCTTGACCTTGCCCTTGGCCTGCTCGGCGTGGGCCTTGCTCTTCTCCGTGCCCGACATCGGGGACCTCCTCGTTGCTGTACCGGATTGGTCGTGACCGCTCTCCTGCTCCCGATCACCGGCTGCAAACCCCACCGGGGCTGCCCCATCTCCCTCGGCCAGGACACCGGCTGCCCACTCCTGCTACCGGCCGTTCCCATCCCGGAGGCCGTTCAGCGGTCGTCGCCGGACGCGGGCCGGGTGCCGAAGTTCCCGTACCCCTTGAGCTGGTGAGGATTCAAGCGTTCCCCCGAGTCGGCGTCCGGCATGGGGTCCGCCTCTCTGCCGGAGGTCCCGGCCCCTTCCTCACGTGTGGGCCCCGGATGGGCGGGACGGGAAGGCCGTCCGGCCTGTCGTGCACTCGTCTTGGCAGTCCTGCTGCTGACCGTGGTCTTCCGAACAAGCAACCTGCCGGTCTTCCGGAGGGGTGGGGCGGCCGCGTGGCAGGGGTCAGCTGGAGATGGCTTCCAGGAGGTCACCGACCTGGGGGTCGGGGAGGGCTCGGGCCACGTCGAGATGGCCGGCGCCGACGCACTCTTCCCGATCACCGGCAGCTGACCGGGGGGCGGCACCCGGCCGGAGTCCCCCACACGGATCGCACACCGGGCGGCCCACGGTCGGCCGTGGCACGGTGACAGGGCGATGAGAGGGTCCACGCACGGCGGGGCCCGGCCGGTTGACGCCACCCCGGCCGGGCCCCGCTACGAACACGGGCCCTTCTCAGCCCGTCGTTCCCTCTCCCGCCGCAGCCGCTCCGATTCCCGTCTGCGGCGGCTTCCGGCCGGGTGACGCGCACACGGCACGCCGCCCGGCAGGCCCGCCACCGCGCGGGCGGGGACGAGGATGCACGAACCCCTGGACCTTCTACGAATGGAGATCACCTGTGCTGGAACGCAAGCAGCTCAAGGGCAAGACCCAGGTCACCTTCGTCCTGCCCGAGGACAGCCCCGAGGGTCCGGTCAGTGTGGTCGGGGACTTCAACCACTGGAACCCCGCAGCCCACCCCCTCGAACCCCGAGGCGACGGGACCCGCACCGCGAACGTGGCCCTGCCCGCCAACAGCAGCCACTCGTTCCGCTACCTCGCCGCCGGCGACTACTGGTTCGACGACGAGACCGCCGACCACCACGACGGCACCAACAGCCGCATCCACACCTGAACCACCCGGCCGGCCGCACGACGTGATCCGCCGTGCGGCCGGCGCAGCCCTACAGTTCCCGTCCATGAACGATCACGAGGACGACCTCTACCTGCGGGTCCGCGCAGTGCTGACCGCGGCCGGGTTCGAGGAGATCGCCACCGGTGGCGAAGGCGTCCACCTCATCCACCACGCACGCGGCGTCATGGTCGGCTGGATGCCCACCCAGATCACCCACCCCGCCGCCCGCCGACGCGGACCACGACGGACCCGTCCCGTCCGGGCAGACCTCCCCGGCCTGCGGCACGCCTTCACCCTCGCCCTTGCCGCCACCCTCCGCGCCGCCGACCTCACCGTCGAAACCCACGACGACGAATGGCTCCTCGTCCTCGACACCCACCACACACCCGACTGACCCCGACAGGGGGCGCGGCACTCGCCGAGAAAATCGAACACATGTTTCACTGGGAGTGTGAGACCACCGTTCCGCTTCCCCGAGGACCTGATCACGCTCCAGAAGGCGTGGCAGCAGACCTACGCCGAGCTCGCGCAGGCCTCCGCCGGGGCCGGTACAACCATGCTGCGGCGTCGGCTGATCACCCTCTCCGGAGCCCTGTGCACCCACCCCCACTGGGCTACCCCCACCGCCTGGCGGACCGGCAGCGTCGAGCTGCGGCGCGCCGCCCGCACCTCCGCATCGGCAGAAAGGGAGGGTGCAGCATGAGCGAGCAGACCACCGCCACGCCCCGCCCGCAGGTCGCCACCTGGGCACCCAGCCAGACCGGCCCCTGCGCCCGGTGCCACGTTAACTGCACTATCGCCGGTCACGGCCTGCCGTGTCCGGCGCACCCAGGAAGTGCGTGTTACAGGATTTACACCGCCAGCTGATCGAAGGTGGGGGCGAAGTACCTCGCCTTGGCTCGGTCGTCGAGCGGGAGTCCATACCCCGGTACGCCGTTCTCGGGCCTGACGGGACCGCCGTCGCCACTGGCAGTGGCCGGCTACACGTGGTTGGGCCGGAAGGCGCTCAGCTCATCGGCGACGGCACTGAGCCAGCTGCCCGCCGAGTGGTCTCCCGGCGGTTCGAGCTCCATTCCCAGTTCTGCCACGGCGAGTGCGTGGTCGGCCTCGTCCAGTCCGAGTGCGAGCAGCTCGCGGATCTCGCCGACGACGCGGGCCACGAGAGTGCGGTCTGTCGAGTCGGCGTAGTCGCGGACGGCCGCCTCGTGGTCGGTGAACTCGTCCGGCATGTCCTGCGAGAACCAGCCGCCGAGGAACTGTCCGAGTTCGGGGAAACGCGCATGCCATTCCCAACGGGTCTCGGGCAGCTCCGATGGGCGAGGAACCTCTCCGCTCTCGATGCTCTGCTGGATGTGGTCGGCAAGCTGGACGAGCCATGCCTGGATCTCGGAGTCTGATAGGCCGATGTCCGGGACCGGGTAGAACTCGCCGAGCCGCTGACGCAGCCGACCGGGCGGGTTGTTGGCGTAAGCGCGCAGTTGCTGCTCCGCGACGGACAGAGCCCAGGGGCGGGTGTGCCAGGTGTGCCGCACGTAGGCCCGGAGGGCGAGGCTGGGCCGGTCGGGTTCGTCGGCGGCGGGCTGGCCGAGGTAGGCGCTGATCACCTGGTCCAGCTCGCCGTAGCGGCGGTCGAAGTCGATGGGCTTCATGGACATCGGGTGTGGCCTCTACAGGTAGATCGGGACGGTGGTGTGTACGACGAAGCCGTGAGGTGCGCCGGGCTCGCGCCGGAGCACCACCCGCGCGGCCCGTACGTCCACAGGCCCGCGCCCGGCGAAGGCCATGGCCTGGAGCAGGACACGGCCGACCGGATCGGGACGGGAAGGCCAGGCCGCTTCGAGGGTGATCCGGAGGCGGGTGCCCTGGGCGAGCCAGCGGTGGACGGCCTGCTCGTTACGGGTGATGACCTCCTGGGTGGCCCATTGGGCGGTTTCCCGGTCGGGGTAGGTGGCGGTTCGCGTCAGCATGGATTCCCAGTTCGGTGGATCTGATCAGGTGGGGTCGAAGTACCAGATCATCGCGACTTCGGCGTCGTTGACGGCAATCAGACCGGCATCCCAGCCGTAGCGGCTGAACGGATCCGTCAGGCGGACGGGCTGCTCGTAAAAGTCCGGGTTTTCGGTCTTCCACCCCACATTGGAGTAGAAGCGTGTGCCGTGGAGGAAGCGCGAGAGGATCAGACGCGCTCGGCGTTCCATTTCGGGCCGGTCACGTCCGAAATCAGCCGCCTTGGCCACCTCCAGGCCGGGAATGCCGAGCAGGACGACCAGCGACTGGACCGAGCTCCGGGGAAGCTCGGTCACTCGCTGCCGGAAGCGGACCACGTCTTCGGGTGTGGTCGGGGCCTCGGCGAAGGGGAACAGCGGATCGTCCCGTCGTTCGTCCTCGTCCTCGTCCGGATCGAGCGATCGCCATCCGCGTGGGTCGGAAGTCTGACCGCGCATGATCGCGGCGGCGTCGAGCCACCACTCCTCGTGCTCCCGGCGGACAACGGATACGGAGGTATAGCTGTATTGGTAGAGCTCGAGCGCGTCTGCCCACGCCTCCGCGGTGAGTTCAGTCATCATTCACTCCACTACTCAGGTGACGATGTGTGGACGACGAAAGGCGGATTCAGGTTCGGGTCGTACTGAAGGCGCGTTCGCACACCTTTGGCATCCTCAACGGGCATCGGCACGTTGTTCACACCCCGAGAGGTCCGTCCGGTCACTGCGTCTCCGGTGAGCGGGCCTTCCAACGGTATCGATGGCACGACGATGGACAGTGCACGTTTGGCCGGGGGAGGATTCTTCAGCCATTCCTGGATTTCCGCGGTGTTGTGGCGGATGTTGTACTGAGTGTATTTCTGGGCGGACTCAAAGTCGGCGAAGCTCGACGCCGACATGAGCTCGAGCTTCCCGGACGGCTTGGTTTGGTCCCGGTGCCTTTGCATCAGCTGCTCATCGGTCTTGCCGACGTGCTTCTCCAGGGTGTGCCCGCCCCCGAGGTCCTCGTTCGTCGCCAGGTCGAACGAGTACATGAACAGGCTGGGGCTCGAGCCACCGCGCTGCCAGCTGTGCTCCTGCTTGAACTCGTTGAGCGACCGCGCACCGAACCCCTGGGCGCGCGCGATTTCGGACTGGTACGTCGGGGCGCTGAGGATCGCCTCTTCCAATTCCGGTACGAGCGCAATCAGCTTGTCCGCCGCTGCGTCGAACTCATGGTGATAATTGTCGACGGCTGCGTCCACGGTCGCTTGGTCCATGTGAGACCGGAATGAGAGCATGACTTCGCCGACGATCGCACCGACCCCGAGCTTGGTGACGTCCCCCAAGCCCAAGCCGCCCGTGAAGTCCTTGGCCGTGGCCCTGGCGGCCTCTTTGCCGCAACGCTCGGTCGTCGCCCTGGTGGTGTCCATGACCTGGGCGAGGTGGTCGAGGGTCTCCTGAAGCGCGTCCGCCGTCTTCTTCAGCACGTCGACGATGGGACGCCGGCCGGCGGGCGGCAGATCCCGATTGGTCCGCCAGCTACGGCCGGTCTCCGCCCTGTTGCGGTTCTCGTCGAGGGCCCTGCCCCACTCGGTCGAGCCCCAGACACTCTGTCCGAACGCGCGCATCGCGCGCTGCCATTCACTATTGCCGCGCGTGTCGGTGATGGTGGAGATCGCATCGGTGAACTCGTCGGAAGCCTTCGTGGTTTCGCCCGCGATGAGGCGCCAGGACTTTGCCATGTTCCGGCCATCCTCCTGCTTGAAGCCAGGAGTGATCTCGTGTGCCTTCCCGAGGCGCAGAAGATGCTGGAACGAGGGCCCGACGATGAGGGCGAGCCAGTCGGGGAACTCGCCGAGGATCCCGGAGATCCACCAAGAGTCGGCGTCCTCTCCGGTGCCCGACCACTTGATGCTGTTGACGGGGCCGTACCGAGGCGGCTTGTCGATGACGACGGGCTCCGGGGCGCTCCTCGGCTGCGTACCCTTGCGACCACTCGCCTCCCAGTCGGCCAGCACATAGTGGTTGGCGGTGACGGTCAGGCCCACGGCGGCGCCGCCGACGCTGACCACGCTCCTGCCCCAGGCCTCCAGGAACTTCTCCGTCACGATCATGTAGGCAACCGCGAAGTTGTGGGCGCCCCAGCCTCTGCCGGCGGACTGGTTGTACTTGTTCAGCGCGTCGACGAGCGCGGATGCCCGGTCGGCGTGGGCGAACTGCGCATCCTTCACCAGCTCCGAGGCGTGGTAGACGTGCACCGGCTGGACGTCGAAGCCGCCGTTCTGGTTTGGCGGGGGCGGAGCAGTCCCTGCCATCAGGCCGCTCCCCATCCGCGCAGCACAGCCTTGTGGGCGTTCGCGTAGCTGTGGTGTCCATTGACGACGATGTCGTGGAGCCAGGCCTGGGTCGCGACCAGGTCCTGCGCCGACCGGTCCCATCGGTCGAGTTGGTCGATGAACGACTGCCTGGCTTCGCCGTCCCAGGTCAACACGACCTTCTCGGCCCGTTCGTAGAGCACGTCCAGCTGCTCGTTGAGTGTCTTGAGGATGGCCTCAAGGTCGCCCGCGAGCTTCTGCTGCGTCGCGAAGTCGACTGATATCCCCTCGTCACCAGACGGCACGGTTCCCCCTCGTGTCCTTGATGGCTGGTCGAGCCGGTGTTATCTGCTCACAGGTTGGCTATGCGGCTGCGTGGCGCGGCGACCGGTGCGAGGTTCGGTGTGGAGAGGACGTCCGCCTCCCCTGACACGTCAGCCCCTGCCTGTACCCGTCTGAACTGCTGCAGGACTTCGAGCTCCTGCGCCGTGAACCCGCCCTCGCTGAGGCGCATCGCCTCAGCGAGCAGCTTCATGGTCCCCCTGATCCTTACGGCGTCCTCCGCTGCCGCGCGATGCCGGGCGCGGTACGCCTCGGCCGCCGGCCCCCGCCACCGCGCCTCGATGGCGTCCACGATCTCGTCCATGCGCAGCAGTTGTTTCGTCAGAACTTCCTGCATCGAGTCGAGGTCGCGGGCGAGACCCTTGAGCCGCTCGGCCTCCACCGAGAGATCTGCGTTTCCCACGGTGCCTCCCTCCCCTGAGTTCCGGGTCGACAGATGATCAACATGTTTGACCTTAGCAAAAACGTTCGATCAGATTTGATTCAAATAGGGGCACCGATCGGCAACCCGTGATCGCGGCAAGGACCACCACTACGGGTCCCGTGTCCAGGCCGCCGTCGAGGCGGAGTTGAGCCGCCAGGGCGTACGGACCACGGTCATGGCGGAGAACGGGATGCGCGTCGACGCCGGCGGGCAGGAGACCTGGGCGCCGGTCGGGATCGCCCTGGCCCTGGCGGTGTGTGCCGTCGCCGGGCTCGCGTGGAGCGGTTGGGCCAGGGCCGTCTCCTGGACAGTCGCCGATCCCCCGTGACTTGGTGCAGGGAAGTCGGCAGCCTTGTTGCCGCTACGGCGTCGGAGCGAACTCGCTTTCTCTCGGGGTGGATCAGCTGTGGTGTGACGCGGGGTGAGGTGGGTTCGTTGAGCTCCTGGGATTCGTTCTCGGGGGGTGTGGCTCTGCGGCGGATTGTTGGACGACTCGATGCAGGAGTTGCTGATGCGGGCGTTTCCCGTGGTGATGCCGTCCGGGCAGAAGTACTGGACGGTCCTTGATGACGATCTGGAGCTCGTCCCCGTGGCCGATCACTGGCTGCGGAACCTTCGGTTCGGCCGGGACCGGGCCGAGCTGACGACGAAGGCGTACGCCGGCGGCGCCGCGCTGTATCTGTGCTGGTGCGGGGCGACGGGCCGGGCGTGGCCGGACGCGGGCCGGGATCTGGGCCTGTTCATGGGATGGCTGAAGTACACCCCGGCGCCCCGGGACGGGGTCGCGGCGGTGGTGCGCCCCGGCCCGGGGTCGCTGCCGGTGCGGTGCGAGCGGCGGATCAACCGGGTCCCGGTGGCCGTGCGGGGGGCTGCTGTCGTACGCGGTGTCCGCAGGCGAAGCGCAGCGCGGGGTGCTGGGCCAGATCTACGAGCTCGCCGACAGCAGAGACCTGCCGGCGGAGGCGACGGGCGAGGACGGTGGCCTGTTCTACCGGCTGCGCCCCGTGCACCAGCTGAGGGAGCCGGCCACCGACGTCGACCGGGCGGCCGACACCGAGCTGGTGGCGATGTTCACCGCATGCCGCAACGCGCGGGACTGCCTGGTCGTGCTGCTGCTCGGACGGGTGGGCCTGCGGCGCGGGCAGGCAGCCGGGCTGCGCCGAAGCGCCATTCATCTGCTGCCGGACTCGCGGGCGCTGGGCTGCGACTACCCGGAGGCGCACCTGCACGTACGGAGGCGGGAGAACTCGAACGGGGCCTGGTCGAAGTCCCGGCACGCGTGGGTGGCGCCGCTGGACTTCCTGACAGTGTCCGCGTTCGACCTGTACTACGAGGAACGCCACCGGCTGCTCGGTCCCGGGGGCAGCGACTTCCTCCTGGTGAACCTGTTTCGGGCACCGCTGGGGGCGCCGGAGGCGATCGGCGAGCTGTTCGGCCGGCTGGGAATGCGGGCGGGGCTGGCACGGAAGGTAGGTCCGCACATGGCGCGGCGGGCGTTCGGGTCGAACGTCGCGGACGCGGGTGGTTCACCAGACGAGGTTCAGGCGTTGCTGGGGCAGCGGAGCGTTGACTCGTCGGGTCCGTACCGGTTCCCGGATCCGGGGAGGATGCGGGCAGCGGTCGAACGGGTACCCACTCCGCGCGCCCTCGGGGCACGGGAGGGGGACCAGTGACCGCCGCGGTCGCGGGCATCAGGCCGGAGGCCGGGGCGCTGGCCGCGGACGCACGGCTGGAGGAGGTCCGCAGGGCTCTCGATCCGGAGTTCCTCGCGCTGTTGGACTGGGATTGGGAGCGGCGAGTGATCACCTTTCCCCGGGTGCATCCGGTGATCGGTCTGCCGGACTGCCCGGTGCCGAACTGTCCGCTGGCGATCACGGTGGCCACCTGGCCGATGTGCCGGGGGTGCATCGAGCGGTGGGGCAGGACCGATGTGCCGTTGGAGGAGTTCCTCCGGATCCCGAAGACCTCGACCATGGGCGGTGGGCAGCTGCCCTGCGCAGTTGCCCGGTGTGAGCGGCCCCGGGACAACGCCGCCGCGAAGCTGTGCGCGACCCACCGCCTCCAGCGCTCCCAGGCTCTGGCCGGTATCGGGATCGAGGAGTTCCTGGCCCACCCCAAGGTGGTCGGCCTCGCCGGGCTCGGGCCCTGCCTGGTCGCCGCCTGCTACCTCGACCGGGTCAGCGGCAAGTATCCGTACTGCAAGGCCCATACCCAGCGCCTGCGCACGGTCCGCGAGCAGACCGGTTTCGACGAAGGGCTGTGGCGGCGGACCGAGAGAGCGGTCTGCTCTACCCGGGAGGTGAGCCTGCGGGGTCTGCCGGACGGGCTGGTCGCCGAAGCCCTGTACGCGCTGTCGTCGCGGATCGACAACGGGTTCAAGCTGCGGCCCGAGTGCCTGCGCCCGCTCTACGACCGGCTGCGTGCCCAGCAGGTGACCCGTCTGGAAGAAGTGGCCGATCCCGAGGCCGCCGGGTACAGCCGCGAGCAGGTCATGATGATCCGCGCCGCCAACCTGGCGCTCGCCCGCCTGAACACCACGCCGGAGACCGAGCGGGTCAAGGACATCTGGGACATGTCCGTGTTCGGACACAACGGCGTGGTCCCGTTCACCGCGATCACCCAGAAGCCGCTGCGGGAAGCGATGAAGATCTGGGTCTACGACGACCTGCCCCGGCGGCGGAACAAGAATGCCGTCCACCCTCCCCGACCTCCAAGCCCACCTCGCCGACCGGCTGCGAAGCCGGGAACGCCTGATGTCCGCGTTCGAAGCCGACGAATGGGCACGTACCCAGGCCATGCCCTCGCAGGAGGAGATCAGCCGGGTCCGTCGGCTCATCGACCGCGTCAGCTCCGACCTCGACCAGCTCACCGCCGAGGACCGCGCGCAGATCGAACAGGCCGTCACCCTCGTGCGCCGCTCGCGCACCGTCCACCTCGGCATGCCCCGCGTCGGCCAGCCCCTGCCCGACGTCCGACCCCCAAGGACGCACCCGTCGTGACCACACCCATGAACGACGGCCGCCAGGCCGACACCGAACGCCGCCGTACCCGCGTGACGAGCGCGATCACCACCGCACAGCGGGAGGGAAGCCCACTGACCGCCTCAGCCATCGCCCGCACCGCCCGTGTCGACCGCACCTTCCTGTACCGCCATCGCGACCTCCTCGACGCGCTCCACACCGCGGCGCACGAACCGGCCACGCCGTCCGGGACTGGGCCAACCGCCACTTCGGCATCGCTTCAAGCCGATCTCGCCAACGCAGGTGCTCGCAGCGCCCGCTTGGCCGCCCGCGTCCAGCAGCTCGAAGAACGCCTGTCGAAGGCGCTCGGCGAAGAGATCTGGCGGGCCTCCGGCCTCGGGCCACCCGCCGACGTCGCCGAGCTGAACAGTCGGATCACCAGGCTCGAACAGAGCAACGTTGAGCTGACGCGCGCTTGAGGAGCGTCACGCCGAACTTGAAGCCGCCCGAGCAGCCAACCGCGACCTGACCCGCGCCCTCAATCAAAAGAGCTGACGCATCTCCACACGGTGGACGTCAGTCGAGACGAGCGTCGAGCTCAGGTCGATGCGGTGCGCGCGCGAATGCGGTGCGCGGTGCGCAGTCCCTGCTTGGCGGCGGTTGCCACGAGGCCGCCGAGGGTGGTTCTGGCGAGGTCGTGGGCGGCGAGGCGTTCCAGTGCTGGCAGGGCCCGGTCGTCGGCGGTGGGGCCGAGAGCGCGGCAGGCCAGTGCTCGGAGGTCCGGGTCGGGATCGGTGGTGAGGGCGATCAGGTCGTCCACCACCGGCGGGCCGAAGGTGGCGATCGCTGAGGCGAGATGGCTGGCCTTCGGGTTCCGGCGTTCGATCATGGCCTGCCAGAGCGCAGCGAGTGCCCGGTCGCCGCCGATTTGGCCGAGTGACAGGGCGGCTCTGCTGCGTACCCAGTTGGTCTCGTCGTTCAGCCGGGCTGCCAGCGCGGGCACGGCGGCGTGTTCCTCAAGGAGGCCGAGTGCCTCGCAGGCACCCTCGCGAACCATCGGATCGGGATGCTCCAGCAGGGCGGTGATCAGCGGAACGGCCCGGCGGAAGCCGAGTTCGGCACAGGCGAGCGCCGACCACCGCACCCCGCGGTGCCCGGTGTCGGCGAGCGCGCGCAGGAGGCCCGGTTCGACGCTCGCGTCGCCGAACAGGGCGATCCGGTTGAGTGCCTTGGTCCAGACGGTGACATCCTGCGTCCGGTGGTCGGAGGCGACCTCGGACAGGGCCGCCCGGGCCTGCGGCTGGCCGAGCTCGACCCACTCCAGCAGGGCGTCGATCGCCCGCAGCCGGATCGTACGGTTCCCGCTCAACTCGGAGGCGTGGACGGTGACGAGGGATGTCGGACCGTCCGGCGGGTGGCCGAGTGCGTCCCCGAGCGGGCCGGCGAGCGGTGGTTCGAGCTCGCCCAACCACAGGGCCAGTGGGCCGATTCGGGTGCCGACGTCCGCGTCGTAGCGGCCGTCGCCCCGCAGGTTCGCGGCCAGCTTGGCGACCGTACGGAACAGCAGCCATGCGCGGTCCGATGGGGAATCAGCGAGGGCGTCGAGCCGGCCGGACATTGCCGCGGTGACGGCGGTCTGCGGGCGACCGGTGGCCTCCAGCACCGCCTCCGCCCAGGCGAGTGGCTCGCCCTGACGCTCGTAGAGCTGGCGACCCCACAGGCGGAGGACGGCGTCACGGTGGTCGGTCATCCCAGGATCGTTCCAGCAGGGAACACCGACAGCCAACGGTTTTCCCGAGCCTAAGCCCTGAAGGGCCGGACTCAACCGAGGGTGAGCACGAGGACACAGACAATGGCGATGATTGAGCCAGCGATACCCCAAGCGAGCCCGCTCTTCGTCGCCGCACCGCAGTCGCCCACTCCTCATCTCTGCTTCCGAGGAGGGAGGCTCGCGTGGGCTCTCCAGAACTCAGGGTCCCGTGGCCCGGCGAGCCACGAGATGAACCGACCTGTCACGGTCTCGAAAGCGTCAGCCAACGAAGTCGCTCCGACGACAGTCCGTTCTACGGGGTCGCGTAGTGAGCGTTATGGTCCACCTCGCACCAGCAGGCCAGGCTGATGGCTGACCAGACATTGAGAAGGCCCTCCCTGGTCCACTCCACGTCGAGTGAGACCTCGAGCCATGGACCTGCTGGCCGAGCACGGCGACACTGCGGAGACGCCGATCCCGGTGGCCATCGAGACCAGCCGCGGCCTGCTGGTTGCCACGCTGCGGCAGGTGCCCCGGAAGGTCTGTCCGGTCAACCCCATGGCTGCCTCCCGCTGCCGCGACCGCCACGGAGTCAGCCGCAAGAAGTCGGACCCGGGCGACGCCCTGGTCCTCGCGAACATCATCCGCACCGATGCTCCGGTGCAGCGCCCGCTACCAGCCGACACCGATAGCAAGCCACAGGAATGGGAGGTGGCTTTGTTCACGACTTCCGGTTCTGGCACACATTCCGTGAAAACGATCAATGGCCCTGAGACTCGTCACCATCCGCAGAACATGCCGTTCAATCAGCCCAGCCCTCGGTGTTCGAGCACGACTCGTAGGAGTAGCGCGTGTCGCGGTCCCACTCCTCCCCAGTGATGCGCTTGTATGCCCGGTCCGGTGTGTAGAGCAGGCGCTCGGCCCAGATGAGGTCGATGGCGTAAGGAGTGAAGACCGCAGGGTCTTGGAGGGCGCTGTCGAAGATGGTGCGGCCGGCGGCGACGACCGCGGCACGGGTGTAGAGGAAGGCGTCATCGGACAGGTTGTGTCCGTACTCCTTGCGGTCCAGCCGGTAGAGCGCCCATGACAGTTGCTCGGCAAAGCCGATGACCAGCGGCAACGGGGACTGGGCAAGGCGTTCGGTCACTGTGGCTGCAAGGAGTTCGGCGTCAGGGTCGGGTCCCGTGGGCCTGCAGTCCTCGATGAGCTGCCAGAAGGCGTCTTCGTTCATGCTGGCGAGCATGCCGCAGCGGTCTGACAGTCCTGTCTGCCGGGTTACCTGTTTGCTGCTGCTGTGAGAAGTACGCGCTTGCGGAGAAGGGGGAGCTTGGCCCGCCCGAACACCTGGCGCTTGATCATCTTGATGTGATTGACGCAGCCCTCCACGGGGCCGGAGTTCCAGCGCGTGCTCAGGCCCTGGAGCACGGCATCCCAGTCTTTCTCCAAACCCGTGGCGAAGGTATGCAGGCGGGGCAGCGTCATGGGTCTCCCTCACCGCCCGCCAGTCCACCTGAGGCCGGACGACGTCCAGGAGCGCGATGTCGCGGGCGCTGTGGAGCGGGAAGGTGGTCAGGCCGCCGTGGGCGCGGCCGTAGTTGACCTCTGCTGAGGCCACCGAGGCGACGTACCCGAGATGGACGAACCAGTCCCAGTCGGCCCTGCGGACCCCGAGGCAGGTGGCGTCCTGGTCCGGGCCGAGCGGTACGTGCTGGTCCAGGAGCGCAGGAAGGTCCCGGCGGCGGGCCAGGGCCGCGGCCTGCTCCGGATGCACCTCAGAGAACCTGACCTCGCCGCCGAGGTGTACCGGCAGGCCAGCCTTCACGAGATGCCCG
Organism: Streptomyces sp. NBC_01232; assembly: GCF_035989885.1. GTDB lineage: Bacteria > Actinomycetota > Actinomycetes > Streptomycetales > Streptomycetaceae > Streptomyces. The sequence continues at coordinate 297,051 of NZ_CP108518.1, forward strand.
ACGGCCGACGCCGTCACCCGAGGCCGCATGGGCGGCACCGGCACCCCCAGGCCTCCGTCAGCCGGTCCGCCGTCTCCCCCGCGTCTACCAGGCACCGCAGCGCGGAACGGACCGTCTAAGGAGTCGACGGACTCGACCACCGCCCCCGGCCGGCGTCCGCCACCGGGACCAGACCCGAACCCGTCGCCCACCGCCACGCCGCGACGGACACCCGCAGCAGACCCGCCGCCTCCGACTCGTCGAACACCTCACGCACCGAACGCACCAGCCACCCCACTGATCTGAGCCCTCAGCCCGAACCGGCGACCAGTGCCTCGCCGAGCGGGGTGCGCCGGTAGAGCACCGACCGTCCGGACCGGGCGCGGACGAGCAGTCCCGCGCCTCGCAGGATGGCGAGGTGGTCTCCTACCGCGCCGGGTGCCATGGCGAGGCTTCGGGCGAGGTGGCTGGTACTCGCCGGGCCGTCCAGCGCCAACAGCAGCCGGGCTCGGGCCCGGCCGACCAGAGCGGTCAGCGCGTCCGGTTGGGGGACGGTCGCCTGTTCGCCCCACAGGGCGGCGGTGCCGCGGGCAGGATAGACCAAGGTCCTGGGCCAGGGGTCTTCCATGTGGGCGGCGATATGCCCGACGAAGACCGAAGGGATCAGCAGGAGCCCGTCGCCCGCGAGGCGGACTGTTCCGCCTCGGAAGAAGCCGATCTCGATACCGCCAGCGTGCCAGGCGACGCCCGGGTGCAGGCTCTCGATGGTCGCGGCCCATCCGCGTTCGCCGATCACACCCACCCGGTACACGACATCGCGTTCACAGATCGCGCGCAGTTGCGGCCAGTCCGCGGCGAGCAGCTCGTGCCACGCCTGGTCCATCGCCTCGGCGATCCTGGAGACGGCGTCCGCCGAGTCCAGCACAGCGCGTACGCGGGGATCACGGGCGGACGGTCCGGTCGCGGTGGCGGCGAATTCGTGGCGGGCCGCTTCCAGCGGTGTGGCCCGGATCACGGACAGGTCGTCAGCCCAGGTCTGGTTGAGGCCGCGCGGGGGCGGGGCGACGAAGTTCGGTCCGCCTTGCGGGGCCTGCAGCGCGAGGGCGGCGTCCAGTTCGGTCTCGCAGCGAAGCCGTTCAAAGACCGGCATGAGCCGGGCGGCCCAGGCTCGCGGCAGCGGCTGGCCTTGGCCGGCGAGCGAGCGCAGCAGCAAACAGAGGTCCAGTGCGGGCGACAGCGCGAAGCGGCTGCGCAGCAGGTCCTCAACGGAGACTTCGAAGCGCAGCACCCAGCCATGCTACCCCGGAACGTCCGCTCCGATTCGTCCAGTGACGAATCATTGGTGAGTGGCGTGAGCGCACGGCGAGGCTGGGCGTCATGACCCCAACCGCCGAACCCGCGCAGGTCAACCACCGTGCCACCTACCGGAAGGTGCTGGCCGAGCCGCGATTCCGGCTGCTCTTCTCAACCCGCACCGTCGCGATCACCGCGGACTCGCTGCGGATCACCACGTTCTCGGTGCTGGTCTTCGCGACCACCGGCTCCGCGCTGCTGAGCGCACTGGCCTTCGGTATCGGCTTCATCCCGCAGCTGTTCGGCTCGCTGCTGCTGGGCTCACTGGCCGACCGGCTGCCGCCCCGCGCGCTCATCACCGGCGGCTACGCCTTGACGTGCGCCACCGCTCTGCTGCTCGCCCTGGTGCGGATGCCGGTCGCGGCAAGCCTCGGTGTCGTGGCGCTGGTCGCCCTTGCCACACCGGTGTTTCACGGCGCGTCGAGTCGGCTGGTCGCGCAGTCGCTGGAGGGCGACGCCTATGTACTGGGCCGTTCACTGAACAACATCGCCTCCTCCGGCGCGCAATTGTTCGGTCTGGCGCTGGGAGGTGCGGTCGTCGCGGCACTCGGCCCGCGCCGGGCGCTCGCGGTCAGCGCCGCCCTTTACCTCGGCTGCGCGCTTGCTATCCGCATCCGGCTACCCCGGCTGCAGCCGGGAGAGTTCGGCGGCACACCCGGCAGCGCTCGGGGCGAGGGCGGGGCCGTCCGGGCAAGCCTGCACGGTACCGGCCTGCTGCTGCGCAAACGCACGGTGCGACGACTGATGCTGGCCCAGTGGCTACCGCCCGCGTTCGTTGCAGGCGCGGAAGGCCTGATCGTCGCCTACGCCGGAGGACGCCACTTCGCGCCCGGCTGGTACGCGGTGCTGATGGGCTGTCTGCCGGTCGGCATGCTCGTCGGTGACCTGCTGGTGGGCCGACTCCTACTACCACCCAGCCGGGAGCGACTGGTAGTCCCGTTGATTGCGCTGATGGGACTGCCGCTGGTCGGCTTCGCTGCCGAGCCCGGAGTGGGCGTCTCGTCCTGTCTGCTGCTGCTCAGCGGCTTCGGATTCGCCTACGGTCTCGGCCTGCAACGGCCGTTCCTGGACGCCCTGCCGCAGGATGGCCAGGGCCAGGCCTTCGGTCTGCTCGGCTCCGGCGGCATGACGCTGCAGGGCGTCGGGCCGGTTTGCTTCGGCTCGGTGGCCGCAGTCATCGGAACCGGCGGCGCCATCACTCTGGCGGGCGGCGCGGCGGCGCTCACCGCCGGCTGGATTCTCACCTGGCAGCCGCACGCCTCCCCGGTCCCCGTCCCGAACTACCCAACGGGATCAGAGAACGGCACCGAACAGCATGCGTGTAGTTCCCCTGCGCAGTAACCGTCGCCGGTCGAGTCGGCCGCGAGCCGTCACGCACCCCACCCCCCACCACGCCTCTCTGACAGACAATCATTCCACCAATCGGAATCAGCCGGAGAGCCGGCCGGGGAAGCGGATGGTGTCGCCGCCTCGCTCGCCGAGTTGTTGCCCGACAGGGTTCGGGGGTTGGGCGCGGACCACCCCGACACCCTCACCACCCGACACGACCTCGCCCACTGGCAGGGGCGGGCGGGGGATCCGGCCGGCGCCGCCGCCGCGCTCGCCGGACTGCTGGCCAACCGAATGCGGGTGCTGGTCCCGGACCACACCCGCACCGGCCGACGATTTGGCGCGGAGCGGGTTCGCGGGTGATCGAATCGATTTCGAGATCAAGAACGATGCGGGTGGGGACGCCGACGTACGCCTGCTGGATGATAACGGCAATGCCTTCGTCTATCAGATGAAGCGGCTCAACAATCCACTGGACCTCGTCTCCGAAATAACCCGGGGCAAGAATCTCGGGCAGCTCACTCACTCAGTGGGCGATCACCGCATCATGCTCGTCGACGGGCAGGGTAGCGTCGCCAAGTGGACAGCGGAAGGCGCTGTCGAGAGGCTGATGGAGATCCACCACAACGGCCGCGGTCGCTTCGAAGCCGGCAAGGACGTGACCTTCGTCATCCGGCTCGATGACGGGACGCTGGTCTTCCCCCGGGCTCAAAGACCGATTTAAAGGACATGTTGTGATCACCACGGACCCTGTAGGCGAATGGTTCTGGGAGACGACGATTGCCGTCTCCGGACAGCAGGGTGCGCGCCAGGCGCTCCATCTCTTCGACCGAGTCCATTCTCTCGGTTCCCTCCTCGGTATCGTCGATGGCTGGGGACACGGGGGAGTCAAGGTCGTCACGCTGGCGGCGCCGCGGGACACGCGGTACGAGTGGGAGGGAAACGGGCGCCTCGAGGGCGCGGTGGAAGAGAGCCGGGCCTGGTTCGACCATAACGCGACCCTGCACATGTGGAGCGTGCTGCCCGGCGAATGGCTGGACGCCGACGGCGGCGCGCATCGCTCTGAGCGTCTCTTCGCGTTGCGGCTGCTCCTCTGGCCCGGCGGGCACACCATCGTGTCGCTTGCGGCGTACTCCGACGCCTGGATGACCCTGGACGTGAGGGAACGCCCCCAGCCCGAGGTCGCCGCGGCGAACGCGCCGCGGCTGGCTTCCCTGTTGAGTGCCGTTTCCGACCTGTTGGGAGCCGAAGTCGATCCTGGGGATCCCACCTACTACGGCAGGCCCACAGCTTCCGGCTTCGAAGACCTCTCGGAAGAGGGCACCGACTACACAGACCCGTGGAGCACCTTTGCCGTACC